>JAVYSA010000013.1:0-39757 GCA_038729445.1 Thermoplasmata archaeon
GCGTACTTGCTCTGGAGTTGGGCGGAGCGACGATTGAAGGAGAAATTCCCCGAGCGGAGCCTCTCGGACGCGATGCGCTCCCTCGAGAATCTGGCGTGGGTACGGTTTGGGACCGGGAAATCCGTTCGGGAATGGGCTACCCGCCTCACCACCGAGCAGGAGAAGGTTCTCGCCGCCGTCAGCGCCGTAAAGTATGTAGCTACATACTAACAGGCCGCGAACTCAGGTCAGACTGATGAGTCGCGTGATCGCCATGGCGCCGTACTCCTGGTCGGGCATCCCGTCCCGGAGCTGGCCGAAGAGTGCGTCGGCGCCGGGCCGACCCGCGAGCAGGGGCCGGACCCGGTCGGCGATCGCCGCGCCGTGGACGCTCATGGATGGGCCTCGACGGGGACGATCCGGATCTCGCCGCGGGGCGGGGGATACAGGCGCACCCAGTCCCCGTCGCGCAGCCCCCATCCTCGCGGCGGCCGCACCACGAGACTACTGCCGACCGTACCGACCCGACGTACGACCTCGGTGGTGGGGGGCCGATGAACATCTGACATATATCTTCTGGACGCGTCCTTGGGGGTATGGCGGTAGCGGAGTCATCCGGCGCCGGACGAGGGTATGAGTCGTACTCGCTCCAGTGGTCGCGCGCCCGACGGCTACACCCGACAGAGGTGGCGGCGCTCGAGCGCACGGCGGGGAGCATCGCCGAGCGCGCCGGGGCCCCCCGACGGGACACGAGGTAGTCGCCGTGCTGAGTGCGGAGTGTCCCGTCGCCGCAGTGGTCGTTAGCCGGGTCTACACCCCGGACCTCCCGACGTGGCGCGCCGAGGCGCCCGTCGTGCTGGACGGGCAGGTCGAGTATGGGAGCATCCTCGAGGGGTTGAGCAGGTCGATGGTACGGCAGGTGCAGCGGATCGTGGCGGGGGCGATCGAGGCCCGGCTCACGGTGCAGGGCTGACTGTGCGGACGACCCTCAACAGGATCGTGTCCTTCCCGACGACCTCGGGGCTGAGCGAGTCGCCGACTGTGAGCTCGAGCATGTCCATGACCGCCATCGGGATCGTCAGCACCCCGCTCGACCCGCGCCGCCGGATCCGCCGCACCAGCGCCATCCCCGCGCTCCGGGAGCGGCAGGCAGGGCTGCCATTTTAGGCCGTCGGAGCGGCCCGGGATGCATGGATTCGTTGCGGGATAGCCACGAATACCGGCAGCCTCATCCGACCGCGGGCGGCCGGCGATGACCGCCCCGGCCGGGGCCCCGCCCCCCGAGGGGGACGATCCGGACGGCGCGCCATCCCCGCCGGGGCTCGCCGCCCTCCACTCCGCCGAGATCTGGTGCGAGGTCTGCGGGCGGCGCACCCCGCACCGGATCGTCCACCTCCCGCGCCAGGGCCCCGGCCTCCCCCGGTCGCTCTCGGGGGTGGCCAGGTGCCGGCGCTGCGGATCGGTCCACCCGTTCCGCGTGCCGCGAGCGGAGCCGCCGCTCGCGCTCCCCGTGGTGCTCAGCGACGGTCCCCGTTCCTCCCGCGTGTCGGTCGACCTCTCCCCCGGGACCCCCCTCCGTGTCGGCGAGGTCCTGCCGGGGCTACGGCCCCGGGCGATCGTCCGGGCGATCGAGCGGGCCGACCGGCGCCGCATCCCCATGGCACGGGCCGACGCGGTCGCGACCGTGTGGGCGGAGGTCGACACCGGTCCGGTGCTTCGGATCGCGATCGTCGAGGGACGGACGACCCGATCGGCCCGGTTGCCCCTGCCGGGGGGCAGCGAGGTGGAGGTCGGTCAGCGCGTGCGGGTCGGGGGGGTGGAGATAGTCCTCGAGCGGATCCGGGCGCGGGGTCACACGCACGACCGGCCCGGCGAGCGCTTCGCGATCGAGGAGGTCGAGCGGGCCTACGGGCGGCGGATCGTGATCCCCCCGGCGGGCAGGAGGGCCTGGAGCGCCGGCCGGGAGAGACCGGTTTCCCGGGCGAGTTCCCGTTCCCGCTCGGGCCGTTCCCGCTCCTCCCCGGGCGAGAGGAGGTAGCGGACCGTCCCGTGGGTCCGTACCGCGCTCGGCGGTGCGACGATCCAGACCTCCCTTCCCCGGTGGGCGATCGGACCGAGCGCCAGCTCGAGAGGGAGGTCCCGAAGGAAGTTCTTGGTCCCGTGGATCACCCACGCGCCGCGCGCGACGAACTCGCCGCTCGCCGGGGTCTTGGAGACCTTCTCCGCGGTCACCCAGAACGCCTCCCCGCTCGCGAGGCCCGCGCGCCAGGCCTTCGAGAACGCGACCGCCCATGCGCCCGCCTCGCGCAGGGTCACCGGCGACGGGGGCCCGGCCTCCGGCCCCTTCGCCTTGATCAGGACGCTGGCTGCCCCGTGCAGATCGGCGTGGACGTAGAGGTCCGACTCGCCGAGGTGGCGCCGGACGAGCCGGTCGTTCGATCCCGCGTCCCGCCCCGCGACGACGAGGAACCCCTCCGAGCTGACGAACCAGCGATACCGCTCGTACCATGCGGCGGGCCCCTCCCGCGCCGCGGTCGGCGGGGCCGGCGGGGGCGCGGCCGGTTGCGCGAGGCGATCCTCCGTCTCCGCGAGCGCCGCGGCGGCCCCGTCCCGTTTGGCCCGAAGGCGCTTCGCCTCCTCGAAGAGCGCCTGGGCGCTCTCGCGGACCGTGGCGTCCCGGCGCACGCGGACGCTCCGGCCGTGGACGAGGATCTCGACCACGGGCGTTTCCTCCCCCGGCGCGGCGCGGGCGGCCCGGAGCGCCGCCTCGGCCTCCGGATAGAACGCGAGGAGCGCCTGCGCGTCGTCGCGCCTTTCGTTCGCCTCGCGGTCGAGGGCCTCGACGGCCGCCCTCTGCCGATCGCGCTGCCGGATCAGACCGGCGCGCTCCCGAGCCGCCGCGGTCGGCGGCTCGGGCTGCGCCGCCGCGCCGACGACGAGGGGGAAGTAGCGCAGGGCCGCGTCGCTGAACCGGGGAAGCGGCTCGCACGTGACCGACCCGTGGCCCAGCCAGCGGACCGAGGGATAGGGGGTGGCGTCGACCGGACGCTCCCCCTCCCGGTAGAGATATCCGCGCGGGGGGTCCGCGATCTCCGCGGCGAGCGCGGCCAGGGCCCGATGGACGGCAGGGGCGTCCTCGGGGCGGGCCGGATCCGGGCCCCGCAATCCTGCCCGCGCAAGGATCTCCTCCGCGACCGGTCCTCCGAGCGCGAGGCGGGCGGCGAGGGTGCTCGCGAGGTCAGCCCGGGAGCGGGCGAGGGTCTCCCAAAGGAGGTCGAGGGGCATCGACCATGGGTCCGGCCGAGGGGGGGGCCGCAGGTATTCCGCCCCCGGCCGGACGACCCGGTGCGCCCAGGTCCGGGGCCGGTCGACCGCGACCACCCGTCCCTCGTGGGCGAGCACGAGGTTGCCCGTTCCGAAGAACTCGACCGCGAGGGTCAGCGGCCCGAGTTCCCCTCGGGTCAGCGCGATCTCGAGGTAGCGCTCGCTCCCGGGATCGGAGGCACCGGCGAACGCCGCGCCGACGAGCCACCGGCGCAGCTCGCGCGCCAGCGGGCCCGGTGCAGCCGCGTGCTCCGCCCCTTCGGGCGCCACGGCGGCATACCGCCCCGGGACGATGCGCAGCTCGGGCCGGCCCCCTCCCTCGGCCCCCCGGATCGCGAGGGCAATCCCCCCGCCGGGAAGGTCGAAGACCTTGTCACACCGCCACCGTCCGAGGGCCCGGAGCTCCCGGACCACCGCGAGGGTGTCGAGGGCCGTGAACCGGTCCTTCGCCGAGGGCTCGGGCGTCGTCCTCCCCCTCGCCGGACGACCGACGGGACCCGTTAAGCGTTGCCCGGCTTGCCGAGGGCGATGCCGGCCCCGCCGGAGCCCTCCCGGTTCGACCGCCTCCTCGTCCGGGAGGCCGCCCGCACGCGGCTGGCCCGGTGGGCGGAGGAGGCGGAACGCTCGGATCGCCTGCCTTCCGGCGCCGTTCCCGAGCTCGCGGCGCTGGGCTGGACGGGGATCGGGATCCCGGCGGCCTACGGGGGGATCGGCGGGGGCACGCAGGAGATGCGCACCGTCCTCGAGGAGGTCTCTCAGGTGAGCGCGACGATCGCGACCGACCTGTCGGTGCACCTGTCGGTGTGTGCCGCCCCGATCCTCCGCTGGGGCAACGAGGCGCAGCGGTCGGCGTGGCTCCCGCGGCTCTGCCGGGGCGAGATCCTCGGGGCGTTCGCCCTGACCGAACCGGGCGTCGGCTCCGACGCCTCCCGCCTGACGACCCGCTACGAGCGGACCGACCACGGCTTCCGTCTTCGGGGGAGCAAGATGTTCATCACGAACGGGGGACGCGCCGGCATCGTGCTCGTCTTCGCGACGCGGGACCCGTCGCTGGGCGCCCGTGGGATCTCGGCGTTCCTCCTTCCCGGCGGGACGCCGGGCCTCTCTGCGGGACCCCCGCTCGCGAAGCTCGGCCTGCGCGGCAGCGAGACGCACGAGCTCGTGCTGGCCGATGTCGATCTTCCGCCCGAGTCCCTTCTTGGCCGCGAAGGGGAGGGGCTGTCGATCGCCATCGGGGCGCTGATGGGAGGCCGGATCGGCATCGCGGCCTGCGCCCTCGGGGTCGCCCAGGCCGCCTACGACCTTCTCCTCGGGGAGGTCGCCCGGCGCCCGTCGGAGCAGGGCTGGGCGGAGCTCGCCCGGGCCTTCACGCGCCTCGAGGGGGCCCGTCTCCTGATCGACCGCGCCGCACGGGAGAAGGACGCCGAAATGCCGTTCGAGCGGTGGGCGTCGGCGGCGAAGCTCGCGGCCTCCACCGCGGCGATGGAGATCGCCCAGGCGGCACTCGACGCCTCCGGGCCGGCCGGGGTGCGGTCCGGACATCCGGCCGGCCGGCTCCTGCGGGACGCCCGCGTCTTCCCGATCGTCGAGGGGTCGACGGAGATCCAGGAGCGGATCCTGGGCCGCAGCCTCGCCCGGGACGGCGCCGACGGATCCCCGCCGCCCCCCTAGGCGGGGGGGCCGAGGTCGGCATGGCGGATCCTCCGGACCGGGCCCAGACGTCGTCGAGCGAATCCGACCCGGCGTCGCTCGAATCCCTGGGGGTCGATCCGGCGATCCGGGCGATCCTGGCGGAGTCGGGGATCCGCCGGCTCTACCCGCCGCAGGCCGCGGCGATCCCGCACGTGCTCGCGGGTCGCAACGTGCTCCTCGCCTGCCCGACGGCGAGCGGCAAGTCGCTGGTCGCCTACCTCGCGCTGCTCCGCGCGGTCCGGATGGGCCGGCGCGGGCTCTACATGGTCCCCCTGAGGGCCCTGGCGCGGGAGAAGGCCGAGGAACTCCGCGCCTTCGAGCCGCTGGGCATCCGGATCGGCGTGTCGATCGGGGACTTCGACCTGCGTCCCGAGCAGCTGGAGGGCTACGACATCCTGGTCGCGACCAGCGAGAAGGCCGATGCCCTCCTGCGGCGCGGCAGCCCCTGGATCGGGCGGCTGGGGGTCGTCGTGGCCGACGAGGTTCACCTCCTGCGCGACCCCGACCGTGGGCCCACGCTCGAGATCACGCTGACCCGGCTGCGCGGCGCGGAACCAGAACCCCAGATCGTGGCGCTGAGCGCCACGGTCGGCAACACCGCGGAGGTCGGGGCCTGGCTGGACGCCGAGGTCATCGAGAGCGACTTCCGGCCGGTCCCGCTCCGTCGGGGCGTCTACTCCGAGGGCCGGATCCTCTTCACCGACCTGACGACCCGGGACGTGCCGGGGATCGGCGAGCCCGTTCCCCGTCTCGTGCGCGACGTCGTCCGGGAGGGCGGGCAGGCGATCGTCTTCGTGAGCACCCGGCGGGCGAGCGAGCAGGGGGCCCAGGCGCTCGTCCCGGCGGTCCGTCCCCTCCTGACGGAACCGGAGCGCGCGGCGGCCGCCGCGGCCGCATCCGACCTCGCGACGATCTCGGAGGAGGAGACCGAGGGCCTCCGGCGCCTCTCCTCCCTCCTGCCGCACGGGGTCGCCTTCCACAACGCCTCGCTCACGAACGGGGAGCGGGAGGTCGTCGAGCGCGCGTTCCGGGACGGTCGGATCAAGGCCCTCGTGGCGACCCCGACCCTCGCCGCCGGCATCAACCTGCCGGCGCGGCGGGTGATCGTCCGGGACACGTACCGCTACGACGACCGGCTCGGGATGCAGGCCCCGATCCCGGCGCTGGAGATCCAGCAGATGTGCGGCCGGGCCGGTCGCCCGCGCTACGATCCGGTCGGCGAGGCGATCCTGATCGCCCGCGATCCCGAGCAGGAGGAGCGCTACCTCGACACGTACCTCTCGGCCCCGCCGGAGGACGTCGAGAGCCGGCTGGCGGCCGAGCCGGCCCTGCGGATGCACGTCCTCGCGCTGGCCGCGAGCGGGGCGGTCACGACCGAGCGGCAGCTCGAGGCATTCTTCCGGCGGACCTTCTACGGGCGGACGCTGCCGTGGGAGGACCTGGTGGACCGGGTCGACAGCGTGCGTCGCTTCCTCGTCGACGAGGGGTTCCTCGTCGCCTCGGGGGGCCTCGCCGCCACGCCGTTCGGCCGGCTCACGAGCGAGCTCTACCTCGACCCGATGAGCGCCCTGGTCCTCCGCCAGATCCTCGAGCGGGCCCCCCTGGGCGTCCGCAGCTTCCCGCTCCTCGCGGGGGTCTGCGCGGCGCCGGACCTTCCGCCGATCTTCCTCCGGCGGGTCGACGAGTCGGCGCTGACCGACCGGTTCGTCGCGGAGGAGCCCGAGCTCCTCGTCCGGCCCGAGGAACCTCCGCTCCGCCTCGACTTCGAGTCGTTCCTCTCGACGATGAAGACCGCCGCGATCCTCGAGGCATGGATCGACGAGACCCCGATCGTAACGATCACCGACCGGTTCGGAATCGGCGCGGGGGATCTCCGCGCGAAGGTCGAGGACGCCGAGTGGCTGCTCTTCGGCCTGGCGCGGCTCGCCCGGGCGTTCCAGCCCCGCCTCATGCGGGCCGCCGACGACCTCTCCCTGCGGGTCCGCTACGGCGCCGGCGAGGAGCTCCTCGACCTGGTGCGCCTGCGGGGGATCGGCCGGGTCCGGGCCCGGGCCCTCTTCCGTGCCGGCTACGGGGACCGGGAAGCCCTGCGCCGGGCGCCGGTCGACCGCCTGGAGCAGATCCTCCGCTCCCCCCGGCTCGTCACGTCGGTGCTGGAGCAGGTGGGAGGCTCCGTGCGATCGCCGGGGGCACCGGGCCGGGGGGAGCCCTCGCCGCCGGGCCGACCCTCCGCGGGTCGGCAGACCCGGACGCGGCGGTCCCGCCCCTTGGAGGAGTATCCGGACGGCTCGGAAGGCTGACCGTCCACCGGTCCGGCGCGACGAGGAGCCGGAGGCACGAGCGTGTGCCGCCGGGGCCCCCGACCCGGACCCGGCGCGCGACGATCCCCTCCCGTTCGAGGCGGATGACGCGCCGCCAGAGCGTCGTCGCGGGCAGGGGTTCGATGCCCTCCCGCGCGGCGGCCCGCCGCTCGAGCGCACGCAGCCGGTCGACCGCCACCTCGGTTTCGGGGGGCACCTGGGCGAGGGCCCTCAGGAGGTGGGGCTCGAACGGGGGCATGCGCTCCGGTCCCGTGTCGGTCCTGCCGATCCCCACGGTTGGGAGCACGCCGAGGAGCTCGCGGCACAGCTCGTCGATCGCGCCCGAGGCACCCCGGCCCAGGAGGCGCGCCCGGTCGAGGACCCGTTCGACCAGGCCCGGTGGGGGGGCCGCGCCGAGCGCCGAGGTCGCGCGGTCGACCAGAACGTCGCGGAGCCCGTCGTCCGAACAGGGGGGAAGGCAGTGCCGGGCGATCGGCACGGAGAATCCCGCGACGAACCGTCGGATCGCCTCCTCGCGACCGGCGAGGGCGACGACCATCGGGGGAATCCCCTCGGCTCCCTCGGGCAGCCAGAGGTCCGGTCGAGCGAGGGCGGCGGCGATCGGCCCGAGGGGCGCGCCCGCGATGTCGACGTCGTCGAGCAGCACCACCGCCGGCTGCCGGACCCGGCGGAGGCTGCGGACCAGGCCGGCGAGGATCTCATGCGTCGTGAACCCGTGGGCGTCGAACGCCGGATCGAGGTGGCGGAGCATCGCCGCGGCGATCGACGCGGTCCCCCGGAAGCGCCGGGTCCGCGCCGCGATCAGCCGCACGGGCACCGGGGCCCGGCCAAGGAGGACGGGAGGAAGACGGCGGGCCGCGCAGCGGACCAGGGTCGAGGTCCCGCTCCCTGGGGGGCCTTCGACCGTGACCACGGAGGGACCCCGCCGCAGGAGGGCGCGGTGGAGGGAGCGGCGGACGGCGGGGAGTTTCCCGGTGCCGATGCGGAGGGTCGGAGGGATCCAATCGGCGGCGAAGACCTCGGCGCGGACGGTGGGGGGCATGTCCGTCAGATGTCTTCAGTGTATATGAATTCTTATTATGATTGGAATTGTGGGGAAGCCGGGCGCCGACCCCACGGCGGGGCGGCGCGGGGTTAAATCTGGCGGAACCTCCCCGCGAGCGAGGTGGCGATGGCGCGGAAGGTCACGCTCATCCCCGGGGATGGCATCGGACCGGAGGTCACACGCGCGGCACAGCTCGTCGTCGAGGCGACCGGTGTCGCGATCGACTGGGAGGTCGTGGAGGCCGGGGAGGCCGCCATCGCCTCGGCGGGGACGCCGCTGCCCGAGTCGGTCCTGGAATCGGTCCGGCGCAACCGGGTGGCCCTGAAGGGGCCGATCACCACCCCCATTGGCAGCGGCTTCCGCAGCGTGAACGTCGCGCTGCGCCAGCAGCTCGACCTCTACGCTTCCGTCCGGCCGGCGCGGGCGATCGCCGGCGAGGGAACGCGGTTTCCCGAGACGGACCTCGTGGTCGTCCGGGAGGCGACCGAGGGCCTGTACTCCGGCGTCGAGCACTGGGTCGACCGGGAGCACTCGGCCGCCGAGTCGGTGAACGTGATCACGCGCAAGGCCTCGGAGCGGATCATCCGCTTCGCCTTCGAGTACGCGCGGCGCGAGCACCGCCGCAAGGTCACCGCGGTCCACAAGGCGAACATCCTGAAGACGACCGGCGCGCTGTTCCAGGCGGTCTTCCGGGAGGTCGCCCCCCGCTATCCGGACATCGCCTCGGAGGAACGCCTCATCGACAACATGTGCATGCAGCTCGCCAAGAAGCCCGGGGAGTACGACGTCCTCGTCACCACGAACCTCTTCGGGGACATCCTCTCCGACCTGTGCGCGGGCCTCGCCGGCGGCCTCGGGATCGCCCCCGGGGCGATCTACGGGGACGGCCTCGCGGTCTTCGAGCCGGTCCACGGCTCCGCGCCGAAGTACGCCGGCCAGGACAAGGCCGACCCGGTCGCGGAGATCCTCTCGGCGGAGATGATGCTGCGCTACCTCGGGGAGACGGAGGCTGCCGACCGGGTCTTCCGCGCCGTCTGGGAGACGATCGCGGAGAAGAAGGTCGTCACCTACGACCTTGCGCTGCCCGGCTACACGAACCGGCCGACGAGCCCGTCGTCGTGCTCCGCGATGGCCACCGAGATCGCGCGCAAGGTCCCCACGGTCGACCTGACGAAGCCGCTGCCCCGCCCGGCCGGTGCCCCCGGCGCCGGGGGGATCGACGCCCAGCTCGAGGCCTGAGCCGGGCGGTCGGTCCGGTCACTCGACCAGGTCCTCGAGCTCGCCCGCCACCAGCGTGAGCAGCTGGTCGAGGGCCCGGTTCTTGAACTCGGTGATCTGACCGGAGTTCGTCTCGATCCGTGCGAAGAACTCGTCCCCGTCGCGGAGGAACGAGAGGGAGAGGAGGTGCCGCCGGGCCTCGGCCCTGCGGGGGGCCGCCGGGGCCGTCGGTGCGGGGCGCGCGGACGGGGCCGCCGACGGGGCCGGACGGGGCTTCGGGCGGGCCGCCCGGGACGCGGCCTTCGATCCCGCTTCCCGCTTCGCCCCGCCGCGGTCCCGTGCCGGGGGGCGCGAACGCTTCGCCGTGGAGGGGGGCCTTGTGGACGATCTCGCCGACACCATGCGGGGCCGCTCGGTTGCGCCCCACCAAGCTCCTGTATTTCAAGGCTTTCCGGCCGATGGCCCGGCCGAACGGCGGCCCGGGTGCGATAGGTCTAATCCCGCCGGTCCGTGGCCCCGGAGGGACCGACGATGGCGGGGATCGGGTCGGGCGGGTCTGCGGCCCGCCCCGGCGGCGCGGATCTCCCCGCGGAGTTCCTGCTCTGGCTCGGCGCCCTGGCGCTCGTGGGGACGTTCGTCGCGCTCCAGCCGTACCTCTCCTACGCCCTCTTCGGCTCGGACTCGGGGGAGTACTACCGGCTGACGGCCGACCTCGTGACGACCGGGCACCTGCCGCTCGCTTCCCACTACGGCGGGTGGGGAAAGGCCTATCCGGACTTTCCGGGACTCTTCGTGATCGCCGGAGGAGCGGCGCAGGCGCTCGGCATTTCGGTCTACTCGGGGCTCACGGTGGTCGTCCCCGTCGTCGCGGCACTCTCGTTCCTTCCCCTGTTCCTGCTCTTCCGCCGCCTCTACCCGCACAACGGGGTCGCGCTCCTGGCGGCCGCCTTCGCGGCGGTGCTGATGCCCCGCGCCTTCTCCCTCGCGCATCCGGCACCGCTCGCGCTCGGCGACCTCCTGTGCGTCGCCGGGCTGTGGATGTTCGTGGAGACGCGGCGGGACGTCCGGTGGTTCCTCCCCCTCGCTCTGACGACCGGCGGCCTGATCGTCACCCACCACCTGTCGACGTTCTTCTTCCTCCTGAGCGCCGCCGGCGGCCTCTTCCTGCTCGAGATGTGGCGGCCGGGCCTGTGGAGCCGACGGTTCCCCCTGCGGGAGCTTCTCTTCGTGGGCGCCGCATCGGTGGCGACCCTGTCGTTCTGGTTCTTCGGTGCCCACACCTTCGTGCACGACGTCATCGACCCTGGTCTCGGGGGGAGCCCTCTCGCCGGGTACGTCCCGCTCGTGGCCTCGCTGCTCGCGGGAACGGCGGCCGCCGGGGCCCTCATCCGATGGCGCCGCGGCCGGTTCGCACCGGCCCGGGCATGGGTCCGCCTGCCGTCGGCCCGCGCCTGGGGCCGCGACGCCCTCCTCATCGCGGTGCTCGTGGCCGCAGGGATCTCGGCCGTGCTCGTGATCCCGGTCCCGGGGACGAGCCAACTGACGACCCCGGCGGCGATCGCCTGGTTCACTCCGGTCTTCGTGGTCGGCGTCGCATGCGCCGGCAGCCGGCGTACGCCGACGGTCGCGCGCCTGGGGCCGTGGGGCGTGGCCTGGGCCGGCGCGCTGGGGATCGGCGCCGCGCTCACCCTGGTCGCCGCCCAGGCGGCGCAAGGGACGTCGATCGTGGAGGCCATCCCGGCCGGCCGGTTCGTCGAGTATCTCCTCATTCCGGTCGGGTTCATGGCCGCGATCGGCATCGCCCGGTTCGCCGCGCTCGCGGGGGACCGCGCGGGCCGGCGCGCGATGATCGCCGTGGCCGTGGGAGCCGTCGTGCTGGTCGCGGCGAACGCCGCGATCGTCTATCCCCCGCAACGGGACTTCGGCGGCTTCGAGGAGGGATACACGGCGGCCGACTCCGGTCTGTGGATGTGGTCCGGCCTGGGCCTGCCCCCGAACGCGACGGTCGCCACCGACCACCGGCTCAGCTCCGCCGTCTTCGGGTTCTCCGGCCTCGCCGCGACATGGGATTCGACGCCGGCGCTCTTCACCGGTTCGAATTGGTCCGAAGCGCGGGCCGAGCTCGCCGGTGCGCCCGCTCCGTACGTGGTCCGCCCGATCGACTACGTGATCGTCGACTCGGTGATGTACGTCGGGGTCGCCCTGAACCCCTCGGCGGCGGCGTTGCCCCTGAGCCCGGCGGCGATCGGGTGGTTCTCCGGCCTCCCGTTCGTCCCCGTCTACCAGAACGGTCCGGACGTGGTTTACCTGGTCGACGCCGCGGCGATGCCGGCGTCGGGCGGATAGGGTCGCCGGCGTCCGTCCCTCTCCCAGAGGCTGATCGGCACGGCCGTGGAGGCCGCAAGCCAGCCGAGGGCCCGGGCCGCCCATCCGAGCTTCGCACGCTTGCGGTCCGCCCGCACCGGATCGACCTCGGAGACGCGCTCGAAGTCGAACCCCCAGAGGAGGATCGACGACGCCCCCCCGTGTTCGGCGAGGTAGGCGGCACGGTCCCCGTCGGTGAATCCGCCGACGTTGAGGAGGCCCTCCGACGGGGCCCCGGCCCAGGATCCGGCGACCGCCCCGGGGAACGCCTCGGCCCAGTCGGCGATGGCGGCCCGGTTGTCGCCGTGCGCATGGATCACGACCAGGGCTCCCCGGTGGTTCGCGGTCACCTCACTGGCGACCGGGCCGTCGAGGTCGGTGACGACCACCTCGGGGACCAGTCCCGCCCTCAGGCAGGGGGCCGTCGCCCCGTCCGCCGCGACGATCGCGAGGTCGGCCGGGGGGAGCCTGAGGCGCCAGACCGGCGGTGCCCCCGCTCCGGGCGCGTTGCCGACCACCACCACCGTGCGGCCCCGGAGCCGCTCCGTGGCCCGCTCCAGGGGACGTCGGAGCGCATCGGGGGGGAGACGCCGCCGAAGGTCGGCCGCGGCGGCCTCCTCCCTCGCCCAGGCGAAGCCGAAGTCCACGCGGATCCGTTCGTACACCGGAGCCCAGCGAGCGTACTCCACGGCGTCCCGTCCGCTTCATGGACAACGACTTATAAGAGAGGCCATGTCCCCGCGCCGAGGGAGGAGGCGGGGGATGCGACCGCTGGCGAATGAGATCCTCAGCCACCTGCCGGCCGCCACGGCGCCGGCGGAGTCGGCGGGATCCCGGGACGACGCGGAGCTCGAGCAGATCATCGCCTCGCTCCGGGTCAACATCAAGGTCGTGGGCTGCGGCGGCGGCGGATCGAACACGGTCAACCGGCTCAGCGAGGAGGGGATGACCGAGGTCGAGACGATCGCGTGCAACACGGACGCGCAGCACCTGTTGACCATCCACGCGAACCGCAAGGTCCTCCTCGGACGCCGCCTGACCCGGGGGCTCGGCGCCGGCGCGTTGCCGGACATCGGCGAGAAGGCGGCGCTCGAGGCGACGGACGAGCTCAAGTCCGTGCTGAAGGGGGCCGACATGGTCTTCATCACCTGCGGGCTCGGCGGCGGGACCGGCACCGGTTCGGCCCCCGTGGTCGCCCAGGTCGCCAAGGGGAGCGGTTCGGATCCCCTCACGCTGGCGGTCTGCACCTTGCCGTTCGCCTCGGAGGGCGTCGTCCGTCACGAGAACGCGATGGCGGGGCTCGAGCGGCTCCGCTCCTCGGTCGACACGGTCATCACGATCCCGAACGACCGGCTCCTCGAGCTGGTGCCGCGCCTCCCCCTCCAGGCCGCGTTCAAGGTCGCCGACTCGGTCCTCGCCCGATCGATCCGGGGGATCGCGGAGATGATCACCAAGCCCGGGCTCGTCAACCTCGACTTCAACGACCTCCGGACGATCCTGCGCGGGGGCGGCGTCGCGCTCATCGGGATCGGCGAGTCCGAAAGCGACAACCGTGCGGAGGACGCGATCCACGAGGCGATCCACTCGCCGCTGCTCTCGGTCGACATCGCGGGGGCGACCGGGGCGCTCGTCAACGTCACGGGCGGCCCGGACATGTCCGTGGGGGAGGCCGCGAAGGTCGCAGAGATCGTCCAGAAGGCCCTCGATCCGAAGGCCCGGATCATCTGGGGGGCGACGATCGACCCGACGATGGAGCACACCCTCCGGGTCATGCTGGTGGTCACCGGGGTTAAATCCCCCCACATTCTTGGTCCGGGGGCGGGAGCCGCCTCCGGCGAGATCGACCGGGTGCGCTGACCGCTCCGACCGAGGATGGCAGCGATCGACCGCGCAAAGCAGGTGCAGGACGGGTTCGACGCCCGCCTCAAGCACATCGGACACGGCCGCTACGGCCGGATCCTCCGGATGGCGCGCAAGCCGAGCCGGGAGGAGTACGTGCGCGTCCTCCAGATCACCTTCGCCGGGGCCGCTGCGATCGGTCTCGTCGGCTTCGCGATGTACATCTTCTTCACCCAAGCCGGCCCATGGATCTGGGCGAACTACTTCGCCAACCTGTAGAGGGACCGGTCGGCGAGGTCACGAGATGTCGCAACTCCCCCCCCCGAACGACGATGGCATCGGCCTGATCGGTCCCGAGGAGCGCCGGATCCCCCCGACAACGGGGCCGTCGGGGTCCGCCCCGGAACCCTCCGCCGGCACGGCGACCGGGCCCGCGAGCCCCTCGGGCGGCGCGGCGGCCCCGGCCCCGCGGAGCCCCTCCGTCGGAGGGACGGGTCCGCTCCAGCTCCGCGCGGCCGACGACACCGTCCGCCCGGTCACCGCGGGGACCGTGACGGACCTGAGCGCCGTCCTCTCCGACCAGAGGGGCCAGGCAGCCACGGTCGAGCTCACGATCGAGGTCGGGTACACCTCGACCTACCCGGGGGAGGGGGCCGAGTGGCCGGTCCGATGGGTCCCGCCGGGGAAGCGGACGGCGGTGGAGCTGTTCGCCCGCAAGCAGACCGCCTCGGTCCCGATTCCGGCCGGCGGGTCGGTGCCGCTCACGTTCGAGATCACCGCGCCGGTCGGGGTCCGCTACGGGGACCGGCTCGAGATCCGGCTGCAGGCGCGGGCGCCGGACACCGCGGGCGTCGCCCGGCTGACGCTCGCCTGCGTCGCGCGGCAGTCGCTGCTCGCCATCAAGACGAGCCGGGGATACGAGCGGGAGGTCGCCGACACGCTCCTCGCCCGCGCCGAGGACAAGCCGGATGTCCTGTTCGCGATGCTCGTCCCCGGCTCCCTGCGGGGCTACGTCTTCGCCGAAGGGATGAGCTTCGAGGGTGTCCACGAGATGCTCAAGGGGATCCGCAAGGCCCGCGGCCTGGTCGCGGGCGAGACGACCCTGAAGGAGGTCGAGCCTCTGCTCGTCCCGCAGGTGACCGTCGAAGGGTTCGTCGAGGGAGCGATCGTCGAGCTCATCAGCGGCCCGTTCAAGGGCGAGAAGGCCCGCGTCAAGAAGATCGACCAGGCGAAGGAGGAGATCACGGTCGAGCTGATCGAGGCCGTCGTGCCGATTCCGGTGACGGTCCGCGGCGATCACGTGCGGATGCTGGAGAAGGGAGGCGGGAAGAGTGGCGGATGAAGTGAGCGTGCTGGTCGAGGGAGGAAAGGCCTCGGGCGGTCCCCCGTTGGGGCCGGCCTTGGGCCCCCTCGGCGTGAACGTCGGCCAGGTGGTCGCGCAGATCAACAAGGAGACCGCCCGCTTCCAGGGGATGCGGGTGCCCGTCGTCGTGCGGGTCGACCCCCAGACGCGGGCGTTCACCCTGACCGTCGGCAAGCCTCCGGTGGCCGCCCTCCTCCTCAAGGAGGCCGGCAAGGACAAGGGCAGCGGGAAGCCGAAGACGGAGACGATCGGGGACGTGAGCCTGTCCGCGGTCCGCGCGATCGCGGAAGCGAAGGGGACCGACCTGTTCGGTCGGACGATCGAGGAGAGGATGAACCAGGTGATCGGGACCTGCGTCTCCCTCGGCCTGACCGTCGACGGAAAGGACCCGCGCCAGGTCCTCCGCGAGCGCAAGGCCGGGGTCTCCCCATGATGGGCGCTCCGGGAGGGCCCCCTCCCGACCTGTCCAACGCGGAGGTCGTCGACTACGAGAAGGTCGACGGCGACGGCCGCGTGCGTCTGCGCCTGAAGGACGGGGCGATCATCGAGGTGCGGCTGGAGATCATGAACATCCTGCGCGCCGGCAACGAGCCGGCGACCGGGCTCCCGAGCTACATCGTCCAGTCGACCCCGCTCATCCGCCTGGTCGACTGCCCGAAGGAGCTCCGGAAGCCGCCCGTCCGGCCCGGGGGGGCCGACCAACGCTCCCTGCCGGCCTACGGCTAACGGGGCTCCGACGCGATCGGGGGCACATCTCCCCGGCGCGGCCCGAGACAACATGGAGGGCTGCCCCGCGGTGCCGGGGCAGCCCGAGGGGAAAGGGGGGTGCCTACTGGACCGGAACCTTGACCTCGGCGGTCTCCGGCTCCGGGTTCTGCTTGGGGAGCTCGAGGTGGAGCACCCCGTGCTCCATCTTGGCGGTCGCCTTCTCGGCGATCACCGGCTCGGGCAGCTCGATGCTGCGGAAGAACTCCGCCTCGTCCCGCTCCCGGCGCAGGTAGCTCGCGTTCTTCTCCTCCTTCTGGGCGGAGACGGAGCCCCGGATCGCGACCACGTTCGACCGGATCGAGACCGAGACCTTGTCCTTCGGGACGCCCGGGATCTCCACGGACAGACGGTAGGTGCCGGGGGTCTCCTCGAGATCCATCCGCGGGGTCCGCACGCCGCCCAGCGGGAAGGTCGGGATCCCGATCGCGAAGGCGGGGCGGATCCCGAACGCGTCCAGCATCTGGCGTCGGGCGTTCTCGAACATCTGGTCAATCTCGCTCCAGCCGAAGGGGCTCTCCGTCGGCACGATTTCGGTCGTCATGGTCCTCACCTTGGGGTTGAACCCTATAGTAGTATGTTTGCGTGACTATATAAAATATTTCCTCGTCGGTCCCGGGGCGGCCGCTCGAGCACCCCTCCTTTTCTGCCCGTCCGTCCTTTCCTGGGTCGGAGGTGCGCGGTGCTCCGAGGGGGACGGGCCGGCCGTCCGCGGTCTCGTGCGGCCCCAAGAGCTCCGTGGCCGGCCCTCGCGATCGTCGGCCTCCTGCTGCTCGGTGGATGGGTCCTCCCGATCTCCCATCCGGTTGAGGGATCCCCGTCCACCGGTTCCGGTGGGGCCGTGGGGGCTCCGCCCGGTGGGTCACGGAGCCCTGCCGCATCCGCGTCACCCCACCCATCGGGTCCCGTGCCCGGCGTCCGTGGTCCGTTCGCGTCCCGCGCCGACGCGGCCGTGCCGCCCCCCGCGGTTGCCCGCTCGCCGTTCTGGTCCCAGATCCCGATCCGGGTGACGAACCCGTCGGCGTCGGCGATCCCCTCCCCCTTCGACCTGCGCGTCGTGGTCAACAGTTCGCTCTACCGTGCGAACGAGGCACCAGATCTGGCGAACGTCGAGTTCTCCTACCCCAACGGCACCGTGATCCCGAGCTGGCTGGAGTCGGGGGCGAGCGCCAATGCCACGGCCACCGTCTACTGGCTCAACCTCACCGGGGGGATCCCCGCCGGAGGCACCGTCGGCCTCTCGATGGACCTCGCCGCCCCCACGGTGAGCCTCCGGAACAACCGAACGGTCGGGGAGGCGCCGACGCTCAGCCCCATCTACGGCGAGTACGACGATGGCGTCTCGGTCTTCCCGTTCTACGACAACTTCGCCGGGACCTACCTCAACGGGACCCGCTGGGTCTCCACCGTGAACGTCTCGGTCTCCGTGTCGGACGGCCTCAACGTGACGTCGGGCCCCCACGTCCTCGGAGCCCTGCTCAGCCGGGCCCGCTTCCCCGCCGGGACCGTCGTCGAGGCCTCGATCGACGCCTTCGCGGGGATCGACGGCTTCGGTTTTGTCGAGACGGCCGTGGGAGGCCAGTACGCGACGGGGTACGGCGCCGTCGTCCAATCGGCATGTGGGGTGCTCTCCCCCGAGGAGTCGAATCCCAACGGCTCGGCGAACCCGTGCGGGGCGGTCTACGGCACCTTCTCCGGCGGCCTGCCGTCGGCCTCGAACCCACGCCTGGTCGAGGTCGAGGCCCTCAACGCCTCGGCGATGGTCGGGGCGGTCAACGGGAGCCGGAGCGGGAACGGGACCCGCTCCGAGCCCCTCACGGGATTCCCTCTCCCGTACCCCCTGCCGGTCGGCGTCGACGTCGGGGGATCGCCGATCGGGTCTCCCGCCCGCGGCGAGGTCCGGCTCCAGTGGGTGCTGGCCCGGACGATGCCTCCCGGGGGGATCATGCCGAGCGTCTCCGTGGGGCTCCCGGTCGCCACGGTGCGGTTCGCCGAGACCGGACTTACGGCGGGGACGGTCTGGGGCGTGGAGCTCAACGGGACGTGGGCCAACACGACGGCCCCGAACCCCATCCTGTTCGGGTTGAACGCGACGGGCACCTTGCCGTATCGCATCCGGAATGTCGCCGGCTACCACGAATCGACGCTCGCCTCGCAGGGGACGCTTTCCGTGGCCAACGGCACCACCAACATCACGTTGGCCTTCTCCCCCCTGCTCTCCTCGGTCGTCTTCCAAGAGTCGGGGCTCCCGAACGGCACGGCCTGGGGGGTCTCGGTCAACGGCACGCGGTTCACCGCCACGAGCCCGTCCGCGATCACCATCCCACGGCCGAACGGGTCGTTCTCCTACCGGATCGAGGACGTGTCGGGCTGGCACCAGACGACGCTGCCCTACTCGGGCAACGGGACCGTCGCGGGGCCGACGCTGGTCGAGCCGACCCTCCTCTTCGTCCGGGTGGTCTACGCGGTCACGTTCGGCGAGGGCGGCCTGCCGAACGGCACCATCTGGTCCGTCACCCTCAACGGGAGCCTCCGATCGGCGGTGGCGCCGGCGAACCTCAGCACCGCTCTCGCCAACGGAACGTACGCCTACCGGATCGGCTCCGTCCCCGGATACGTCCAGTCGACGCTTCCCGGGACGGGGAACGTCAGCGTCGCCGGTGGTCCCGTGACGATGCCGGTGCTGCGCTTCCTCCGGGTCGCCTATGCCGTCCGGTTCTCCGAGCGCGGCCTCCCGAACGGCACCTCGTGGGCCGTCCGGATCGAGGGGACACGCCTCAGCGCGGTGGCCCCCGCCCCGATCACCGAGAACCTCTCGAACGGGACGTATGCCTACGCGATCGCCGATGTCCCCGGCTGGCACCAGACGACGCTCGCCTACACCGGCTCCTTCGTCGTGAACGGTTCCCCCGTCACCGAACCGACCCTCGTCTTCTCGGTCTTCGTCGGCTACACGATCCGGTTCAACGAGACCGGCCTGCCGGCCACGGCCCGCTGGAACGTGACCGTCAACGGCTCAGGGCCGACGCGGCCGGCGGGGACGCCGATCGTGATCGGGCCCCTCCCGAACGGGACGTTCCCCTACCGGGTCGCCGACGTGCCCGGCTGGCACCAGGAGACGATCCCGTACGCCGGCTCGGTCGCTGTCGCCGGCGCCTCCCTCGTCGAACCGACGTTGGTCTTCACGGTCTACCGGGGCTACCGGGTCACCTTCCTGGAGTCGGGGCTCCCCTCCGGCCTGGCCTGGTCGGTCGCCGTGAACGGGACCCTCGGGACGGCGCCCGCCGGCGCATCGATCGTGAGCGGACCATGGGGGAACGGTTCGTTTTCCTACTCCATCGGCGATGTTGCCGGCTGGCACCAGACGACCCTGCCGTACCGCGGCAACGGGACGATCGACGGCGCGTCGGTGACCGAGCCGACCCTTGCCTTCGTCGTCTTCCGCGACTACGCCGTCCTCTTCCGCGAATCCGGGCTGCCGAGCGGGACCCCCTGGTCGGTGGCGATCAACGGGACGGCGTATCCGGTGAGCGCCGGCCAGCCGATCGTGAGCGTGCCCCTTCCCAACGGGACGTTCACCTACGCCATCGCGGACGTGCCGGGCTGGCACCAGTCGACGCTCCCCTACTCGGGCTCCGGCACGATCGCGGGGGCGAACGTCTCCGAACCGACCCTCCTCTTCGTTCCGGTCCGGTACGCCGTCCGCTTCCACGAATCCGGGCTTCCTTCGTCCGTCGCATGGTCCGTGACGTTCGACGGGCAGCCCTCCGGCCCGCTCCGGACCGCCTACGACAACTGGACGGCCTCCAACGGTTCCGCCTCCTACGCGATCGGAGTGCCCCCCGGGTGGGAGATCTCCGGGGCGCCGGCCCAGGGGACCCTCGAGGTTCGCGGTGGCCCGGTCTGGGTCAACGTCACCTTCCGGCCGGCGACCTTCCTCGTCCGGTTCGAGGCGATCGGCCTGGGCGGCCTTCCCTGGACGGTCTCGATCAACGGGTCGGTCGCCTACGCCGGCACCGCCGCCTCGGTTTCGGAATCGCTCCCCAACGGGACGTACGCGTTCGCGATCGGCCCGCGCACGGGCTGGCTGCGCACGCCCGCCAACGGCACCCTCACGGTCGCCGGGTTCTCTGTCACGATCCGCGTCGTCTGGCACTTCCTCTACACCGTGCGGTTCGAGGAGTCCGGCCTGCCGAACGGGACCGCCTGGGGGATCGCGGTCAATGCGAGCGGCGTTCCGGAGGAGGGCCCGGCACCGGCCCCGCTGGCCTTCGCGCTGTGGAACGGATCGTTCGCCTACCGCGTCCTGCCCGTCCCGGGCTACGTCACGGCCTGGAGCGGCACCGTCGCCGTCGCGGGCGCCGACCGCGTCGTGTCGATCGTCTTCGCTCCGTATCTCGAGCGGATCGTCTTCAACGAGTCCGGCCTTCCGCAGGGGACCGGCTGGGAGATCGTGCTCGACCTCGGCACGGTGGGGAGACTCACGCAGGGCGCGGCGGCGCCCGAACCGATCGTCCTCATGGTCCCGAACGGGACCTACTTCTTCACGGTCCCCGAGGTTCCGGGCTACACGGCCATCCCGTCGAGCGGCTTCGCCACCGCCGCCGCGCATCCTCCCTCGATCCCGATCCTCTTCCGCCCGCTTCCGCCCGGGCCCGGCGGTTCCGTTCCCCGGCTCCTGTTCCCGGCGGGGACGGGGGTCTCGCCGGCGCTTGTGGCCCTCGCGATCCTCATCCCTCTCGCAGGGAGTGTGGCGTTCCTCCTCGCCACGAGGCGCCGGCCTCCGGCGGGAGCCAGGGGCCGCCCGCGATGATCCGGTCGGTGGGGACCGGGCCTTCGGCCGCCCCCTCCCCGTCGCCGGTGCGGCTCATTCCCCGCGGATCCCGCCGGCCGAGGCCGCGCCGCCGGAGGGGACCGGATCCGCCGCGGCAGGATCCGGTCGGCGGTTCCCCTTCCCGGGCAGGGAGAGCGCGGCCGTCGCGGTGACGAAGCCGACGACGGCGAGGCCGAGGACCAGGAGCGACCAGACGGGGATCCACGCCGCCACCGCGAGGAGGGCGGCGGCCAGCCCTCCGCCGGCGATGAGCGCCGCGGCCCCCGGCGGCCATCCTTCCGGATCCCGGAGCTCGTCGGAGCCCCGCCGCGCGATCGCCTCGAGGTGGGGCGGGAGAGGCACGGGGTCCCTTGGGGAAGGGGCGGACCGGGGGGCCTGCCATTCCGCGGGGGGGGCGATGAGCACCGTCAGGAGGACGCCGAGGAAAGCGAGGCCCGCGAGGGCGATGAGCGCCACGGTGCCGATCCCCTCCAGCGGGAGGATCCCCGGGCTGCCCCCGGTCAGGAGGGCAAACCAGCCCCGGATCTGCCCGGCGATCTCCCCCGCGTATGCGGAGAGGAGCGTCGACGCGGTGAGGGGGGCGGATCCGGCCGCGGCGAGGGCGCCCACGAGCAGGATCCCGTCCAACACGGTCCCCTCGAGCTCGAAGAGCAGTCCTCCGGCGTCGGTGTCGGAGAGGATCAACGGGCCGGCGGCGACGAAGACGGAGCCGACGAAGAAGCCGACGATCGCCGGAGAGAGCGGCCCGGCGATCGCGCCGGCCGCCGGGGCGAGGAGCGGGACGATCCCGACCGCCGCCAGCGCGGCTCCGGCGACGACGACCCATCCCCCGATCGGCGGGCCGAGCCGGGGGATGAGATAGAGACCGTTCGACAGGACCATGGCGAGGGCGACCGCGAGGGCGACCGGCGGGAGCGACGCGAAGACCGGCGCGAGGAGCAGCGCCCAGTAGGCGAACAGCGGTGCGATCAGGGCCGCACGGAGCGCCCGCGAGCTCACCGGCCCACCCCCCAGGCGTGGATCTGCTGGTAGAGCGCCAGCAGGCGGACGACCGCCCCGCGCCGGTCGTAGGGATAGACCGGGATTCCTTGGCGGGTGAGGGCCTTCCGGCGCCGGTCGTCGAGCTCGCGCTGCGCCTCCCGGGCCAGGCGGAGGTACGGGCGCCCGGTGGGCTCGGAGGGATCCTCCGGCAGGTCGGCAGTCTCCGGGGAGAAGCAGTAGAGGCGGTGGCCCGCCCGGCGGAACGAGGCGAGCGACGGCACGAGCCCGAGATCCGGCGGGGCCGGCGCGAAGAGGAAGACGTGGGTCGGCTGCCGAAGCCGTCGTGCGAGCTCGGTCGTGACCTCGGCGAGGCTCGCGCCCCCCGGTGCCGTCGTGACCGTGGACAGGGCCTCCGTGATGCGCATCAGGTGGTGGTCGCCCCGGTCCGGCGGGACGAACCGGTCGGTCCGTCCGTCGCGGAACGTCGCGAGGCCGAGGCGATCGCCCCCCCGGGGGACATAGCGGCCGAGCAGCATGCCGGCCTCGCAGGCCCGGTCGAGCGCGGTGGCGCCGACCGGTCCGGCCGCCATCTCGGGCGCGAGGTCGATCGCGATCAGGAAGTCCTGGCGGCTCTCCTGCTCGAACTCGCGGACCCAGACGGTGCCCGCCCGGGACCGCCGCCACGCGATTGCCCGGTAGTCGTCCCCCACCTGGTACTCCCGCAGCGACCGGAATTCGGTCCCGTATCCCCGGCGCGCCACGGGGGTCGCGCCGAGGGTGCGCGTTGCGAGCCGGAGCACCGAGCGGCGGAGGGCGACCTCGGGAGCGGCCGGGCTCACGGCGACGGATCCCTCGGTGGCAAGCCGGAGGGTGCGCGAGGCGAAGCCCAGCGGATCGCGGGCGACCAAAACGGTCGGGCCGATCACGTACTGTCCGCGGGCCCGGAACCGGAACGCGTAGGCGAGGGTGATCGGGGCCGATCCCGACCACCACGTGGCGAGGCGCTCCCTTCCCCGGACGACCTCGAGGAGCGACGGGATCGAGTCCTCGACCGTCACGTACACCGGCCGGAGCGCGGAGGAGGGGGTGATCGTGACCTCGGTGGCCCCGCTCTCCCCGGCGGAGAGCCGCTCGGTGAGGACCCGGCGCTCGGCCCGGATCGTGGCCCAGCCGAGGCGGCGCGCCGATCGCTCGAACAGCGCGACCTCGGCCAGGCCGAAGCCGAGCGCGACCAGGGCGAGGGCGATCGGCAGCAGGTTGAGGGTCGCCACCCCGAGCAGGAGCCCTCCCAGGGCGGCCCCGATCCAGGCCCAGCCCCCGCGGGTCAGCATCCGACCCTCCCCCTCAGCGGGGGCTCGGCAACCGCTGGAGGATCGAGTGGACGAGCTCCGCGATCACCCGCTGGGTCGGGTCCCCGAGCCCCGCCGAGCCGCCGGCGATCTGCTGGGCCTCGATCTCCGGCCGGACGATCAGGCGGTGGTTGAGGACCGGGAACGCGAGGGCCTTCACATCGTCCGGGATCGCGTAGGCCCGGCCGGAGAGGAGCGACGAGGCCCGGACCGCCCGGAGGAACTGCACCGCGGAGCGGGGCGAGGCGCCCAGGAGGACCCGCGGGTCGGTCCGTGTGGCGCGGATCACCGAGGTCAGGAAACGCAGGATGTCCTCGTGGACGCGCACCCCCTCGGCGCCGCGGCGGAGCAGCTCGAGTGTCTCGGTCCCGACCGGGATCGGCGGGATCTCCGGGTCCCCACGCGAGGCCTCCCGCCGGAGGATCTCCACCTCCTTCGCCTCGTCCGGATACGAGAGGAGGAGGCGGAAGAGGAACCGGTCGAGCTCCGCCTCGGGCAGGGGGTAGGTCCCCTCCTGCTCGACGGGGTTCTGCGTCGCGATGACGAGGAACGGCCGGGGGAGGGCGTGGGAGACCCCCTCGAGGGTCACCTGGCGCTCCTGCATCGCCTCGAGGAGGGCCGACTGGACCTTCGGCGGGGCCCGGTTGATCTCGTCGGCGAGCACCACGTTCGCGAAGATCGGCCCCGGACGATACTCGAGGTCCTGGGTCCGGGGGAGGAGGACCATCGTCCCCAGGATGTCCGACGGGAGCATGTCCGGGGTGAACTGGATCCGGCGGAACGACAGGGCAAGGCTCTCGGCGAAGCTCCGGACGAGGTAGGTCTTCGCGAGCCCGGGGACCCCCTCGAGGAGGATGTGGCCCTCGCAGAATAGACCGATCAGCAGCTGGCGCACGGCGAGCTCGGCTCCGATGACCCGACGGCCCACCTCCTCCTGGACCTTGCGGTGAAGCTCGGCGGCGCGCCGGGCGATCTCCTCCCACGGCGCGCCGGTGCCCGGAGCGGGGACCCCCACGGCGGGTCCGGCCGGGACCGGCACGGCCGGTGCGGGCGAGGTCGCCGGTCCGCTCATCCGGCCCGGCTCCCCTCCGCCATGACGGCGATCCTCCGCTCGACCGTGGCGAGCGTCCGCTCGGTCAGCCGCTCGAACCGGGCCTTCAGGCGGCGTCGCCGCCCCTTCCAGAGCACGGGCGGCGGCTCGGCGAGCCGGTCCGCCATGCCGAGGAGGCGTTCGAGGTCCCGTCGGAGGCGACGCCAGCCGGCCAGGTCGGTCAGGCCCCGGCGCCTCGCGGCCGAACGGGTCCAGGGAAGTCCGGCGAGGCCGATCCCGTGGCGGTGGGCGAGGTGGCCGTCCACGCGGTACCAGAGGGACTCGACCGACGGGCGGTACCATCCGGCAGCGATCTCGCGCGCGGTCCGGGAGACCGGGTCGGGCGAGTCGGCTCGCTGCTCCGTCCGGGGTCCGCCGGGCGGTGGGTCGGCGATCGGCCAGAATCCCAGCCAGAAGACGAACGCCCCGAGGACCAGGATTGGCGGCGTCCAGATCGGCCATGTCCCGAGGACCAGGGTCAGCGTGACCATATCCCTCAGGCCGGCACCTCACTCGGCCGAGGGGCGGGGGCCGACGGCCGGGGTGGCGTAGAGCCGTGCGATCTCAGGGTCCGCGTAGATGCTCGTCAGGACCGAGAGGAACTCGGCCGGGTCCGGCGGGACGTCGCCGAACCGGGCGGGTTCGTAGAGCGCGTAGGCCCGCTCGAACAGCTCGCGCCGCGCCGCCTCCGGGCCCGGGGCGGGCATCGCCGTCGCGAGATACTCCCGGTAGGTCCACTCCGGCCGGATCGGGAGCTGCCGCGCGCGGGAGAAGTCCTCGACCGCCCTCGAGAACCCATAGACCACCGCCTCGGCCGGCTGGCCCCGGGCGATCCGCTGCTTGACCTCGGTCAGGACGGGCACCTCGATCATCGAGACCCGCTCGACGACCACCGGCTCCGCGGAGCGTCCGCGAAGGCGCTTCCAGAACGAGGCCATGGCGACCCGGGGAGGATGCGCGGGGCCCCTTATGGGCCTTCCCCTCCGTGGGTCTCCCCGGGGACCTCAGTAGGTCGCCACGGTCCCTTCCCGCTTGGTGATCCGCAGCGTCCGTCCGAACAGCCACAGGCCGAGCGGGACGGTCACGGCCGCATAGACGGCCATCCATCCGAGGTCGGGGGCGATGGAGGCGAAGGAGGCTCCCGCGAGCAGCGCCGGCCGCAGCGCGTTCAGGCCGAAGGTGAGCGGGACCGTGTAGGCGAGCCATCGGATCCCCGCCGGAAGCGCCGAGACCGGGAAGAGGACGCCCGCGAAGAACTGGGTGAAGGTGCTGAAGAAGATCGCCACCGGGTTCCCCTGCTTGGTCCAAAGGATGAATGCCGCGGCGATCAGGCCGAGGCCCGTGCTCGAGATCGCGAGCAGGACCGTCGCGACGATCGCGGGCCCGAGGGAGACCGTGAGGTGGACGCCGAGCAGGCCGACACCGACCCCCAGGATGACCGCCGCGGCGATGAGGTTGAGGATGAGCCCGAAGATCGAGGAGTAGACCAGGATCCCCCCCGGGCTGGTCGGGGAGAGGAAGATGAGCTCGAGCGTGCCCATCATCTGCTCGTTGCGGATCCTCTGCGCCAGAAGGCCGACCAGGTTGCTCACGAACCCTTGGAAGGCGAGCCCGATGACGAAGAAGTCGACGTAGGACCCTCCGTCGAGCGCCTCGATGCTCGAGCCGGTCGTCCCGAGGAATCCCGCGAGGACGAAGAAGAGGAAGACCGGGACCAGCCAGCCCACGATCGTGAGCGCGACCTGCGCCCGGTAGCTCGACCAGACCTTCCATCCCCTCAGGTGGGTGAACAGCGCGACCTTGCGGGCGACGTCCCGGACCGTCGCGGGCCGTGGCGGGGTGCCCGGGGCATGGCGGAGGGCGGAGGTCAGGGTCCCACCGCCTCCTCCGGCTCGGCCCCGGCATCGACCCGGCGCAGGAACTCCTCCTCCAGCACCACGGGCCTCAGGTCGATCTGGTCGACGCGGATCCTCTCGCGGGCGAACGCCTCGACCAGCGACGGGACGAGGGCCGTCGGCTCCGGCGCCCAGAACCGCAGGACGACCGTGCCTCCGGCCCGCTCCTCCGCCTCGATCTCCCGCACGGCCGCCCCGGCCTCGGTCCGGCGCCAGCGCTGCGCGACGCCGAGCGCGGTCGCCTCGTCGGCCCGCAGGATGATCCGGGCGCACCGGGCCCCCTCCCGCGACGGCGGGAATCCGATGACCTCGAGGCGGCCGCGGTGGATCATCGCGACCCGGTCCGCGAGCCGCTCGACGTCCACCAGGTTGTTCGCGCTCAGGACCACCGTCTGGCCCCGGTCCCGGCACTCCGTCGCGATGACCGCGCGCACCTCCTCCGCGGAGACCGGGTCCAGGCTCGACGTCGGCTCGTCCAGGAAGAGGACCGGAGTGTCCAGGATGAAGGCCCGCAGGAACTGGAGCTTGCGCTGCGTGCCGGTGCTGTAGGTCCGGTAGTCCCGCCGGAGCACCGCGTCGTCGAGCCCGAGCCGCCGCGCGACCGGCCGCGCCGCCTCCTCGACCGTGCGCCGGTCCATGTTGTAGAGCCCGCAGAAGAACCGCAGGTTCTCCCAGCCGGACAGGCGGTAGTAGAAGCTTCGCTCCGAGTTCGTCACCAGCGCGAGACGGGAGCGGGCCTCGGCCTCCTGGTCGACGACATCGTAGCCGAGGATCCGGGCCGATCCCGAGGTCGGCAATAGGATCGTGGAGAGGATCTTGAGCAGGGTCGTCTTGCCGGCTCCGTTCGGCCCGATCAGCGCGTAGATCTCCCCGTCGCCGACGTCGAAGCTCGCGCGGTCCAGGGCGAGGGTCCGGGAGCCCGGGTGGCTCCACGGAAGGGCCCGGGGGCCCTCGAACTCCTTGGTGAGCTCCCGGACTTCGATGGCGGAGGCCATTTTCTCCCGGCAGCCGGGGCCGCGGCTTATCCTTGACCCGTCGTCCCCCGGCCGGGAGGTCGAAGCGCTTTAGAGCCCCCCGGGGCCTCTCCCCTCCGTGGTCGACGTCCACGAGACCCCGCCGACCCCGCCGGTCGACGAGGGAGCGGATGCCCGCTTCGGGATGATGGCGGCGGGCCTCCTTCTCCTCGTGCTCGGCGCCGGGTTCGGCGTGATCGCGAACCTCCTGGTCCATCGCCTCGCCCCGGCATCGGGGATGCCGATCCTCTGGGTTCGCGTCGGCCCGTCGCTCGGGCCGTACGCGTGGGCCGTGCTCGGCCTCGGCCTCTTCGCCACGGTGATCGGCGGCGTGCTCGTCGGGATCGCGCGGGGGATGCCCCGGGGTCGGTTCGTCCTTCCGGGCTACTCCTACGACTCCTCCGAGGGCCCCGCTTCCTAGGCGCTTCGGGGCCTGCCGCGCTCCGGCGGTCGGCCGGAGGCCGAGGGGCCCGAGCAGGCCGGGCAGGCCGATGGGCCCCCGCCGGCGCACTCCGCACAGAGCGGACGGCCGCACCCCGGACAGCGGTGGTAGGTCGGCCGGCCGCACCGTCCGCAGGCGGCCGGGATCACCGGGCCTCCCCTCCTGTCCGGGGGACGAGGCCGGCCCACCGGAGTCCCTCGAGGAATCCGGCCGCCGCGTCGGCCCGCGTCACATGATCGGCCGCGGCCCGGGCCAACGGGCTCCCGTTCGGAAAGCTCACGGAGCGGCCGGCCGCCCGCAGCATCGCGACGTCGTTGTCCCCGTCGCCGAGCACGAGGCAGTCGCGCAGGGTCAGTCCCAGGGGGCGCAGGGCCCGGCGGAGGGCGGGGTGCTTTCCCGCGCCGGGCTCCATGAGGTGGATCGCGAATCCGGTCCCCTCGACCGCGACCGGCACGCCCTCGAGCGCCGCGCGGATCCGCTCGATCGGGACCGAGGTGTCGAGCGCGACCTCGCTCTCCCGCCACCGATCGGTGAACAGTCGGCGCACGGGAATGCCCCGGCGGAGCAGCCGCCGATAGCACGCCCGAGGGACGGCGGGGTCGGCGAGGCGCTCGATCCGGGAGGTCCCGGGCCAGTAGAGGATCCCCCCGTTCTCCGCGACGACCGGCGTGGCCAGCCCGAGGGCGCGCTGCAGGGCCAAGGCGACGGGCAGGACGTTGCCGGTCGCGAGCAGAACGGGGATCCCGCGGTCGGTCAGCCCCTGGACCGCGCGGACCGCCTCCGGGTCGAGCCGCCGGCGGCTGTCGGTCAGGGTCCCATCGACGTCGGCGACGACCGCGCGGATCCGTGCGGACGATCGCGTCCGCCGGGCCCGCGGGCTCACGACGTCGCCTCCCGAAGGGCGCGGTCGATGGCCCCGCGGAGGCGGCGCGCAATCTCCTGCCCGTCGCGACGCCCGCGGAACTCCCGCATGAGGTCGCCCATCAGCGGCTGGAACGCGCCTTCTCCCCGCTCCCGGAGCAGCGCCAGGTTCGCCCGGATCGCGGCCTCGATCGACCGGTCGAGCTCCTCGTCCGTCGCTCCCGCGAGGCCGAGCGCCCGGGCGGCGTCGGCCGGTGCGACCCGCTCCCGCACCACGCGCACGAGGACCGGGCCGAGCGCCTCCTTCGCGTAGAGACCCCTCTCGGCGCCGAGCAGGACCGCGTCGATCGCCTCGGTGAGGCCGGGGTCCCCGCGGTCCACGCCCCCGTCGTCGGCCGTCGGCAGCTCCTGGGTCAGCATCCGGGCGGTCATCGGTGGGCTCCGTCCCCGCCGGACCAGGGCCTCGAAGCGGTCCCCTTCCCCGGCCAGGACGAGCTGACGCGCGGCCTCGAGCGAGAGACCGTAGGAGGACCGCAGTCGGTCGATCCTCTGGGCCGGCCGCTCCGGGATCTTGCGGGCCGCGTCCGCCCGAAGCGATCCGGAGATCGGGATCGGCGGCACGTCGGTCTCGGGGTAGAGGCGGTGCTCCCCCGCGAGGGGGCGCGAGTAGCGGGTCCGCCCTCCGGGCATCGGGTCGCGGGTCTCGGACGGGACCCCTTCCAGTGCCTGCCGGGCACGTTCCCGCACGGCCTCGAGGGCGGGCTCCGCCCGGCCCGGCGGATCGTCCGCGACCAGCACGAACGCGTCGCCCGGCCGGAGCCCCATCGCCCGGGACACGGCGGCGACCTGGTCGGAGGTGACCCCGTGTCCCGGAAGCTCGTCCGAGTGGAGGAGTCCCCCCACGCCGGCCCGACGGGCCCGATCCGCGAGCTCCCGGCCCAGGCGGAACTCCCCCTCCGGCAGCCCCTTGAGCGCCGAGGCGAATCCGGGGAGCGCGAGGCCGTGGACCCTCGGGATCCGGCCCGCGCCGGTCCGGCGGGGTCGGCCGATGCCGTCCGGGAACACGGGGCTCAGATCGACAGCCGGTCCCGTGGGGGGGCTGGCGCCCTGCTGCCGAAGGCGGTCGCGGAGCTCGAGGAGATACTCCTGGCGCCGGGCCTCCGCGTCGACGTAGGACTCGATCTCCCGAAGCTCCTGCACCCCCTTGACCTCGACGCGAGCGCCCCCCTCGACGGAGATGTTGAGGTCCTCACGCACCGTGCCGATGCCCCGACGGACGCGGTCGGTGTTGCGCAGCAGCGCCCCGATCTCCTCGGCCACCCGCCGCGCCTCCGCTCCCGAGCGGATCACCGGCCCCGTGGCGATCTCGAGGAGCGGGATCCCTTGGCGGTCGAGGCGGTAGGTCGCCTCGCCGTCGGATTCCCCCGTCTTGCGGCTTGCGTCCTCCTCGAGGCAGATCGTCTCGATGGGGATCGTCGCGCCGTCGACCTCGAGGTGCCCGCCGACCGCGATCAGGGCGGTCCGCTGGAATCCGGACGGGTTCGATCCGTCGACCACGATCTTCCGCATCACCTGGACCTCATCGACGACCCGGGCCCCGAGCATCTCCGCGACGATGAGCGCACTCTCGAGCGCCGCCTCCGAGATCGGGTGGGGCGGCTCCTCATCGGCCTCGACCAGGCAGGAAGTGTCGGTCGTCTCGTAGCAAAAGAGAGTCCCGCGGATCGCCTGCGCCCGCGCGGCGGGGTCGATCGCCCGGCTCTCCCCCGCCGCCGCCGTGAGCCGGCGGACGAAGCGGTGGTGGACGGTCTCGCGCAGCTCGCACGGGCAGCGGCAGAACAGCTTGCCGGTGCGCAGCTGGAGGTGCACCTCGAGCCCGATCCTCACGGCGATCCCTCGAGGGACCTCCGGTCCCGCATCTCCCCCGCGACGGGCTCCGCCAGGCGGCGACGAACCCCCTCCGCCGTCGTCTCCATCGAGAGCGCCCAGAGCAGCTTGACGTAGGCGGTCTCGGGCAGCATGTCGCCGAGGTAGGCCACCCCGCGGCGCACCAAGGCGCGCCCGGTCGCGTAGACGTACGGATCGACGGCGCCGCCGAGGCACTGGGAGGTCATCGCGACGACGACCCCGGCGCCGATGGCGTCGGCGATCCAGTCCAGGTGATCCTCCGGCACGTGCCCGAGCCCCGTGCCGGCGAGCACGATCCCCCGCGCCCCCTCGGCGATGCGCCGGGCGAGGTCGGAGGAGAGCCCCGGTACGATCCAGAGGAGGCGGCCACGGGGATCGATCCCGCCGACCACCGGCGGGGTCCCGTCCACCGGCGGCCGGGGGGACTCCGACCAGCGAACGGTCCCCCCCTCCAAGATGCCGAGCGGGCCCCCTTCGACCGTGTGGAACGCGTCCCGGCGGGTCGTGTGCATCTTCCGCACGCGGGTGCCCCGATGCACCGCGAACCGGTCGTCCCCCGGGCCCGCATGCATGACCACGACAACCTCGCCCAACGGCTCCGACCGGGCGATCCGGAACGCCGCCTGCAGGTTCGATCGCCCGTCGGACGACGGACGATCGGGAGACCGCTGCGCCCCCACGAGGACCACCGGGCCCGGGAGGCGGGGAAGCAGGAAGCCGAGGGCCGCCGCGGTGTAGGCGAGCGTGTCGGTCCCGTGGGAAACGACGACCCCCCGGGCTCCGGCCGCAAAGGCCTCGCGCACGGCCCCGGCGATCGCCGTCCAGTCCTCGGGGCGGATGTTCTCGCTCAGCCGGTCCATCACCGGTACGATCCGCACCGGTCCGCTCTCGGCGAGCTCCGGGTGGAGCTGGCGCAGCTCCTCCTCCGTCTGGACGGGCCGGACGCCCCCGGTCCGGTAGTCAATCCGGGAGGCGATGGTCCCCCCGGTGGTCAACAGGGCGATCGGCGATCCTCCCGCGGGCGGAGGGGAGAGGCCCTGCGAGCCCGTCGGTTCTCCCCGCTCCGGGGCGAACGGCAGGCCCGGTTCCCGGCGAAGGACCCGCGCTCCGGGCTCAATCCGCACCCCGACGTTGTAGCCACTGGCGAGCTTGAGAGGCAGGATCCTCTCGCCCGAGAAGTCGTGCCGTGGGAGGGCGATCCCGGCCCACGTGGTGCCTTGGGCATCCCGCAGCTCGATCCGCGTCCCGGGCGGGAGGTGGCGCAGCTCCTCCCACGGATCGTCGGACATCCTCGGCCGCGCCGCTCCCCGGGCTCGGGAAGATGGGTCGCTATTAATCCTGCGACGGGACGGTCCGCGGCCGTCTTGGCCGTTTTATATGGACCCCGGCTGGACCCCGGGCCGGTCCAGCGCAACCAACCGCGCCCGTGTGGGGTAGCTACGGCATCGGGTCCGACCCGGTGCCGCTGCATTGGATTATCCTAGAGGCCTGCGGAGCCTCAGACCTGGGTTCGAATCCCAGCACGGGCGTCTCCCGGTGCGGCGACGCACGAACGCGGACGCCTCTGACGGTGTGACGCCCGACGGAGACCCACCGATCGATCTTGGTGCACCGCGGCGGGGGCGATCCGAATGCCACGGCGGTGGTGTCAGAACGGTCGGCCGGGCGATCGGTCCGGCGCTTGGGGGGGCCGTGAACCTCCTCGCGACGCCCCCCTTCCCCCTTCCATCCGGTGGGATGCTCCGCGGCGGGTTCGGGGCCGCTCCCCGACCCGTCGGTGCCATCCCGGGGACGGCTCCGTGCCGTGGCCGCGAGGCAGGCTCGCGCCCAAGGAAGCCCCCTCGTCCTCCTTGGGGTCTCCGCCCGCGAGCCTCACCGGCGCGCCGGATCGAGGGCCCCACGGGGCGCCCCTCCTCCGGCCCTCCCCGCATCGGGAAGCGACCCCGGGTCCTGGGGGGCGCAGGGACCCCGGCCCCGGGCGCCCATCGGCTGGCGAGGTTCCGATGGCACCCTTGGAGTATGGACCATACGAACGGGGGAGCGTAAAGGGGCCGGTGCGATCCCCGCCTCCGGCGAACGGGCCCGTGGACGCGAGCAACGTCGGCATCGCAGTCTCCCTCTTCGCGCTGTGCGCGCTCTTGGCGGCCCTCCTCGTCCGTGGGATGATCTCCTTCCTGCGGTCGAAGCGTCGGTCCCAGCTGATGTGGGCGGGAGGCCTCGGATGTGCCGCGGCGGCGATGGGGATCGAGGCGGTCGTCTACGTGGGGGTCGTATCGAGCGGCTTGCTGCAGCTCTACGTCTTCCTCTCGGCGGCGATCGTGGGGATCCTGTCGCTGGGGGTGACTCGTCTCCTCCGCCGTCCCCGCTGGGAGGCGGCGTACACCGCCTACACGCTCTCAGCCTGTGCTGCCACGGGGATCGCCTGCGCGCTCACCCCGCTCGACCCGTCGATGGTGGTGGGCGGCGTGATCGCAGGAAATCCCCCCCTGCTCCTCCTGGCCTTCTCCTCCCTGGTCACCGTTCCCGCGACCGTGCTCCTCCTCGCCGCGACGGTGATCTCCCTGCGCCGGACCCGCCGCTGGCCGACCCTCTGCCTGGCCGCCGGCGCGCTCATCCTCGGAGCCGGCGGGGCCTTCTACATCGCCTCCTTCCCCATCGCGCTCTACTACGCGGAGTTCGCGGGGATCGTGCTGCTGTTCGTCGGCATCGTCCAGATTCCGGTGGCGCACGCGGCCGGGGCCGCGGCACCCGCGGCTGCCCGCCCGACCGGATAGGAGGGCCCCCGGAGAGGACTCGCCCGACCGGCCCTTCCCGCGGTCGGGATTTATACGGGCCGAGCCCTTCTCCCGCCGAATGTTCTCCCGCATCCGCCGCGGACTCCCGCCGGCCCGACTGGTATGGATCCTCGTGGCCGGTCTGGGGGCCTACGGGGCATGGACGGTGGGAACCGGGGCGGTGCCCCTCGTCGTGCTTCCCGCCACAGCAGCGCTCCTCGACCTCACCTACGCCCGCATCCGCTTCCCCACGCTGAGGGTTCCGGATTCGGCCCTCGCGACCGGCGTGATCGTTGCCGTCGTCCTCCCGCCGACCGTCTCTCTCCCCCTCGCCGGGATGGCGATCGTCGTCGCGATCTCCATCAAGCACATCGTGCGCGTTTGGGGCCACCCCTTGGTCAATCCCGCGGTGGCGGGCATCCTCTTCGCCGCTCTTCTCGGCGTCCCGCCGGCATGGTGGGCCTCGATCAGTCCCGAGCTCGTGGTCGCGCTCGGGGTGGCCCTCCTGCTCTGGGTGCCCCGGGCATGGCGCCTGACCGTCCCCTTCCTCGCGGTCTATGCCGGCCTCGCGATCCTGACGAAGGTTCTCTTCGCGTCGGTCGCCGGGGGCCTGCCGCCCCCCGGCGTCCTGGTCCTGACGGCGGTCGATCCGGCGATCCTGTTCTTCGCCTTCTTCATGGTGAGCGAGCCCCAGGCGGCCGTCTCCGACCCGGGAGCCCAGCCCCTCTACGCCACGGTGGTCGCCGGGGGCGCATCGCTCCTCCCCCTGATCGGCCCGACCGTCGCGCCGATCCTCGCCCTCGCGGGCGGCAATCTCCTGGCGGTCGCGCTCCGCCGCCGGGCCGCCGGGGCCACCCCGGCCTCCTCCCGGAGGGAAGAACGGCGCACGCGCTCGCGGCCGGCGCCCGCGGGCCGGTCCCGCGCCCCGCGGCCGTTGGCGGACCGGTGGCCCGTCCGGCGCCGGATCGCCGCCGGGGCCGTCGTCGGAATTGCGCTGGCGATCGCGCTGCCCGCCCTGATGGGATCCCTCGGGGCATCGGCCGCCGGAGGGCTCCCTCCCGGATCCAGCTCCGGTCCGCCCGGCTCGGGGCCCTCGGCGTGCGCCGCGGACAATCCCACGATCCCGCCGTCGACGCTCAGCGCGCTCCACCGGATCCTCGGCCCATCGGTCATCCTCTCCTACAACGCCGGCACCGGAACCGTGGTCTTCTACGACCCGGTCAACCACGTCACGGTCACGGAGACGGACCTCTACGAGGACTTCGGCTACGCCGAGTTCAACGGGGATGACTTCGCGGTCGCCGGATGTGCACCGTGAGCCGGGGGGGCATTCCCGTCCCTCCCTCCGGCCGAACGCGCGGCGCCCCCGGGCGGGGGTAGGACGATGCTGACCCCCGACCTCGTCTTCCTCCTCCTGGCCGCGATCATCCTGGTGGGGTTCGTCCTCAACGCGCTGTTCGACCGGGTCCGGGTGACCAACATCGTCCCGTTGATGCTCATCGGGGTCCTCCTCGTCCAGAGCGGGATCGTTTCCACCGGGACCCTCGGCTTCCTCGGGAGCTTCACCCCCTACGTCTCCTCCCTGACGATCGCCTTCATCCTCTTCGCTGTCGGCCTCGAGATCCAGGCCACGGACCTCTACCGGGTCTTCGGGAGGGCGACGGCCTACACCCTGTCGGTGCAGCTGACGACGGGGGTCGCCCTGTCGGCGGTCGCGTGGCTCGTCTTCCGCTGGCCGATCGACCTCGCGTTCGTCTTCGGCTTCGCGCTCTCCGGCCCGAGCGCTGTCGCCGTTCCGGCCCTGGCGCGGGTGACGCGCATCAACGATGCCCTTCGGACCACCATGGTCTACGAGTCGGTCTTCTCCGACGTGCTGCAGCTGGTCGTCCCCCTCCTCCTGCTCTCCCTGTACCGCGGCGGCGCGCTGTCCCTGCCCGCGCTCTCCGAGATGGTCGCCATCCAGATCCTCGGGAGCGCGGGCGCGGGGGTCCTCGCGGCGGTCGTCTGGCTCTGGGTGCTCGACTCCCTGCGCGAGGTGACCCGGGGCTACACCTGGACCCTCACCATCACGCTCGTGATCGCGACATACGCCCTCGCGGACCGGGCCGGGCTCAACGCCGCGATCACGATCTTCGTCTTCGGCCTCCTCCTCGGCAATGCCCTCGTGCTCGACCGGCCCACGCATGTCGGGGCCGTCCCGGCGGAGGGCCGCCTCGGGGACTTCATCCAGTGGCTGCGCGACCACCTCCACCTGAGGACGTACACCCTGGACATCCACCACATCGAGCAGGTGCACCGGGAGGTGTCGTTCTTCGCCTCCTGCTTCTTCTTCGTCTACCTGGGCCTCCTGTTCGAGGCCCCCGGGCTCACGGCCGTGCTGCTCGCCACGATGGTCGGCCTGAGCCTCGTCATGCTGGCCGCCCGGGTCCTCTGGCTCCCGATCCTGCGCCCGTACCTCTCCCCCGAGCCGTCGCGGGCCTCGGTCGAGCGCGGCCTCCTTGGCTTCAACCTTTCCCGCGGGCTCTCGCCCGCGGTCGTGGCGACGATCCCCGCGACGCTGGGGATCGTCATCCCGGGCTTCGTCGATGCGATGTTCCTCGGCATCCTCCTCTCGAACCTCGTCGGGACGGTCGGCGTCTTCCTGTTCTACCGCCCCAAGCCGGGGGGCGAGGCCGGTGCTCCCGTCGACACCTACACCGTGCTCGCCACGGGAGCCGGCCTCTCCTGGGCCCCCGGGCCCCCCGGGCCGTCCCCGACGCCGTATCCGGTCGACCCGGGCGCCCCGGCGGCCCCGTCCTCCCGATCGCCGGCGACGGGGCCGGGCGGTCGGCTCGCGCCGCCGCCCCCGTCGGGGCCGACCCCCCGGCCCGTCCGGGGCCCGTCGCCTTCAAGGACGGGCGCGCGGTCGCCACCGGCATGAGCGTGCGCGAGGTCGCCGGGGAGTTCGACCGGATCGCGCCCGTCTACGACGCCACCCGGCCGCCGCTCCCTCCCTCGCTGGCCGCCGCGCTCGCCGCGGCGCTGGCGGAGCGCTCGGTCCGGACCCTGCTCGAGGTCGGTGTCGGGACCGGGCGCGTCGCCCGTCCGCTGGCCGAACGCGGGTTCGAGCTGACCGGAATCGACGCGTCCCTTGGCATGCTGTCGCGGGCACGGGCGAAGGGGGTGGAACGGCTGGTCCGGGCCAGCGCGTACCGCCTTCCGTTCCGTGATGGCGCGTTCGATGCGGCCCTCTTCGTCCATGTCCTGCACACCGTGGACGATCCGGCGGGCGCCCTCCGGGAGGCGTGCCGGGCCGCACGCTCCGGCGCATATGCCCTGATGCGGGATGCCGGCGCGGGAGGCCCTCCATCCTCCGGGGACGTGGGGGCCTCCCGGTTCCACGACGAGCTCGCCCGGGTGCTCCGGGAGGAGGGCTACTCGCTGCCCCCGAGGCCGTCGGGCGGCCCGTGGGTGCGCGAGCGGGAGATCCTGGCCTCCATCCCCCCGACCGAGCTGTGGGTCCTCTCCGAAGGCACCGAACGGATCCCCCCGGACCGGTGGCTCCGCACCCTCGAGCTCGGGGGCTACCGAGCGGCGGCCTCGATCCCTCCCGAGGTCCTCCGCCGTGCGGCGGCGCGCCTCCGGGATCGGATCGGGACCGAGCCCCGGGTCGTCCGCCGGCGCGAGCTTTTGGCCCGCTGGTCCCCGGAGGACGCCGCCTGGCGTCGTCTCCTCTAATTGACTATGCTGATATCCGGGGAGGCCCAACGTCCTGTGTGCGGGTTGCTCCGCCTCTGACCCTGGCCCCGGAGGAACGCCAGCGGCTCGAGAGCTGGGCCCGTGGCCGTTCCACCCCCCACCGCCTCGTCCTGCGCGCCCAGATCGTGCTGCGCGCCGCCGAGGGCGCCCAGAACAAGCAGATCGCGGAGGAATGGGGCACCCACCGCAGCACCTGCGCGCTCTGGCGGAATCGATGCCACCGCCTCCGACTTGCCGGCATCGAACAGGATGCCCCGCGCCCCGGCGGCCCTCTCCGCCTCCCCGATGCCACGATCCGAGCCATCGTTCACGATCCCCGGCACCCCCCACCTGCGAGCGCCACCCACTGGTCCACGCGCTCGATGGACGGTGTGCATGGTCCGGGGCGGGCTCCGCTCGCGCTGGACGCACGAGAGCGGGTGGGCGCGGCGGAACCACGTGGTGCTGGCGCCGAGCGCCACAGACGCGAGCGGGATGAACCCTGTCGGGACCCACGCACGAGACATCGAGGAGCTGGCGCTGTCGGGGACACCGTTCCCCCCGGTGACCGAGGGGGGAGAGGCGCTGGACGCGGCGGTGGCGTATCGGAATGACGAACAGATCCGACAGGGCAAGCGGTTCCGAGATACGGTGCGGAAGAACCGTCGGCCCCAGGCCCAAGTCCCCGTCTGGCCCCGAACTCCAAAGGCCGAAGTTGCTTCATAGCCGGTCCACTAGGCCGCGGGGAAGGCGTCGAGGAAGCCCCACCACGCGTCCGTCGTCCGCTCGGCGGCGCGGAACGCCCGGGCCCGTTCCCCGGGCCGTCCGGCGACGAGCCGCCCCAGGAGGGCCCGTTCCGCGGCGGAGTGCGCGACGTCGGCGCGGGTGTGCACCCGGAAGAAGGCGAGGGCGCGGGGATCCCTCAGCCCATAGCGGGCCCGGAGGCCGCGGGCCTTCTCCGCGGCGATCTCGGGGAAGATCGACTCGTACGCGTAGAGGGCTCCGAGTCCCTCCGCGGCGCTCCCCTCGACCGCGAGGGCCTCGTACGTGGCGAGGAGGCGACGCGTCGCCGGGCCGATCGGGGCGCGGAGGACCCTCCGGCGCGGCGCGCCGATCCCCTCGGCGAACCGGAGCCAGAGCTCCGGGTGCGTCGGATCCCGCCCCTCCTCGTCGACCAGGTTCTCGAGGAGCGTGCGCCGCCCGTCCGGGTCCGGAAGGCGGGCGTAGGCCCCTGCGACGAAGCGCGGGAAGTTCCGCTCGAAGTGGTAGTACTGGCCGGCGTACTCCCGCAGGGTCCCGATCGGGACCTCCCCCCGGGTCCACGCCGTGTAGAACGGGTGCTTCAATAGGTGGCGGGCGCGCAGCAGCCGGTCGATCGCTCCGAGCGACATCCCGGGGGCGAGCTCGCTCCCCCGCTATGGTCCTATCGGAGACCCGAGGCCCCCGCAACGTCGTTGCGCCGCAGGCAACCGGCGGGCCCCCCCGCCCTGCCGACCGCGCGTCATTCCGGCGGGCCCGGCCGCAGGCCGTAGCGCTCCCGCATGACGTAGGGGAGCACCCCGCCGCTCGTGTAGTAGGCGACCTCGATCTCGGAGTGGAGCTCCGCCGTCGCGTCGAACGACACGGCCGGCCCGTTCCCTCCCTCGGCGACGACCCGGATCCGCGCGCGGGGTCCCAGGCGGTCCCCGTCCGCCAGGGAGAGGCGGAAGCGCTCCCGGCCGGTCAGGCCGAGCGATCGGACGCCCTGGCCCGGGGGGAACGAGAGCGGCAGCACGCCCATGTCGACCAGGTTCGAGCGGTGGATCCGCTCGAAGCTCTGGGCGAGGACGGCCCCGACCCCGAGCAGCCGTGGTCCCTTGGCGGCCCAGTCGCGCGAGCTCCCCTGCCCGTAGTTCGCCCCCGCGAGGACGAGGAGGGGCACCGAACGGGACCGGTAGCCCTCGGCGGCCTCGTAGATCGACGTCACGGTCCCGTCGGGACCGAGGGTGTAGCCTCCCTCGCGGGGGGCGACCAGCTGGTTGCGGATGCGGACGTTGGCGAACGTCCCGCGCACCATCACCTCGTCGTTGCCCCGGCGGGAGCCGTAGGTGTTGAACGCCTCGGGGGGAACGCCATGCGCGCGCAGGTACGCGCCCGCCGGGGAATCCTCGGGGATCTCGCCGGCGGGGCTGATGTGGTCGGTGGAGATCTGGTCCCCGAAGACCGCGAGCGCCCTCGCCTCCTCGGCGAGGAGGCCGGACGGGCCGGGAAGCCAGGGGGGTCCCAGCCGGAGGTACGGCGGCTCGCGGATGTAGGTCGACTCCGCCTCCCAGGAGTAGACGGTCCCCTGGGGAGTGGGCAGCGATTCCCAATGCGCGTCGCCGACCTCGATCGCCGCGTACTTCTCGCGGAACATCGCCGGATCGAGGTCGGATTCCGCATGCCGCCGGACCTCCTCGGCCGGTGGCCAGAGGTCCCGGAGGTAGACCGGGTGCCCGTCGGAAGCGGTGCCGAGCGGCTCCCGGGTGAGGTCGACGTCGATCCGGCCCGCGAGGGCATAGGCGACCACCAGCATCGGCGAGGCCAGGTAGTTCGCGCGGGCGAGGTTGTGGACGCGCCCCTCGAAGTTCCGGTTCCCGCTCAGCACGGTCACCACGTAGCGGTCGTGCGCGCGGACCTCCTCCGCGATCGCGGGCGGCAGCGGCCCGGAGTTGCCGATGCAGGTCGTGCAGCCGTAGCCGACCACGGCGAAGCCGAGCCGGGCGAGCGGGTCGAGCAGCCCGGCCCGCTCGAGGTAGGCCGTCACAACCTTCGAGCCGGGGGCGAGGCTCGTCTTGACGTGGGCGGGGACCTTCAGGCCGAGCGCGACGGCGCGGCGCGCGATGAGCCCGGCCCCGATCATGACCGAGGGGTTCGAGGTGTTCGTGCAGCTCGTCAGCGCGGCGATGACGATGTCCCCGTCGCGGACCGGGGCCGTGGCCGAGCCGTCGGGGGGGGCGGGATG
>JAVYSA010000014.1:0-37935 GCA_038729445.1 Thermoplasmata archaeon
GGCACCGACCGCCCCGTGGGGCGAGGGCCGTCGGATCCGGTAGTAGGTGAGGTCGGACTCCTCGTCGACGATGCCGATGAGGAGCGACTTCTTCGCGGCCCGGGCGCGGTCGGCGAGCTCGACCAGGGTCCGCAGCTCGAAGGGGGCCCGCTCGCTCAGGGCCTGGACCCAGAAGCGGGAGGGGGTCTTGTTCAGCACCCCGCCGCGGGGCAGCAGGGTGAACGCCACCGGAGGGGGGCTCGATCGGACGACGTAGCCCCTCTGCCGCAGGTCCCGGTAGACGAGGTAGCGGACAGGGAAGTCGGGGTCGCCCTTGGCGGCGCGGCGGACGAGGGACGGCCAGGCGATCGGGCGTCCGGCGTCGTCCACCGGCTCGATCCGGCCCATCTCCGCCAGGTAGACGCTGTCGTAGCGGTCGAGGAAGAGGCCCCCGCCGGGCTGCGGGGTGCCGAAGTAGCCCTTGGCGTAGATCGCGCTGGCCTCCGCCGGGTCGTCGAGGAGGGCGCTCCCGTCCTCCCGGGCCCGCGCGCTCACCGATGGGCTCCCCGGAGCTCGGAGAGCGTCGTCAGCGCCTCCAGCCGTACGCCGAGCCCCGCGAGCCGCGCGGTCGCCCCCATCTCCCGGTCGACCACCGCCACGGCGCGGTCCACCCGGGCCCCGGCCGCGCGGAGGATCTCGACGGACGCCGCGGCGCTGCCACCGGTCGTCGCGACGTCCTCGATCAGCACGAAGCGGTCGCCCTCGGCGACCGTCCCCTCGAACCGCTGCCGGGTCCCGTGCTCCTTCGCCGCCTTGCGCAGGATCACGTACGTCGCGCCCGTCCGCAGCGCGGTGGCGACGACGAGCGGCACGGCGCCGAGCTCCATGCCCGCGAGGCGCGGGCACGGCGTTCCGATCCGCTCGGCGAGGGCCCCCGCGAGGATCGCGAGCGCCTCCGGATCCGTCCACGCGCGTTTGACGTCGACGTAGACGTCGGAGCGCTGCCCGCTGGCGAGGGTGAAGTCGCCGAACCGGACCGCTCCCGCCCCCAAGAGCACGCGGGCCACGCGGGCGGACCCCTGGGACCCTTCCGGGGACGACGCGCTCACCAGGGCACCTTCTTCAGTCCGGCCTTGTAGCCGACCCAGTTAAAGCCCGCGTGGAGCAGCAGCGTGAGGAGGACGACCCATAAGACGGCTTCCCAGGAGGCAAAGGTCGCGACGAACAATCCGGGCGCCACCGCGAGGCCGAGCCCGATCGGCACCAGGACGAACGGGAACTGGTCGAGCAGCCACGTCCGCGACCCGCTCGGCCGGCCCCACCGGCGCTTCAGGAACGAGCCGGCGGCATCCCCGATCATCGCCCCCGTGGCGATCAGCGCGACGATCGGGAGGCTCCCACCCCAGGTCGGGGCGAACGCAGGGACGACCGCAAGGTTCGGGGGCGCCAAGAGGATGACGTAGGCCTCGGCGGCCCCGACCAGCGTCCCGAGCGCGCTCCCGCAGAGGAACCCCGACCAGGTCTTGGAGGGTCCGAGGATCGGCCGGCCGTCCCGGGGCCAGCGCCTCCCGAGGTCCATCGGGGGGCCCCGGCCCCTCGGCAGGGTCGCGAGGGCGTTCGCCGCGAAGGCCGGCAGCAGCACCCAGATCACGGCGGCGAGGCTGGCGACCGGATCCGGAAGGGGCACGGGTCCGGTCCACCCCCGTCAGAGGCCCCGGAGGAACCGGCGGAGGACCTCGACGACCCCCGCGAACCGCATCGGGTCGATGCTCTCCTCGGCGTCGTGGATGCGGGAGTCGCGGTCCATGCTCCCGAAGACGAGGGCCGGCAGGGGCTCTCCCGAGGGAGTCCTCAGGCCGCGGAGCGAGCTCGCGTCGGTGCCGCCGTACTCCCCGAAGATGCCGGGCTCGTGGAAGACCTCCTCCATCGTCCGGGCAAGGCGGCGGACCATCGGGTGGGTCTCGGGCAGGAAGTAGCCGGGGCGGCATCGGCCCGGTGGGGCGACAACGCGCGCCGCGGGCAGCTCCGAGGCGAGCCATGGGGCGAGCGCGTCGAAGACCTCCCGGAGCGACGGGTCCAGCTCCTGCTCCGGGGGGATCCGAAGGTCGACGACGAACGCCGGCCGAGTCGGCTGGCCCACGGAGAGCCATCCCTCGGCGATGGCCCGGCGCAGCGCGGCGATCGCCACGGGGACCGGATTGCGGGCACGGTGCGGGGATCCGCCATGCCCCCCCTCGCCGACCACCGCGATCGCCACCGCGCCGGGCGGGATTCGCGCGCCGGTGGCGCCCGCCGCCTCGACACGGAAGGGAGGAGGGACGCCCACGGCGAGGCGGCGCCGGAGCTCCTCGAGGGAGAGCCCCGGGCCCTCGAACGCCAGGGTGACGGTCCGGGCGATCTGGTTGGCCGCGTCCGTCTCCGTGTGCGCGAGCACGAGCCGGGCGGTGGCCGAAGGGCCCGGTGGGGAAGCGGAGTCGGCCTCGAGCTCCATCCTCGTGACGGTCGCACGGCCTGTGATCACCGGCTCGGGGGCCCCGTGGTCCGGCCAGTCGTCGCTCCGCAGGGAGGAGCGCCAGCGCCGGGCCAGATCGTGGAGCGAGACGAGGCGCTCCCCGTAGCGCAGGGCGTCGCCGAGCGGCATCGCCTGCTCGGCGGTCGCGTCGAGGAAGGCGACCCCGCTCGAACCGGCGATCGTGTGGGGGCTCGCGTCCGGAATCAGCGCCACGTCGGCGCGGAGGATCCGGTCCGGGTCGTCGGGAGGGAGGCGCGCGTCGTGCGCCCGGATCGCCTCGATCCCGCCCTCGCCCCCCGTCTCCTCGTCGCAGCAGACGAGCAGGCGCACATTGACGGACAGGTCGGGATCCCCCGCGAGGCGGCGCATCGCCGTCAGGCTCGTGACGACGCCGCTGCCGAGATCGTCGTTGGCCCCCCGGCCGTAGAGGCGCCCGTCCGGACGGGCGGTCAGGGTGAACGGGGGGGTCTTCCACCGGGGCCGCTGCTCCTCGGGCACCGGGACCACGTCGTAGTGGGCAAGGATGAGGGCGGTCCGCCCGGCGCCGCGGTCGAGGTCGATGATCCCGTTGGGCCGGGGCCCTCCAGGAAGATGCCCCTCGAAGCGCGGATCGGCGGTCGGATCGTAGATCCGGGTCGAGAACCCGGCGGCCCGGGCCTCCCGGAGGATCCGGTCGATCGCTGCCGTGTAGTGCGGCTTCTCGTACCGCCCGTGGGGAGGGTCCTCGAGGTTCGTCGGCGCGAGGGAGACCAGGGCGCTCAGGAGGTCGAGCGGCTCCGGACCCCCCATCACGGCCTCCGCGCGGGATCGCAGGCTCTCGGCTCCTTCTCCGGACATCGGCCGTCCCTCCTCCTCTCCGTGGCCCGCGTCCCCCTCAGGCGATGGCGGCGAGGACGACGGTCGAGCTCGCCAGGAGGAGCAGCAAGGTCATCACAAGAGAGTTGCCCAGCGTCGAGACGGTGTCGCCGATCGCGGTCAGGAGGCGGCTCGTGAACCCCGGTCCGAGGACCAGGACCCCCGGGACCTCCCGGCTGCCGCTCGCGACGCCGACCGGCACGGTCGCCGCGAGGGCGGAGCGCACGACCGCCTCCGCATCCTTCACCAAGGCGGGGGTCGGGTACCGTCCTCCGACCGGATTGGTCGAGCCATCGGCCTCATGGACGACGTGGTTGTCCGTCGTCATCACCTCCGCCGCATCCACCAGCCGGCCGAGCCCGTCCAGGATCTCGGCCCGTCGCCCGTGGACGAGGTTGTTCCCGTCGATCAGGAGGTAGGCGGTGGTGGTGCCGGCGGCGCGGACGACCAGGGCCCGCATCCCCTCCGGTGCGATCCCGTCGCGGCCGATGTCGTACCCGGTGAGGACCGCCGTTCCGGCCTCGACAATCCCCTCCCGGGCCGCGGCCCGGGCCGCCCGGACGGCCGCCCGGGCGTCCTCGAGGAGGCGGTCGGCCGCCGGAGTGCCGTAGGCAATGTCCCCCTCGTCCTCGATGTAGGAGTTGTGCGCGTCGATCAGCGCGACCGACAGGCCGCTCTCGGCCTCGACCTCCCGGACCAGCCGGTCGGCGACAGCAAAGGCGATGTCGTCGGTCGGGTCCGGGGCGCGGCTGACGACCACGATCGCCGTGCGGCCCAGCACCTGCGCCCGCGCCCACGCGCCGGGCCGGGGAGAGACGAGAGGGCTCGCGGGGAGCGGCCCGGCCACCGGCCGGAGGCCGGCGAGGAGCTCCCGGGCCGCGGAGAGGACCTTCCCGGTCTCGGCCTCCGACGGGAGGTCGAGGTCGTGGTCGCAGGGCGTGTGGGGCACGAAGACCGTGCCCGCGTCGGGGCCGAGGGCCTCCCGTGCCTTGCGGGGAAGGTCGCTCGCCCCGATCGCCCCGAACGGTCCGGGGTGGACGGTCGGAAGGGTGATCGTGGCGACGGTCCGGTCCGCGGTCCCGAGGCGGACCGCCGTCACACGGAGGTTCGCCGGTTGGGCCCCCTTCAGGAAAAACCCCTCGATCGCTTCCGTGGCGCGGAGATCGCGCCGGTTGACGTGGTCGATGAGGGGCCGCATCATCGAGAGCCCCGAGCTGCGGAACCCGCGTCGGAGCGGGCGATCGACCGCCCGGAGCAGCAGGAGCGCGCAGAGGAACCCCAAGGCCAGGAACGCCACGGTCGCCACGGCGAGCCCCGCGGAGACGGGGACGAGCGTCGCCCAGAAGAGTCCGACCGCCAGCACGGGCTGGACGAGCGACGCGGGCAGCGACCGGGCATGGCTCGCCGTCGAGACGCCGTAGAGGGTCAGGTGGCGGAACCAGAGCGCGGGACCTTGGACGAAGAATGCCAGCGAGACGATCGGGACGACGGCGGCCGACGGCAGGGCGAGCACCCCCCGCCCGACCACGACGATCGGGACCTCGAGGAGGAGCACGATCACCGACATGAACAGGCTCCGCTGGAACTCGATCCGGCCACCGAGCGCGGCGGCGATGCCGGGGGTGAGTGCCCCCGCCACGAGGGCGGGCACGAAGAACCCCGCGAGCGCCCCGATGGCGACGTCGGTCCATGCCGGGCCCCACAGAGCGGCTCCGGCCGCGGCCGAGAGGGCTGCCAGGATCCCGATCGCCGCGGCGGAGGAGGGGGCCCGGAACAGGAGGCGGGTCGTCCGGCCCGGGCCGCGATCGGCGGCCGACGGCCTAAGGTCCGCGCCGGGCGCCACGGCCCACCTCCGCGAGGATCTCGGCGAGCGCCCCCGCGGCCCCGTGTTCCTCCGCGACGGTGCCGGTGACGAGGACGTCGGCGCCGGCGTCGAGGGTCGCCCGGGCGTCCCGGGCGGTGCGGATCCCTCCCCCGACGATGAGCGGGATGCGGAGGACCTCGCGCACCGCCCGGACCATGGCAGGGGGGACCGGGTCGGGCGCGCCGGAGCCGGCCTCGAGGTAGACCCAGCGCATCCCGAGCATCTCGGCGGCCAGGGCGTAGCCCTGCGCCGAGGCCGGGTCATCCCGGGCGATCGGGTCGGCCTGGCCGACCTCGCCGACCCGCATGCCGGGGGCGATGACGAGGTAGCCGAGCGGGATCGTCTCGAGCCCGGCCGCCCGGATTGTCCGGGCGGTCCGGGCGTGGATGCGGATCACGAGGTCGAGGTTCCTCGAGTTGAGCAGGCTCATGAACAGGATCGCGTGCGCCCCGGCCGCGACCGAGCCGGGACCCTCCGGAAAGATGATCGTCGGCACCGGGACCGCCGTCCGCACGGCCCGCACGACCGCACCCATCCGGTCCGGTGAGATTCCGGTCGAACCGCCAAGGAGGATGCCGGCGGTGCCGAGATCCGCGGCACCCTGCGCGAGGCGGGCCGCATCCGCCGGCGAGGATTTCTCCGGGTCGATGAGCGTGAGGTGGATCGGGCCGCCCGCGAGGCGGCGCCGCAACCCGGACTCGACCGGCCCCATCCCGGGACCGGACCCGTTTCCCGCGCTCACCGGAACGCCACCGCCAGGAACGCCAACAGCGCGATCGCCATCGCACCCTTGCTCACCGTCTGCTCCCAGTGCAGCCGCCGGGGGAGGTACGCGACCGAGAGGACGAAGACGGCATCGGCGGCGAGGACGAGGGCGAGGTACATAATCCCGGCGAGGGAGGTCGGCGAGAGGAGGCCGAGGAAGGGGAGGCCGCTGGCGGCGATCGCGACGGCGATCGAACCCCGGGAGGCTGCCGCCGCCACCCCGACGCCGCGGGTGCGTGGCAGGGTGCGGCGGTCGAGGTCCCCGGCCATGTCCTCGATGTCCTTGGTGATCTCCCGCGAGAGGGTGGCGAAGAACGCCATCGCGGCGAACGGGGCCACGGGCAGGGCGGCGCCGACCGAGGCCCCGCCATAGAGGAAGACGAGGCCGGTGAGGAGCGCGACGCAGGCGTTTCCGACCAGGCCCCGGGCCTTCGCCGAGAGCTCGTAGAGGAAGAGGCTGGCGACCGCCACGGCGAAGAGTCCGGCCAGGAGGGGGACTCCGAGGGCGATCGGAACGATCGCGAGACCCCCCACGACGAAGAGCCCGGTGGCCAGCGCCCGGGCGGCCCGCACCGAGACCTCGCCGCGGACCAGCGGACGGTCGGGGTGGGCCGACCGGTCGGTCCCGATGTCCCCGAGATCGTTGAGCACGTTGCCGGCCGCGGTGACACAGGCGGTCGACACCGCCGCGAGGCCGGCCGCCAGCCAGAATCCCCCATCGACCGGTATGCCGGTGCCGGCGCCCGCGAGGGCCCCGACGATCGTCCCGGCGAACGAGACGGCGACGTTGGTGATTCGGACGAGCCGCAGCGCCGCGGGCACGCGGGGACCGGCCAGTGCGGCCGCTTAATGGTTTGGGACGGAGGGAAATACCCGGCCGCGCTCGGCCCGCGATGCCCGCCGCCGTCCGACCCCTTCGGAGGGTCACGGAGTCGTTCCGCCTGGACAACGGCCTTCGGGTGCTCTTGGCGCACCAGCCCGCGAGCCCGACGGCCAGCGTCTGGCTCTGGTACCGCGTCGGCTCCCGCAACGAGTCGCCAGGCCGCACCGGCGCGTCCCACTGGGTCGAGCACATGCTCTTCCAAGGGTCCCCCCGGTTCCCGAAGGGGGCGATCGACCGGGCAGTCACCGAGGTCGGCGGGATGGCCAACGCCTTCACGAGCAGCGACTTCACGGCGTACTTCACCACCGTCCCGCGGGAGCACGTCGGCCTCCCCCTCGCCATCGAGGTCGACCGCCTGACGGGCGCCACGATCGAGGATGCGGAGGTCGATCGGGAGCGCCGGGTGGTGCTGAGCGAGCGCGACGGGAACGAGAACTGGCCGGAGTTCCGCGCGGAGGAGGAGATGTTCGCCACGATGTTCCGGCGGCATCCCTACCGCTGGGACACCCTCGGCCACCGCGAGGACATCGAGCGGATGGACGGGACGGCGCTGCGGGAGTACTACCACCGCTACTACGGACCGCGGAACGCGACCCTTGTGGTCGCCGGTGCGTTCGACCCGGCGCAGCGCCGGCGCGAGATCGAGCGGGCGTTCGGGGATCTGCCGGCGACCGGGGAGGATCCCCGCGTCGACGTGAAGGAGCCGCCGCTGACCGAGCTCCGCACCTCGGAGATCCGGGGGCCCGGGTCGGCCCCGCTCCTGCTCATCGGCTACCGCGTGCCGGGGATCGCCGACGAGAGGACCCCGGCGATCGCCCTCCTCGACGCCGTCCTCGGGGGCGAGTGCCGGCTCTTCGAACCGGGGATCGGCGGGGGGCGCCCCGACGAGCACCCGACCTCCCGCCTCTACCGCGGTCTGGTCGACCGTGGCCTCGCCGTCCGCGCGGTTTCCGACTGGCAGCCTCGGGTCGACCCTTCGGTCCTGCTCCTGCGGATCCAGGCCGCACCCCGCACGCCGCTGGCCCGGCTCCAGGAGGCGACCGACCGGCTGGTCGGACGGCTGCGGGAGGAGGGCCCCACGCCGCAGGAGCTCGGCGCGATCCGCGCGCGCCTCGCGCGGATCGCCCCGATCGCCTACGAGGGGGCGAGCCGGACCGGCTTCCGCCTCGGGCTGTGGGACGCCTGGGGCTCCCCGGAACTCGAGGCGCGCTGGTTCCGCGCCCTCCGCACGACGGGGCGGCATGCGGTCCACGCCGCCGCGCAGGAGATCCTCGACCCCGACCGCCGCGTCATCGTTCGATACCTTCCGGTTCCTCCCGGCCACTTCCGGAGGCCCGGATGACCGACCCGCGGCGCCTGGTCCGCCCGCCGCCGCTCGACGGCGTGGCGCTGACGGTCCAGCCGGCGCCCGACCGATCCGGCTCCGTCGCCATGACGTTCGTCGCGCCGGCCGGATCCGCCTACGACCCGGAGCGGGGGCGAGGGACGGCACGGATGACGCTCCGGGCGATGACCGCCGCCGCCGGACCGTGGAACCATCACGACCTCGGCCGCCGCCTCGACGCGCTCGGTGCCTCGCTCAGCGCACACCTTGCTCCGGAGTCCGCGGAGGTGACGATCGTCGGTCCGAGCGGCCTCTGGCGGGAGATCGCCGAGACGCTCGTGGCGATCGTCCAGCGGCCGCGATGGGACCGGAGCGACATCGCCCGGATCCGCCGGGCGCTGGAGGAGCGTGCCTTGAGGGAGCGGACGGTCCCGGCGCCCCGGGCCGAGATCGAGCTCATCCGCCAGGTCTTTCCCCGGGGCCACCCCTACCACGAGAGCGGCACCCCGCCCCCGGCGGAGATCCGCCGCATCCGCCCCCGGGATTTGATCGCCTTCTGGGAACGTCACTACGGGGCCGACGGCGCCCTCCTTGTGGTGACCGGGGCCGGCCGGCCCGAGACGGTGCGCCGCGCCTTCGCGCGTCTCCTCACGGGGCGGCGTCCCGGGCCGGCGCCACCGCGTCCCGGACGCCTCGACCGGACGGTCGCGGACCGGCGGACCGTGGAGATCCCGATGCCCGAGCGCTCCCAGGTGGAGCTGCGGGTCGGAGGCCCCTCGCTGCCCCGGAGCGACGCCGCCTACCCGGCCTTGTTCCTCGCCGAACAGATCCTCGGGGGGCATCCGCCGCTCGGCCGGCTCTTCCAGAGGGTCCGCGAGCGGGAGGGCCTCGCCTACCACACCGACGCGCGTCTCGAGGCGATGCGCTGGGCCGGTTACTGGGTCGTCAGCGCGGGCTGCGCACCGGCGAACCGCCTCCGGGCCCTTCGTCTCCTCACCGAGGAGGTCGAGCGCCTCGCGTCGGAGGACCCTCCCGCCTCGGAGCTCGCGACCCTGCGCGAGAGCGCCATCGGCGAGATGCCGCTCCTGCTGGAGACGACGGAAGGCGCCCACGAGCTTGCGGTCGATGCGGCCTACCATGGCCTCGAGGACGATCACTGGATCGTCTGGCCGGCGCGGCTGCGCGCGATCCGCCCCCGCGAGGTGCGGGAAACCGCCGCCCGGGGTCTCTCCGCCGCCCGGTCGGTCCGTGTGGTGGCGGGCGACCTCACGGGAAGGGCCCGTCCGGGGGGCTCCCGGTAGGGGGGCCGGTCCGCGGCGGCGCAAGACCCTCCTTCAGGCGGGGACCGAGTCCGGCCACCGCCGGATGCTCCGCGTCCCGGGCCCGGGCGAAGAGGATCCCCTCCCGACCCTCCGAGGCCTCCCAGGCGGCGCGGGCGGACGCCGGAGTGAGCCGCTCGAGCGCGTGCCGGCTCACGATGTGGCCGAATGCCCAGCGGCGCATGAGGGCGAGCTCGGTGAAGTGCGGGGCATAGTGCCCGCCGCCGATCGCGAGGGCGATGCGGTCGTCGGAGTCCCTGGGCAGGGCCTCCGCAAGGATCCCGGCGAGGACCCGCGCCGCACCCTCCGGCAGGTCGCCCCCCTTGGGCATGCCGATCTCCACGAAGAACGACGGAAGCCGGAGCTCCGGCCCGTGGTGCGTCGCCTCGTACGTCGCCGGCAGGCCCAGCGCCGCCGCAGGATCGGCGAGGCGGCGCAGGACATGGGCCATGCCGCGGGCGTCGGTGGGGTTCCACGTCGCGGGGCGTCCCCCGAGCTCCGCGGCCTCGCCCGGATTGCCGAGCGGGTGCACGGTCAGGCAGGGGATGCCCGCGTCGCTGCGGTGGATCGACGGGAAGAGGAGGGTCGGGCGGCTCGCGACGAGCTCCGCCGGGAGCCACCGGTCGATCCGCTCGTCCCGGATGTGCGGACCCGGCCGGCGCCACAGGCCCACCCCCGGCGCCACGGTCCGGATCGGCGTGCCGTCGGCGACGATCCCCGAGGCCGGGGGGGTCCCCCACCGGCCGGCGACCTCCCGCGCAACGGGGTCGTCCTCGGCGACCACGACGATCTGACGCAGCGCCATGGGAGACGGAACCGCCGGAGGCGGGGACTCGAGGCCGAATCCCCCGATTAGGCGATCGGCTCGAACCGGGCCAAAAAGTGCGGGAGCCGCTCCGGCCGGTGGGTCATCCGGAGACCTCGGATCGATTCTCGCCGTCGAAAGACCCGGGCGACGACCTCCGCAACGTAGGCAAGGTGCGACGCGGAGTAGACCCGGCGCGGGATCGCGAGCCGGACGAGCTCGAGCCCGCTGGTACCCATTGCGTCGCCGTCGCCGAACATGATGGCACCGACCTCCACGGTCCGGACCCCGCCCTCGCGGTAGATCTCCACCGCGAGCGCCTGGCCCGGCAGTTCCGCGTCGGAGAGGTGGGGGAGGAAGCGGTGCACGTCGAGATAGACACCGTGGCCGCCGACCGGGCGCAGGTAGGGCACGCCCGCCCGGTCGAGGGCCGAGGCGAGGAAGCGGACCTGGGCGATCCGGTGCTCGAGGTACGCCACGTCGGTCGCCTCCTGAAGGCCCACGGCCATCGCCGCGAGGTCGCGGCGGGCCAGGCCCCCGTAGGTCGGGAACCCCTCGAAGAGGATGTCGGCCTCCCTGAGCCGCTCGGCGAGGGTGGCGTCCCTCGTCGCGACGAACCCACCGATGTTGACGAGGCCGTCCTTCTTGGCGCTCATCGTCGCGCCGTCGGCGAGATCGAAGATCGCCCGGCCGATCTCCTCGATCGTCCGCCCGGCCATGCCGGGCTCGCGCGAACGGATGAAGTAGGCGTTCTCCGCCCAGCGGCACATGTCGAGGTAGAGCGGGATGCCCCGCTCCCGGCAGAGCGCCGAGACCTCACGGAGGTTCGCCAGCGAGACCGGCTGCCCTCCTCCGGAGTTGTTGGTGAGGGTGACCATCACGAGAGGGATCTCGGAACGGCCGGCGCCGTCAAGCAGGGCGCGCAGCCGCCCCAGGTCGACGTTGCCCTTGAAGGGATGGTCGGAGGTGGGGTCCATCGCCTCGGGAATGACGACGTTGCGGGGCTCGCCTCCCTGGAGCAGGACGTGGGCCCGCGTCGTGTCGAAGTGCATGTTGTTCGGGACGATCTGCCCCGGGCGGACGATCGAGCGGAAGAGAAGATGCTCCGCGGCCCGGCCCTGATGGGTCGGGATGACATGAGGGAAGCCGGTGATCCGGCGGACGACCGACTCGAACTCGGCGAAGTTGCGGCTGCCCGCGTACGACTCGTCCCCGGTCATCAGGGCAGCCCACTGGCGGTCGCTCATCGCGCCGGTCCCCGAGTCCGTCAGGAGGTCGATGATGACCTCGTCGGAGCGCAGCCGGAAGAGGTTGTAGCCGGCCCGGCGCAGGGCCTCCTCCCGCTGCTCGGGCGAAGGGTTCGGGATGCGCTCGACGACCTTCGTCTTGTACGGCTCGAACGGCAGCTCGGGCGGATCCGGCGCCGGCATCGTCGGGAGAGCGGCCCCGACCCTTATATTACGGTGGACGCGCCGACGGATGCGCGGACCGGATCGGTCACGCCGGCGTACGGGCGAGGCGGACGAGCGCCTCGAGCAGGGGGGTCAGGAACGGCCAGATCCCCTCGTCGGTCAGGTTGCCGTCGGCGTCGAACTTCTGGGCATTGAACGGCACGAAGCACTCGGGCATCATCACCGGCCGGATCCGGAGGAAGACGAACGACTGCCGGAGGTGGTACTGCCCCCGGGCCCCTCCGAGCAGGCCCACGGAGGTGCTGACGATGGCCGCGGCCTTGCCCGCCCAGACGTTGTCGGCGGGAGGCCGCGACGCCCAGTCGATGGCGTTCTTCAGCACGCCGGCGATGGAGTAGTTGTACTCGGGGGCGGCGAAGAGGATCGCGTCGGCGGCACGGATCTTCTCCTTGAAGGCGCGCACGGGGGCCGGCGGGTCGTTCTCGTGATCCGCGTTGAAGGGGGGGATGTCGTGCAGCTCGGCAATCTCGAGGGTCGATCCGGCCGGCATGCGCGACTGCGCCGCGCGCAGAAGGCCGCGGTGCGTCGATCCCTTCCGGAGGCTCCCGCAGATTCCCAACACCCTGATGGGTCGAGAGTCGGCCATGGGCCCCGGTAGGGACGACGGGGCTTATCGATGGCGGCAAGGGGGGCCCCCCCCGGGAAGGGCGCTGACCGCCCGCCCGGCCCCGCGCACCGGAAACCCCCCGGGGATCGGGCGCGACACCCCGCGCGAGGCCCGCGGGGGCCGCCTCAGGCGAAGAGATCCTCGAGCGGGTTGCCCATCTCCTTGACCTCGCGCACCTGGACTCCCTTGGCCTCGAGCTCCTTGAGGAGCCCGCCGACCGCCTCCGGACCGTCCAGGTCGAAGACGTAGTAGTCCCCCCGCTTCGCCCCGGGAGGGAGCGCAGGCTCCCCGGTGACGACCCGGACGCCCACCGCGTAGCGGGGCGAGCGCAGGTCGGCGATCCGGCCGAACTGGACGAGCCGCCCCGCCTTGAGCGCGAGCACGTAGGTGCCGATCTCCCGGGCCTCGAACAGGTTGTGCGACGAGTAGAGGACGATCCGGTCCCGGCTGAGCCGGAGGACGAGCTCGCGGATCTCGCCCGCGACCTTCGGGTCCAGGTTCGCGGTTGGCTCGTCCAGGAGGTAGACGTCGCGCTCCCGGAGGAAGACGCGGGCGATGGCGGCCCGTTTCTTTTGGCCGGCGCTCAGTTCCGAGACGAAGCGCCGGCGCAGCGGCCGGATCTCGAGCAGGTCGAGCACGCGCTCGATGTCCGAGGGATCCGCTCCCTCCACCGCACCGTAGAACCGGAGCGCCTCCTCGACCCGGAGGCCGTCGGGCAGGCCGTCCAGATGGGAGAGGAAGTGCAGGCGGTCCCGGGCTTGCTGCTCCTCGATGGGCCGACCGTGGAGGGTGATGGATCCCTCGTACGGGCGCAGGATCCCCGCAAGGGTCCGGAAGAGCGTCGTCTTCCCCGCTCCGTTCGGTCCCAGCACGACGTAGATCGACGGCTCCCGGATCGCGAACGAGATCCCCTCCAGCACGCTCGACCCGCGGTAGCCGGCCCGCACGCCGGCGCACTCGAGGAGGGCGGGCGAGGAGGCGCCACCGATCGAATCCGGCCGCATCGCCCTCCCCCTCTCACATCGGCGAGAGATATCGCTCCCGCCCCATCAGCCGCGCCGACGCAAGGAGCAGGACCACGACGAGGGCGAGGAAGCCGAGCGACGCCCCCACCGTGACGTAGTAGTAGTCGGGCTTGGCGACGGTCTCGGCCGCGATCAGGACGACGACGGGAGGCGCGATCCCGAGCAGGGGGCTCACCCCCACGGGGGAGTTGATCCCCGCCCGCGGGGTCGAGAGCGTCGACCAGACGATGCCGGAGATCGCGGCGAACAGCGCGCTCGCGTAGGTCATCGGCACGGTGTACCCGAGGATGGCGTCCTCGAGATCGGAGCCGATCGCGTTGCCTTGGGCGAGGTATCCGCCGAGGCCGACGGCGAGCCCGCAGGCGAGGACGAGCGTCGAGAGGACCGCGGCGACGATCAGGGAGTTAACGAAGAGCGACCTCGGCTCCACCCCGTAGGAGATGAGATACTCGAGCACGCCCTTCGACCGGTCGGCCACGAACAGCATGAGCGCCCCCGTCGCGCCCAAGGAGGCGAAGATCGGGAGCTCCAGGGGGAACGTGGCTGCGAACACGGAGGCGCCCCGGGCGCTCCGCAGGAGGATCACGGTCAGAACGACCGAGACGAGGATCGCGATGGCGAGGTACATCCTCCCCGCCGCGACCCCCCGCCGGAGGGTCACCGCCCGCAGGGACGGCAGCTGCCGAACTGGCGGCGATCCAAGCGACATGGGGATCCGCGGGCCGCACGGCGTTCTCCGTAGATAACGAAGGGGAGCTTTTCCGCGCGGAAGATCCCCCTTTGGCGCGACCCGCCGAAGCCACGAGCGGCGTTCTTGGCACGAACGGGGCTCTGTGGGCCGGCGGGAGGACCCGACAAGACGGGGCGTGCCGCATCGTGTCGGCTCCCGGGACCACGGCGATCGGGCCGACGAGGCCGATCCGGCGGATGCCGTGCCGCTGGGCTCGTACGGGAGTCACGACGCGGAGGGGAGGCGAAGTACGGCAACGGACGCGGCGACCCCTTCGGCATGGGATGGAGGACCCGGTCCGGTGCGCGGTGCCCGTTACGGGGGTCCGCCCGGCCGGGTGCCGCATGGTCCCTTCCCGCCCGCGGCTCGGCGACCGCGTCCAGACCGCACGACGCGGAAGGGGAGGAAGGCATGGAGGCCCGCCGAGACCGTGGTTCGGACTCTTCCGGACCTCACCCGCCTTCCTTCCACCGCCACGGGCCGAATCGAATGCCTCAAGTTCTCGAGATGCGTACGCCCTTGGGGGGCTCGGAGATGGTCCCAGAGAGCGAGGAGATCGGCAAGGGGTTGGTGGAGGGAGCGATCGACGCCCTGACGAACAAGCACAGCCAGCTGGACCTGCACCTGCGGGGCTTGACCGTCAGCATGGGAGACAAGCGGCTCGCGCTGCACATCTCGGGTGACGTGACGGTCGCGGTTCACATGCGGGAGCTCACGGACGAGGAGAGGTCGGCTCACGCAGCCGCGAACATCGCCCGAATGAGCTCGTAGCCAAGCCGCCGCATCTTCCACAGGCCGATCGGGCTGGTCCGGATCCGCCCGGTCCAGGGGCTCGTTCCGCGCCCGATGACGAGCAGTTCGTTGCTCCCCTCGCAGAACGCGATCCGCCACCCCTTCCGAGCGAGATCGGCCGCGGTCCTTCGGGCCGCCCACAGGTCCGACGGACCGTCCACGCGGAGGACCGTGCGCAACGGGACCTGCCCCCGGAGGAATGGGGCGATCTGCAGGTCGATGTTCCGCGAACGCGCATCGACCGACAGGAACGACGCCGTGCCGATCTCGATGCTCACCGACCCTCCCACGAACCCCGTCAGGGCGGAGACTGCGAAGCGCGAGAGCTGGGTCAGCGTCATCCGCGGCCCGCGAGCGGCCCTCCCGGCACCCCTGAGGCCGCGAGGAGCCATGAGATGGGCGGTGCACGGGCCTGACAGGGCGGCACGAAGCCACGGCCGCCCGATCCCCGGCCGGATCGGGGAGCCCGCCTCGGATCTTGCCGTCCCTTCGCCCTCCTGACCGTGGCCCGGTGACCATGGGCCACCGAAGCCCTACCCCCCGGAGGGGGTGCGTCGGAGCCCGGTTGTGACGGACTGGCGCTGGACACGACATCCCCTCTTCGGAGCGGCCGCCGGATGCGCCGAACGCCCCGGCCTTCGCCCGTCGCCGAGCCGGGGGATTCGAAGGGGGACGATCGAGTGGATGGCAGGACAGCCGACTCTCGGGCGGTGGATGGGGTAGCCCACGGGCCGACGCCGCGACCCGGCCTCCACCGCTCCTCGGTCCGGCGGATCGGGGGGGGAGGTCCGTCGTAGCGCGAGGCGAATCTCCACCTCGGATGGCGACGGGCGAGCTCCTTCTGGGCCTGCTGCCACTCTCCCGGGCCACCAAGCGGAGGGAGAAAGGATGCACCGGTCCTCCGGGGGTATCGATGCGGTAGCCCCAAACCAGCCCGACGAGGGGCACGATCGGCTCCCTCCGGTCCAGGATCGGAAGGGTCGCAAGGAACAGCCTGGCGGTCCAGTCGAACGCGGGCAGAGAGTTGTACGCGGGGGCATCGAAGAAGGTGGGCGCATATCCCATTGCCACGAAGGGCAGGTCCAAGGTTCGGGCGGAGGGGGGCCGGTCCACCAGTGTCACCCGGCGGCGGCCCGAAGCGAACTCCTGGGTCACGCACCGAATCCAGACGAGACAAGAGCCGCGGCCGGGCTCGCCGCATTCGACCGTGCACGGGATCGTCGGGAACCCGACACCGGCAGTGCGGAGACCGTCCCATCCCTTCAGCCAGCGGAAGCCGCTGTCGGGTGGACGGAGGTCGTCCCGAGGAACACGCGGACAAGCCCCCTTGCGACCGGACCCGGCGAACCGGACGATACGAGTGGGACGGGATCGGAAGCTTCTCTCGTGCACCGTCCGTGGCGCCGGTTGGCATCCCCGATTCGCTCAAGACGGTTCACAGCGCATCCTGCCCCGCCCAGATTGCGGGGACATCGGGGACGGGGTGCCTGTGACGACCGTCGCTCGGGCGAACCGGATCGCGGGAGGAACGGTCCCGATCGGTCGGCCACGGCACCTGTCCACCGGTCCCGGACGATCCGGGGATCGCCCGGTCGAGCGTGTGCAGGTCGCCCTCGGAGGCGCGGCACGACGGGCAGGGCGTGCCAGCGGATCACTCGGCGGATATTTTGGCGGAGGGTTGGCCCAGTCCGTGGTGTACTTCATCGACCAAGGAAGCGAATTCACGCTACCCCGGGACGCCATCTGGAAGTTCCGATCCGGCCCCGCGCATGGATCCGCCCACAAGGGCGATCGCAACGTCCAGAGACGCCCGATCGGGGAAGGGGGGATCGAGCTCACCGCCGAGAGGCAAGCGTCGGATGGAACGTGGGGCAAGATCCGGAATCCCATCCCGCTCGCGTCCCCTCTCGGGTTCGCGGTAGAGTTTCTCGAGGGTCCCTTGGCCGACTCGAAATCCTTCACGTACTACGCGCCACGGGAGAATTCGACCGCCGTGACCGTGGTCAGCGAGTTCGTGGGTCCCGGCACGCCCGACGAAGAAGTCGCCGGGTTGGTGGACCAGATGATGGAACCCTCCTATCGGGACGAAGGGAGGCCTTCGGGTCCCATTCCCATGAGAGGTAGCCGGCCCGGACGCGGGGTGGTCGGCCGCAGTTTCTGCCGCAGGGCTCTCGGTGCGTCCTGTGGGAGTGCTCCCGGCGGGATTTTCCCCGGAGGAGATCTCCTCCAGCTTTGAACCCGCGTCAGAGGCTCGAGAGGCCTCTATCCTTGGCCACTAGACTACGGGAGCGCCCCCGCTGGGTATCGGGGCCTGCCTTTGAGCCTTTCGACCTCCGGTCGGCACGCCGGGGCCCACGAGAGCCGAGCCACCGCATCCTTCGGGGGGAAACCCTCTAAGCGCGGGCCGGCGTGGGGAGAGCGATGGTCTCCCCGGTGAAGGCCCGCAGCGGGCACATCCTCCTCGACCCGAAGCGCCACTTCCATGACCTCGTCAAGGTCTATCCGGAGATCCACAAGCGGATGGTCGAGATCAACCGCCCCTTCGTGAAGGAGGGGGAGTCGATCCTTCCCGAGGTCCTGCTCGAGGAGAACCTCCGCGACCTCAAGGCGGACCGCAAGCCGATGGGATACAACCGGGCGGATGCGTTCGGCATGCGGCTGGTCTTCCCGATCGTCGAGGAGCGCCGGATCGAGTTCTACTTCTCCAAGGCGATCCGCTGCCAGGAGGTCGTTCAGATCACCGAACAGACCTCGCAGTTGCTCCGCCGGCGGGGCATCCGCCATACGGTCGAGTACGATCGCTACTCGCTGGGGCCCCCGCGCGGCCCTCCGGGGTTCCTGCCTCCCTCGGGATCCTCCGGCGGGAGCTACTCCGTCGCGTAGACGGGCGGGCCGGTCGGCCTACGCGCGGGTGATCATCCGCTTGCCCATCGCATCGAGGTACTGCACCTCGCCGCCGGGCTGGAGCGAGCCCTTGAGCTCCGCCGGAATGGGCAGGTTGAACGTCTCGTAGGTCTCGAGGTCCATGAGCTGGACCTCCGCGTCGGTCATCGACAGGACCTGGGCGCTCCGCTTGCCGATCATCGGGACCTGGACCTTGTGCTTGACCGGAAAGACGACGCTCCGCTTTGAGCCATCGAAGAGACCGACCGCGTCGATCCGTGCCTTCGCCTCCCCGTGCTTCCCGGGCTTGGACGTCTGGATGCTCAGGATCCGGCACGGTTCCTCGTCGATGAGCAGGTAACGCCCCTCCTTGAGCTCGCGAACCTCGGCCTGCGTCCACGCCATGCCTGTCGTGCCCTCGGTCGGGCAAATCCTCCGAGGGATAAGGGTTACTCGACCGAGGGCGCACGATCCCCTGCCGGTCGGAGGCCGTCGGGGCCGAGACGAAGGCACGGCCGATGGCGTTCTGCGTTTTACAAACGTTCTAATAGTTGTTTACATTCGTTAAACACGTGCGATCGGCCGAACGGACCGGAGCGGCGAGTCGATTCCTCGGGGTGCGCCTCTCCGAGGAGGAAGACCGTCGCCTCGAGGAGTTCCGCCAGGCCTTGGGCGTCGCGAACCGCTCGGAGGCGGTGCGCGCGCTCGTGCGTGGGGCGGAGGCGGAGCGACCCGGTGCGGTCGACCTTCCGGTGACGCTCCGGGCGGAACTCCAGGAGCTGGTCGAACTCGGCTATGCCCACACCGAATCCGAGGCGGTGACCCTCGCGATCACGGTCGGGCTCGCGGAGTTCGCCCGCCAGCGCACCGAGCGCTGGCGGGAGCTTCGGTCCCACGCCCGCGACCTCGCCGCCCGGCGGCGGGGCCGGGCTCGCGCCGATCGGGAGGGACGGGGGCTCCTCGGGCGATAGCCTCCAGAAACGGGTGGGTGCGCAATGGAACCGGTGGGGATTGCCTGGAGCGAGCGAAGTGGATTCATCTGCCGACTGTGCCGTCAGGACGCCAAGCATAATGAACTGCTGCACATCTCGTACTGTCCCGTGCACGGGCTGAGTTCTCCGCTGGACCAGCTCCCGTGGCGGCCGGAGGCGAGAGCATCCCGCGGCTCTACACCCGCACGGGCGATGATGGCAGTACCGCCCTAGTCGGGGCGGTTCGCGTCGCGAAGGACTCGGCCCGGATCGAGGCCTACGGCATCCTCGACGAGCTGGCCGGCTGGATCGCGCTGGTGCGCGCGGACCTCCCCGAGGCGCTCCGCGCGTGGGACCCGCTGCTGACCCGGCTTCAGCACGAGGCGTTCCTCGCCGAGAGCGAGATCGCGACCCCCCCGGGGCGGGATCCTCCGGCGGGCCGGATCGGTGCGCGGCATGTCGCCCGGCTCGAGGCCGACATCGATGCCCACTCCGGACCGGCCTCGGGACTGCGGACGTTCGTCCTGCCGGGAGGCTCCCCGACGGCCGCCCGCCTGCACATCGCGCGGACGGTCGCCCGGCGGGCGGAGCGGGCAATCGTCCGCCTCCACCGGGCCGAGCCGCTTCCCGACGACCTTCGCCGGTGGATCAACCGCCTGAGCGATCTCCTCTTCGCACTGGCCCTCGAGGCCAACGCGGCCCTCGGCGTGCCCGAGACCCCGGTCGATTACACGGCGTAGTCGGGGCCCGCCGATGGAGATCGGGGTCATCGGGAAGCCCAACGTGGGCAAGTCGACGTTCTTCAACGCGCTCACATTGCTCGACGTGCCGACGGCCCCCTTCCCGTTCACCACGATCGCGCCGAACCGGGGCATCGCGGCCGTTCGCACCCTCTGCCCGCACCGCGAGCTCGGGGTCCCGTGCACCCCCGGCAACGCACCTTGCCGCGACGACGGCACGCGCTGGGTCCCCGTGAACGTGGTCGACGTTCCCGGTCTCGTGCCGGGGGCCCACGAGGGCCGGGGTCTCGGCCACAAGTTCCTCGACGACCTCAGGGCGGCGGACGGCTTCCTCCAGGTCGTCGACCTCTCGGGCGCCACGGACGCCGAGGGAGTGCTCGCCGCGGTCGGGAGCCACGACCCGGCCGAAGAGGTCCGCTGGCTCGAGGAGGAGATGGTCGAGTGGGCATCGGCGATCCTCGGCCGGGATTTCGAGCGGCAGGCCCGGACCGCGGAGCTCGAGGGGCGGGCGGCCGACGAGATGCTGGCGCAGCGGCTCACCGGACTCTCGATCGGACCCGCCGCGATCGCCGCCGCCCTTCGGGAGGCGGGCCTGGACCGGGAGCACCCGTCGCGCTGGGGCGAGGCCGACCGGCGGCGGCTCGCCCGCGAGCTGCTGCGGGCGGCCAAGCCCCGGCTGGTGGTGGCGAACAAGTGCGACCGGGCGGACCCGGAGCGCTCCCGGTCGCTCGGCGAATCGGTCGCCCCGATCCCCGTCGTGCCCGCCAGCGCCGAGCACGAGCTGACCCTCCGGCGGGCCGCCCGCGCGGGCGTGGTCCGCTACCGTCCGGGCGACGCGGAGTTCGCCGTGGTGGATCCGGCCCGCCTCTCGGAGGGCCAGCGCCGGGCGCTCGAGACGGTCCGCGCGACGCTGGTCCGCTGGGGGTCGACCGGGGTGCAGGCGGCCCTCGAGACGATGGTCTTCGACCGGCTCGGGCGGATCGTCGTCTACCCCGTCGAGGACGAGACCCGCTGGACCGACGGAAGGGGGCGGGTGCTTCCCGATGCGCACCTCGTCCCCCGGGGCACGACGGCGCGCCAGCTGGCCTACCGGGTGCACACCGACCTCGGCGAGGGATTCGTCCGCGCCATCGACGGGCGGACGCACCGGGCCCTGGGGGCCGACCATCCGCTCGATCCGGGCGCGGTCGTGCGGATCGTCTCCCGGCGCTAGGGCGACCGCCGATCCCTCTCACGGGGGGACCGGGCCGATCAGCCCCGCGCCGTGCCCGCTCGGGCGGACAGCGAACGCGAGCGCGCCGGCCCGGGCGAGGCGTCGGACGCACTCGGCCTCCCGCCCCTCCTTCGGCAGGACCACGATCGAGCCGCCCGCTCCGGCCCCCGTGAGCTTCGCGCCGGCGGAGCACTCCGCGACGGCCTTCCGCAGCGCAGTGAGCCGGGGATGCCCGACCCCCACGGTCTCCAAGAGGGCGTGGTTCTCCTGCATCGCCCGGCCGGTGGCCGTGCGGTCCTCGGCGGCGATCGCGCGGAGACCCTCCTCCGCGACCTGCCGGAACCGCCGGAGAAGCTCCGGACCATCCGGTGCGCCGAGCCGCCGCGAGACCGACTCCACGGCGGTTGCGGTCGACCGCGGGATCCCCGAGTAGGCGACGATCCACGTCCAGGCCGGGTCGGGGGCGCGGCGGACCTCCCACCGGCGCCCGTCCCGCTCGATCGTCCAGAGGAGGGGGGCACCGGGCGGTCCGTTGATCGTCACGAACCCTCCGGCCACCGAGGCCGACGTGTCCCCCGGGCTCCCGACTCCCTGCGCGTCCCGCTCGACGGCGAAGGCCGCATCGGCGAGGGCGGTGCGGTCGATTCCGCCGCCGAGCGCCCCGAGGGCGGCCGCGAGGGCGGCGACGAACGCCGCGCTCGAGCCGAGGCCGGCGGACCGGGGGATCCGGGAGACGGCGCGGATCCCGGCGGTCGGCGCCCGGCCGGCGAAGCGGGCCACGGCGGCCCGGAGGTAGGGGTGGGTCTCGGCCGCCGCCGCATCCCCGTTGAGGGACCAGCGGTCGGTGGCCCGCAGGAGGACCTGGGTCTCGAGATCGATCGCGAAGACGAGCTCGGGGGTGCCGTGCACCACCCCGTGCTCCCCGAAGACGATGCACTTGCCCGGGGCCCTCGCCGAGAGGGGCAGCGACGCGGCCGGAATCCGGGGACCGGCCTCGCCGGGGGGCGTCCCCTCGCTCACGTCCGTCCCTCCGTGGCGACCGCCTCGACGCGCTTGCCCCGGGCCTGCGGCCGGATCCACTGGAGGCCCCCGGGCCAGGGCCCCGGTGGGGGAATGCCGAGCAGGCGATCGAGGACGACCGCGACGGCCGCGACCTCGCTGTGCGGCTGGTGACCGACCGCGACATTCCAGTCGGCGAGCCCGTAGAGGTCCGGTGGGACCTTCGCCCCGCCGACGACGAGCAGGAGGCGGTCGCTGCGGCGCAAGCGGGGGAGATGGCGGGCGAGCGGCTCCCCGTACATCGTGAGGTGCACGACGCCTCCCCGGCGCCGGCGCACGAGCGGCCGCCACTCCGTGATCCCCTCGACCGCGAAGCCGGGACCCCAGCGGCGGGCGACGGATTCGATCCGGGCCGCGAGGGAGGGGTCCGGTGGTTCCAGGTAGAGCCGCCGCGCGCCGAAGGCGCGGGCGGTCAGCGCGACGTGCGTCGAGAGCCGGGGGTCCCGCCCGGGCCGGTGCCCCAGGCGGAGCACCTCGACCTCGGGCCGCCGGCTAGCCGTCCGCCGCCGGGGGGTCGATCCGCTCGATGCGGTGGCCACGGTACTCCAGCCGGTCGGAGCGCTTGACGAGGCCCTTGAGCCGCGTCGGCGACATGCCGAGCTGTTCGGCGAGGTCGGAGAAGAAGCGGCCCTCGGGGCCGACGGCGTCGTAGATCCGCTGCTCCAGCTTGGCGAACTCCTTCGCGGGAAGGGCGGCGGTCGCGAGGACATCGGAGACCTCCGCGAGGGGGGTGGTCGTGTTGATGTTGATCGTCGAGTAGTAGAAGTGGTAGCTCCGCTCGGGCTGGCGGCGGCCCTCGCGGGCGACCCAGCGGGTGTCGATCAGCTTGAGCTTCTCGAACAGCGGGAGCGCCCGGAGGCCCTCCGCCCCGAACTCCTGCTCGATGTCCGCCTCGGTCAGCCAGGCCTCCCCGAGGCGCTGGACGAGCGCGAGCTTGACCGGGGTGTCGACCGCCCGCAGGATCGGGACCAGGTCGCTGATGTCGTTGATCACCTTGATGCGGTGCATCGCGGAGGCCATGGTCACGCTCCCGATCCGCCCTCCCCGGGGGCGGAGGCCGTTCCCTCTCCGCCGGTGGCCGAGGCGAGCAGCATGCGGCGGTACTTCCCGAAGCGGTCGTGGGGACTGTACCGGGCGGGATGGGGCGTCCGGGTTGCGGCCCCGCAGGCAGGGCACCGGGAGGCCAAGGTGTAGCGCCCGCATTCCGGGCACCGGTGCAGACGTGCGTCGTTCACGATCGTTCGAACGAGCCCCGGCCGCCCGCCCCCTTGATCGCCTGGAGCGCCTGCTCGGTCGCCCGCTTCATCATCTCCTCGGCCTGCTTGTACTGCGCGGCCTCGACCCGCAGGCGGTAGCGGGGGGCGCCGACGTAGCGCACGCGGACGGACTCCGGATCGACCGCCTCGGCCGCGGCGAGGGCCGCCCGGACATGCTCGACGCCGTCCGGGGCCATGTCCTGAATCTCGAGAATCCCCTCGATCGCGACGTGCGGCGGGGCGATGTTCTCCCGGGCCACCTTCAGGACCGCGGCGGGCCAGTCGGCCCTGGGGCTCTCCTTCTGGAACCGCTTCGGATCCGCCGAGGCCAGCTCGAATGCCGCGTAGAGCGAACCGTACCGCGAGACCAGCTCGGCCCCGAACCGGTCGGCCGCCTCCTCCGGGCTCAGGCGCAGGAGCTTCCCGGCCTGTTCCAGGAGGCGCATCGCCCGCTGCTCGTTCTTCCACGCCTGGACCTTCTCCCGGCGCTGGTGGTCGTTGATCCGCTTGAGCGACAGGTCGACCTGGCCCTTGGCCGGATCGATCCGGAGCACCCGGGCGACGATCTTCTGGCCTTCCCGGATGTGATCCCGGATGTACTTGACCCAGCCCGGCGCGACCTCGGAAAGGTGGATGAATGCCTCGCGCTGGCCGAACTCGTCGAGCGTGACCACCGCTCCGAAGTTCCGGATCGACCGGACGGTGGCGATGACGAGCTCCCCTTCCTCGGGAAGCTCCGGTCGCAGCGGCATCGGCCGCGGGCCCCCGCTCAGGCCCCCGCCAGCCGAAGGAGCTTCCCCCTCAGCTTGGCCTGCCCGCCGGTCGGCGTCGCGAGGGTCGCCCCGCAGACGAGGCAGTTCACCACACCGGCAGGACGGGAGAAGACGGTCTGCTCCCCCGAGCAGTCCGGACATTGCACGACCCAGAATGGTGCCGGAGCCCGCATCGCCCTTCCCCCCTCACGAATGCTCGACCAGCTCAAGCTGGCTCGCGCGGAAGCTCGGTGGCTGGACGGTGTACTTGCATTTCTTGCAACGATAGCGCAGGTTCACTCGCCGCACTGCCTTCGCGCGGCCCTCGGGCTTCGGACGGGGGAAGCCCCCGTAGCCGCGGGTCGCCCGGCGGAATCGGCGCTGGCCCCACTTCAGCTCCGATGCCGTGCGCTTCTTCCCCTTCTCAACGTCATGCTCCGTGTGCGTGCGGCACCGCGGGCAGTAGGTCGAGACGACCTTCGGATAGTGCATGACCGGCGCGTTAGTCCAAGGGCATATAAGAGTTGGACCCCGGACCCGTGAGGGATGGTCGGCGCGCGTCATGCCGGACCGGCGGGGACCGTGGGGTCCTCGGCGGTGGCGCGCCGAAGCTTTAAGTAGGGTGCGCTTTTGGCCGCCGCACCCGCGAGGTCCGATGGCCGAGCGCACGTCGATGGAAGCAGTCGCCGAGGTCCTCGGCAAGTCCCCCGAGCGGGGGTTCACCGAGACCGTGGAGATCTCGGTGAACCTGAAGGACATCGACCTGACGATCCCCAAGAACCGGATCGAGGACGAGGTCCCCCTCCCGCACGGGCGGGGGCGTCCGGTGCGGGTCGCGGTCATCGGGTCTCCGGAACTCGTCCAGCGAGTTCGTGGGGTCGCCGACGAGACGATCTTGGCGAGCGATCTCGACGAAGCGGTCAAGGACGCGAAGAAGCTCGCAGGCCGGATCGACTTCTTCCTCGCCGAGGCTCCCCTCATGCCCACGATCGGCAAGCGGCTCGGGACGGTTCTCGGGCCGCGGGGCAAGATGCCCCGCCCGATCCCTCCCGGCAGCGACCCGAGCAACCTCATCCGGGCCCTCCAGCGGTCGATCCGGGTCCGTTCCAGGGGGAACCGTACGTTCCACGCACCGGTCGGGACACGGTCGATGCCCCCGGAGCAGATCGCGCAGAACATCGATTCGGTGCTGGGCCGGCTGGTCTCGAAGCTCGAGCGTGGCCGCACCAACATCGAGAGCGTGTACGTCAAGACGACGATGGGCCCCGCGGTCCGTCTTTGGTGAGGAGCCATGCCGGGTCGGGATTCGGTGCGGCCGGAGAAGGTCCAGAGGGTCGAACGGATCCGCGCGGATCTCGCGGGCCGCCCGATCACGGCGCTCGTGGGCGTGCGCGGGGTTCCCGCCAGCGCGCTGCAGTCGATGCGCCGCGAGCTGCGCGAACGAGGACATCCCATCCACGTCGCTCCCAACGCGATCCTGCGCCATGCCATCGAAGGGGCGGCGGGGGACCGTCCCGCCTTGCGCCCCCTTCTGGACCACGTCGCCGACCAGACGGCGCTCCTGACCGCCGAGGGGAACCCGTTCTCCCTCTACCAGGAGCTGGCCCGGACCCGATCGCCGACGCCGGCCCGAGGCGGGGAGATCGCACCGAAGGACATCGTCGTCCCGGCGGGCACGACCAGCTTCAAGCCGGGTCCGATCGTCGGGGAGCTCCAGCATGCCGGATTCCCGGCGGCGATCGAGAAGGGCAAGGTCGTTCTGAAGAAGGACACGGTGATCGTCAAGGCCGGGGCCACGATCTCCCGCGAGGTCGCCGGGCTGCTCACCCGGATGGACATCCGCCCCCTCGAGGTCGGGCTCGATCTGCGCGCCCTTGTCGACGGCACGACCTTCTACCCGCGGGAGGTCCTCTCGGTCGACCTCGACGCACGGCGCGAGGAGTTCGCGCGGGCCCATCGACGGGCCCTCGGGCTCGCACTCGAGATCGCCTTCCCGACCCCCGCGACGACGCCGCTTTTGATCGCGCGCGCCCACCGCCGGGCGATGGCCGTCGCGGTCGCCGCGGCCTATCCGACGCCTCGGACGCTGCCGATGCTGCTCGCCCGCGCGCTCCGCGAGGCCCGCGCGGTGGAGGCTTTGACAGGCAAGTAGGGGTTTCCCGAAACCAACCGAAGGAGTGAACAAAATGGAGTACGTGTACGGTGCCCTCCTGCTGAACGCGGCGGGCAAGCCGATTGACGAGAAGGGGCTGACGAGCGTCCTGACCGCGGCCGGCATCACGCCGGACGCCGCCCAGGTCAAGGCGCTGATCGCCTCCCTCGAGGGCGTGAACCTCGCCGAGGTCCTCGCGAAGTCCGAGACGATGGCGGTCGCCCCCGCGCCGGCTGCCCCGGCGGCCCCCGCGGAGAAGGGCGGGAAGGCCGAGAAGAAGGACGAGGAGAAGAAGGAGGAGAAGGGGGTCTCTGAGGAGGAGGCCGCCGAGGGACTCTCCGCCCTCTTCGGTTGACGCATCCACCGACGTACGCCAACCCCTTCCGGGACCCCTTTCCGGCCGGGGACCTCGGGTCCCCGGCCGGACCCTCCGACCGCTGATCGGGATCGGGGCGCTCCGCTTATCTCCCGAGCGCCTGTGCGCGCCGGGCCGAACGCGGTGCGCGTTCCGTCAAGTCGATGCCGGTCCGGGAGTTCTGCGGCGTGGTGGGCGCCTCCCTGCAGGCCCGATCGGTGAGCCCGACGATCTTCCGGGGCCTGCGGGCCCTCCAGCACCGGGGCCAGGAGTCGGCCGGCATCGCCACGACGAGCCACGGCACCCTGCACCAGCGCAAGGGCATGGGGCTCGTCCACGAGATCTTCCACCAGGAGACCTTGGATCAGCTGCCGGGCCCCTGCGGGATCGGGCATGTCCGCTATGGGACCACGGGGACCAGCGATCTCGAGAACGCCCAGCCGCTCGCCCTCCGTCTCCGGCGCGAGGAGGCGGCGATCGCGCACAACGGGGACATCGTGAACTTCGAGAGGGTCCGCCGGCGGCTCCAGGCCCAGGGCGTCGAGTTCTTCGGCAATGCGGACACCGAGACGATGGGCCAGACGATTGCGCTCGAGTACGCGCGGTCCCAGGACATCGAGTCGGCGATCCGTCGGGCCTGCCAGGACCTGGTCGGGGGGTACGCGGTGGTCCTCCTCTTCGGTTCCCGGGTCATCGCCTTCCGCGACCCGATGGGGATCCGGCCCCTCGTGCTCGGGGAGCTCGACGGCGGCGTCGCGGTCGCGAGCGAATCCGTGGCGATCGACCTCATGGGCGGACGGACGATCCGCGACGTGCGTCCCGGCGAGATCCTGGTCCTCTCCCACGGCAGCGTCGCGGGCTCCAGCCAGATCCCGGGCCCGCCCGGCCGGGCCCATTGCATGTTCGAGTGGGTCTACTTTTCCCGGCCCGACTCCGTCGCGGAGGGACGGCCGGTCTACGACGTGCGGCATCGCATCGGGCGCCGCCTCGCCAAGGAGGCACCGGTCGAGGCCGACGTCGTCGTCCCCGTCCCCGACTCGGCCCGGCCGCAGGCGCTCGGCTACTCCGAGGTCTCCCGGACCCCGTACGCCGAGGCCCTGATCAAGAACCGGTTCGTCGAGCGCACCTTCATCCTGCCGGACCAGCGGCGGCGCGAGCTCGAGGTACGGGTCAAGCTCCATCCGGTGCCCGGGCTCCTCCAGGGCAAGCGGGTGGTGCTGCTGGACGACTCGATCGTGCGGGGAACGACTCTGCGCGAGATCGTCCAGATGGTCCGCTCGGCGGGGGCCGTGCGGGTCGACGTCCGCATCGGCTGCCCCCCGATCCGTGCCCCCTGCTACTTCGGGATCGACATGAAGGACCGGCGGCAGCTGGTCGCGGCCGGGCGGACGGAGGAGGAGGTCGCCACGGTCATCGGTGCCGACTCCGTCCACTACCTCTCCATGGAGGGACTGGTCGAGGCGCTCGGCCTGAGGGAGGAGGAGCTCTGCCTCGGCTGCCTGACGGCGCGCTATCCCGTCGAGGTTCCCGAGGAGCGCCACCGTTTCCAGCGGGCGCTCGAGGAGTTCTAGGTGCCGTCGCCTCCGCTCCTCCTGCGGCGGGGGGATCGGGTCCTCATGGTCTCCCCCGGCGGGCCCGAACGACCGGTCGGTCCGACATCGACCTTGGAGGAGCTCGTCGGGCTGCTCGCCGGCCGCGAACCGACAGCGCGCGCCGCCTTCGCAGGACCGGGCGGTCCCGCCGGCCGTCCCGAGGTGGAGATCGCCTCCGAGGATCTCGCCGACCTGGCCCGGTCGGAAGGGTGGAGACCTCGGCCCGCGCCGATCGAACGGATCCGGCGGGAGCTCTCCCGGATCCCTCGGGAGGCCGCGGAGCCGGACCGGGGGCTCGTCCTCGCGCTTGCCGAGGCATCGCTCGCGCGGGCGCTCTCGGACCCAGAGCAGTCGCTCGAGGCCCTCGCCCGGGAGGAGGAGCGGCTCGAGCGGATCGTTCGCCGGGAGGAGAACGCCCGCGCGGATCTCGGGGAGACCGGCGGGTCGCCGGCGCTCGCGGAGTACCGCGGGGAGGGAGAGGAATGGATCCAGTCGGTGCGCCACCGCCACCGCCAGGCCGAGCGGGCGGTCGACCGGGCCGCCCGGGAGGCGGCCCCGATCCTCTCCGAGCTCCTCGGTGCGAAGGCGGCCGCCCGTCTCCTTGCCTCGGCAGGAGGGGTGGCCGCGCTCGCGCGGATGCCGGCCTCCCGCCTGCAGCTCCTCGGCACGAAGCGGAGGCCGGCGGGCGGGCGCGGGCCCCGGTTTGGGCACATCTACCGGGCCCGGCGCATGGAGGAGGTGCCGATGTCCCGTCAGGGCGCCTATGCCCGATCCCTCGCGGCGCTGGCCGTCATCGCGGCCCGCATGGACCTTGCGAAGCGGCCCGTCGAGGAGGGACGGGTCCTCACCTCACGGAGGGACCGGCGGATCGCCCAGCTCTGCGGTTCCGGGAGAGGAAGCCGATGAGGAGAATGCGCCGGCGGGCCGGGCGGGAGGCGGCCCGCCCTCCAACGGCCGGACGGACGGGCCACCTCCTCCGGGAGACCACTGCCGCCGGCACGACGCTCTGGACGGTGACGGCGGGCCAGGGTCCCCCCGTCTACGGCGAGCGCTGGCACGCGCGAGGAACGGAGATCTTCCGTGCGTGGGACCCCGCCCGCAGCAAGCTCGCGGCGGCGCTCCTCCTGGGATGGGACGGGAAGGAGCTTCCGGGCCCGGGGGAGCGGTGGCTCTACCTCGGCGCCGCGAGTGGGACGACGGCCTCGCACCTCGCCGACCTGGTCGGTCCTTCCGGTCGGGTCTATGCCGTCGAGCGCAGCCCCCGCCCGTTCTCCCGGCTCCTCGCCTGGAGCCGCCGGTGGCCGAATGTCGCCCCGATCCTCGCGGATGCGCGCCGGCCCGACCGCTACGGGTTCCTCGTGCCGATGATCGACGGGATCTACGCGGACGTCGCACAGCCGGACCAGGCGGAGATCGTCCGCGAGAACGCGCTCGGCCGCCTGCGGGACGGAGGGACGGTCCTCCTCGCGCTCAAGACCGCGAGCATGGGCCGCGACGACTCCCCGGAGGGCCACGTGCGCCGGGCGGCGGGGATCCTGGAGCGCTCGGGCATCTCGGTCGACGAACGGATCCGCCTCGCCCGGTGGCACCGGGGGCACTACCTGCTGGTCGGGCGGTACGCCCGGGTCCCGCCCCACGGGATCCCCCACCGAGGATCCGAGGGGGAGACTAGCCCGACGGCCGGCTTCCCCTCGCCAGCACGATCGTCACCACATCCTCGTCAGCGAGGACGTGGTCCCGTCCGACCGTCTGACCGGGGAAGCGGGCGCTGGGGCCCCAGACCTGGGCCGCCCGGAAACCGGAGCGGAGATCCGACGGCAGCCGATCGAGCAGGTCGGAGACCGTCGATCCCTTCCGGAGGATGACCGGGTCCTCCCGGTCCGGAGGACGCCCGGGGGGCTTGACGTAGACCCGCACGAACTCGAGGGCCTCCCCGACCCGCTCGACGAGCGCGTCGATGCCTTCCCGGGTGCGCGCGGAGACGAAGATCGGCACGAAGGGGCGGACCCGGCGGGCAATCTCCTCCCGTGCCTCCGGGCCGAGCAGCTCGCACTTGTTGACCGCCAGGATCGCACGGATGTACACGCGGTTGCCCGCGAGCGCGTCGATGAGCTGGTCGACGCTGGCGTCCTCGCGCAGGACGATCGCGCCGTTGTGCAGGCCGAACTCCCGCGCGATCTCGGAGACAAGACCCCCGGCGAGGTGGGTGAGCCGCACGGTGCTAGAGACGCTGAGGCCCCCCCGCTCCGCCGGAGTGACGACGATCTTCGGCGGACGGGAGTTGAGGCGGACCCCGCTGCCCTCGAGCTCGCGCACGAGGCCGCCGAGATCCGTGTGCTCCGGGTCGATCAGGAAGAGGATGAGGTCGACGGACCGGACGACGCTCAGGACCTCGCGGCCGCGCCCGCGCCCCTTCGAGGCCCCGGGGACGAGGCCGGGCATGTCCAGGATCTGGATGGAGGCGCCGTGCCAACGGAGCATGCCGGGAATGATCGAGACGGTCGTGAAGTCGTAGGCGCCGGCGGCGCTCTCGGCAGCGGTCAGCCGGGTGAGGAGGGTCGACTTGCCGACCGACGGGTAGCCGACCAGGCCGACCGTCGCGTGGCCGCTCTTGCGGACCGCGTATCCGCTCGTCCCCCCGCGGGCCCGCGACCGAGCCTCGCGCTCCAGGCGGAGCACCGCGATCTTCGCCCGCAGCCGGCCGATGTGGCGCTGGGTCGCCTTGTTGTACTGGGTGCTGCGGATCTCCTCCTCGAGGGCCGCAATCTGCTCCTCGATCGACGGCATGCTGCGAGGTCGCCGATCCCCCCCGGCTCGGACGCGGGGCGCTACTTATGGCCTCCGCCGGCGCGCCGTCGGCACCGCCCGGCCGCCACGAGCCTACCGCCGCGTCACCGAACCGTTATCTACAAACCACCGGTCCGATCGGGCAAGGGCAATGGAGGAGGTCGTCATCCAGCCGGCACGGGCGATCCCGCCGCTCCGGGACCCGATCCTCATCGAGGGGCTGCCGGGCGTGGGCAACGTGGGGAAGCTGGCGGCCGACTACCTCAGGGAGCAGCTCGCCGCGGAGACGATCGCCACGATCTACTCACGCTACTTCCCGCCCCAGGTCTACGTCAACGAGGACGGCACGATCCGCATGGTCTCCAACGAGCTCGCGCTCCACCGGCCGAAGGGGGCCCGGGCGCGGGACCTCCTCATCCTCGGCGGGGACTACCAGGGGATCAGTCCCGAAGGGCAGTACGTCCTGACCCACCGGATCCTGGAGTACTGCCATTCCCTGGGAGTGCGGGAGGTCTTCACCCTCGCCGGATTCGCCCAGGGCCGGCCGATCGACGAGCCGAGGGTCCTCGGGGCGGCGACCAGCCTCGCGAAGGTCGAGGCGATGACCAAGCTCGGCGTCGTCTTCTCGCGGACCGACCCCGGCGGCGGCCTCATCGGCGCGAGCGGGCTCTTCCTCGGCATCGGGCGGCTCTTCGGCATGGAGGGGGCCTGCCTGATGGGGGAGACCAGCGGGTACTTCGTCGATCCCCGCAGCGCCCAGGCGGTCCTCAAGATCCTCACGCGGGCCCTCGGGGTCGAGATCGACCTCGCGGAGCTCCAGGCGAAGGCGGAGGAGATCGACCGGATCGCCCAGCGCATCCACGAGATCGAGCCCCGCGGGACCGAGAGCGAGGCCCCGTCGCCGAAGCCGGCGAAGGACGACCTGGGATACATCGGCTGAGCCCGGGTCGCATCGGCCATGGCCGGACCCTCGGAACGGACCCATGGGCCGATCGCGGACCCCGACGGCTTCGTCCCGTTCGACCGGTTCATCGACTGGGCCCTCTATGACCCTCAGGCCGGGTTCTATGCCCGGCCCGGGCCGAGGATCGGGCCGACAGGGGACTTCTACACCGCCACGCACGCGAGCCCCCTCTACCCCCGGACCCTCGGTCGCCACATCGGACGGATCCTCGCCGGGCTCGCCGTCGACGGTCGCCCGCTCCGCATGGTCGAGATCGGGCCGGGCGACGGGAGGCTCGCGGAGGGGATGGTATCGGAGATTGCTGCGGCGCTTCCGGGCACCGCCCGCTGGTCCTACCACTTGGTCGAGCGCTCCTCGGCGCGCCTCGCGGAGACGATGGACCGCCTCGCCCGCGCGGCGGGGACGGCCGCGGGACCGCCCATCCGAGCGCTCCCGTCGATCGGCGAGGGCGGGCCGTTCCGCGGGGTCGTGCTCGCGCAGGAGGTCCTGGATGCGATCCCTCCCCGACGCTTCCGCCGGGACCGGTCGGGCTGGCGGGAACTCGGCGTGCGGCGGACCCCCCAGGGCCGCTGGGAGGAGGCCGACCGGCCCGCCATGGGCATCCCGCCGGCTTTGGGGTCGGCGGGGCACCGGATCGAGGAGGGCTCCATCGCCGAGGTCGCCATGGGCGCCGCCGGCCTGGTCCGCGCGATCCTCGACCACCTGGTCGAGGGGCGGCTCATCGTGATCGACTTCGGGATGGACGCCCGCGAGATCGCCTCCGCCCATCCGAGGGGGACCCTGCAGGCGATCGCGGGTCATCGCTGGGTCGATCCGGACCCGAACCATGAGGGCCGGGCGGATTGGAGCACCTTCGTCGATCTCGATCTGCTGCGCGCCGAGGTCCGTGCCGCCGGGGGCCGGATCCTCTTCGACGAGCCGTTCCGGGAGGCGCTCGTCCGCTGGGGGCTTCCCGAGGTCGCCGCCGAGGCGGAGGAGGCCCTGGCCCGGGATCCGGCGGCCGGTGTACGGCTCCGGCTCGGGGTCAAGAACCTCCTCTTCGGCTTCGACCGGTTCCGGGTCTTCGAGATCGCTCCCGGCGACCCCTCCGCACCGGAGCGACCGGCCGCCTAGGTGACCGGGGGATCCGCCCGGGTGCGGATCGGCTCTGCCATCTTTCCGGCGACCAAGATCCGTGCGGCCTCGGGCGGGAGCGAGAGGATGTCCTCCCTCCGGAGATCGATCGACTCCGTCCCGATCTGGACGGCCCGCGCATCCCGAACGATCCGGACGTACTCCTGGGGAGTGGGGACTCGCGGGGGGTTCACTGCCCGCTCCGGGGGTGCCGGCCGGACCGCCCCGGCACCCGATGGGGCCACCGGCACGGGAGCGCCCTCCCGGACCTCGGCGGGGGCCTCCAGGTAGGGGGTCGCCGACCGGCGAAACTCCAGGAGGGTCTCGAGCAGGCGGTCGAAGAGCGTCCTCTCCTCGGGAAGGGCGTTCGGGAGGTCCCGCGCCCCTCCGACCCCCGCCTGGAAGGCGGCGCGCAGCACCTTGTCGAGTCGCGTCTCGGCGATGTCCCGGGCGAGTTGCATCGCGCGCCGGTAGGTCTGCCGGGTGAGCTCTCCCGCCCGGCTGGAGGGGTTCGCGCGCAGGTCGGCCTCGTAGGAGCGCCGGACCTCCGCGAGGTACGCCGAGACCGAGGCATAGAAGTCGCGCGGGAGCTTGCCCAGGCCATGGCTGGCGATCTCGGTCCGTCGCCAGTCGAGCATCTGCGAGTAGAAATCCGGCATCCCGTGCCCGAGGGGGAGCCGGGGCTAATAGGGGTTGCGCGGCTCGGGGCGTCGGGATGGACCATGGAGGAGATCACCCCGGACCGCGCCCGCCTCCAGGAGTTCCTCGAGCGATGGTCCCGCTTGGCCCAGGATGCCTCCGCACCGGGAACGGTGCTGGTGGTGGAGGGAGTGAAGGACCGGGAGGCGCTCGATTCGCTGGGGCTTAAGGCATCGATCGAACGGATCCACGCCGGCCGATCCTTGGCGGCGTTCTCGCACGCCGTAGGCCTCCACTACCGGCGGGCCATCCTGCTGACCGATTGGGACCGGGCGGGGGGAACCCTCGCCCGACGCCTGACGCTGCTGTTGCGGGCCGACGGAATCGAGGTCGACCTCGTCCATCGGCAGGAGATCGGACGGGCGACGCGCGGGGAGATCGTCCACGTGGAGGGACTGGCGACTTGGATCCTCCACCTCGTCGACGCGGTGGGGACCGCATGGGCCACCGAGCTCGCGCGTTGGCACCTTCCGGTGCCGGCGGCCGACTCGGCCCGGGGGCCTACGGGATGACCTTGACCTGCGTGCGCCGGGTCTCGCGGCGGTTGCGCCGCCGGGACGGGCGCATCCGCTCGGCACCCTTCCCACGCCAGCGGAGGCCGCGGCCCTCCTTCCCCGCGCTCGTCAGGCCGCGGTAGACGCGGCCCCGATGGACCGGTGCCCCGATCCATGCGATGCGGGGATCGGACCGGATCGGCCCCGCGACCGGGTCGACCAGGATGACCTCGTAGAACTTCTCTTTCCCGTCCTCGCCGATCCAGTAGGAGTTGAGGACCTCGAGGTTCGGATAGTGCTTCTGCGCCCGCTCCTCCGCGATCCGGCGGAGGCTCTTGGCGAGCGTCATGCGCAGAATCCCCTTGTGCTTCGGCCGACGGCCCGCGATGATCGCCCGCTTGTTCTGGCCGCCGCGACGGACGCGGACCCGGACCACGATGAACCCCTCCTTCGCCCGGTAACCGACCGCGCGGGCCCGGTCGAGACGGACGGGGTGGTCGACCCGGGTGACGGTGTTGCCCCGCCGCCACTGGAGGAGCCGCTCGTGGCGGAGCGCGGCGCCCTCCTCGCCCAGCGTCGCTTGGAATGATGTGCGGATGCGGTCGTAGACGGAGGCGACCATGCTTCGGGCCGCGGGGGGACTCCGGTGCCCGTTATAACGCTGGCGAGCTCCGGCAACCACCGCAAGGGCCGGGCTCACCGTAATACGAGCCGCACCCTGCGAGGGCCATGGGCTGGTAGATCAGTTCGGAAGATCGCCGGTTTTGCAAACCGGAGGCCTCGGGTTCAAATCCCGACCAGTCCACTGGGCCCTCCCTCGCACGCCTTGCGACGGGGGCCCTTGACCGAGGGAGAACCTGTACCCGTCGGATATCCCAGGGACGCCCCCGCACTGGAGAAGCCCACGTCGCGACCCTCCATTTCGTCGTGAGGGAATCAGGGCCGCTGCGGCCCCGAAGGACGACGGGGTTGGCGGGAGGATCGAGGTGGATCGCTCTGGTGGACCCGGTGCCCCCGATACACCACGAAGGCGAGGATCGTGATCGCCAGGACGACGAACCACCACCAGCCCACGACGAAGACGGCCGCGAGGGGGTTCGGGATGGAGGTGAACACGACGACCTGATGGACACCGGCCCCGTCGAGGACGAGGATGCCCTGCGACGGGTTCGCGCGGAACCCGGCCGGTTCTTGGATCCGGTACGCATACGTGCCGTTCGGCAGGGGGATGGTGACCGAGGAGCCCGTGACATCCAGGGCGCGGGTCGCGTTGCTGGGCAGGGGACCGGTCAGAACGACCGACCACGTTTGGGAGGGGGAGAGTCCGGTCTGGGTGAAGGTGAGCGGCGAGGTCCAGACGAAGCGGAGTGCCACGGTCGAGGCGTTCCCGGCGACCTCCACCGACCCCGCGGAAGGCGACGGGACCCAAGGTCCGACCGGGTCGACCGTGTAGCCAAAGGTTCCGTTCTGGACGCGGAACGAGACCACACCATCGACCGAGCTCTGGGTCACCCCGTTGATGGTCACGTTCCAGAGATTCCCGATCGGAAGACCGGACTGCGCGAGGTCCACGGAATAGGTGACGGGAAGGAAGCGGAGCGTTGGCATCATGATCGGAGCCCCCACGACCTGGCCGATCCCGCGGTAGGCCACGGTCGACTGGTGGAAGCCGGGGAAGTCAGTGATCGACCAGACGTACGTCCCGTTGGCAAGCGGAGCGCTCGTGATCGGATCTCCTGTGAGCGCGGTGTAGGTGGTCCCGTTGATCAGCAATGTCCACGTCTCCCCTGACCCGGAAGGCAGGCCGACCTCCGCGAACTGCACGGTGTAGTCGCGGTAGACGACGAACGCGAGCAGCGGATAGACCACGGACGACCCGGTGATCGCACCGATGCCGGAGTACGCCACGCTCGACTGGTGGAAGCCCGGAATGTCCGCGATCCGGTAGGAGAAGGTGCCGTTGGCGAGCGGGGCGCTCACGATCGGGATTCCGGTCGGCTCCGTGTAGAGGGTCCCGTTGATCACCACCGACCAGGTCCATCCGTTGCCGACGGGCAGGCCGTCCTCCGTGATCGTGACGGTGTAGGCGGCGTAGGTCCGGAAGACCAGGGTCGGCATCGTGAGCGCAGCACCGTCGACCGAACCGCCCCCGCGGTAGGGCAGTGTGGTCTGGTGGAAGCCCGGGACGTCCCCGATGAGGTAGGTGAAGGTGCCGTTGGGCAGGGAGGCGACGATCGGCATGCCGGTCCGGGCGTAGAGCGAGGTGCCGTTGATCGCAATCGACCAGGTGATGCCGGACGGCAGTCCGGTCTCCTCGAAGGTCACCGTGTAGACGACCTGAGCGAAGGTGACGGCGATCGCTGCCGGAGGCGCTCCGGCCACTGTCAGGACCCCCGAGGAGGGGGTCGCCCTCCACCCGGCCACCGGCACGATCTCATAGGCGTAGGTCCCGTTGGGCAACGCGAACCCGATCGGGGACGGGCTCGGAGCCGATCGCGTCATGCCGTTCAGGATCACCGACCAGACCGGACCCGAGAGGCCCTGCTCCGTGAAGGTAATGGGATACAGCATCCGCGACCATGCCACGGTCACGACCGTGGGTCCCCCATGGACCGCCACCGTTCCGGTGTAGGAGGAGGTCTGCCAGCCGGATACGCCCAGGATCCGGTACGCGTAGGTCCCGTTGCTCATCACGAACGTGAGGTTGGATCCCGTGCCGCCCCGGGTCGTCCCGTTGACGATCACGCTCCAGAGAGTGCCGTTCGGCAGACCGGACTCGGAGAACACCACGGCGTACCGGCCGGGCGTCATCTGCTCGAACTCGATCTGGACCGTGACATTCCTTCCCGCGACGGTCACGTAGGCGGAGGACGGAATCGCGATCCAGCCCCGAGGAGCATCGACCGTGTACAGGGCGGTGCCGTTCGGCATCGGGAACTCCATGCTTCCAGCGGTCGTTCCATTTTGCGAGCCGTTCAGCGTGACGGACCAGAACGAGCCCACCGGGGCTCCGACCGCGAGGAACTCGACCGTGTACGTGGTCTCGGTCCATGGTACCGACACCGTGATGGCGGTGCCGTTGACGGTGATGGTACCCTGGTACGCCGTGGTGCGCCAGCCGGGAACGTTCTGCACCTGGTACGTGAACGTCCCATTCGGCGCGCTGAAGACAATGCTACCGGGGGAGGGGGTCGTCTGGATGGTTCCGTTGAAGAGGACGCCCCAGATCGGCCCCGAGAGACTGACGGGCAGGAAGGTCACGGCGTACGTCACCAGGGCCCAAGAGACCGACACGGTGAGATTGGAGCCAAGGACCGTCACGGATCCTGAGTAGGCCGAAGCGCGCCAACCCGGAACGTTCCCCAACTCGTAGAGGTAGGTCCCGTTGGACACCACAAACCGCAGCGGTACGGGTGCCAACCCCGACACGGTCTGGTTCGCGAAGGTCACGGACCACGGGACGGCGGGCAGGCCTGTTTCCACGAAGGAGACCGTGTAGGTCGGACCTGTCCGGGTGAAAATCACAGGCACGGTAACGCCCGCTCCCACAACGTCAACGTTCCCATGACTGGGAGAGGACCTCCAACTGGGAACGTTTCCAACCGAATAGCTGTATGTTCCGTTCCGTTCGCTGAAGGCAATCGTGCCTCCTGTCGACGAAACCGCGTGCCCGTTCATGCTGACGGACCAGCTCGTGCCCACCGGTAACCCCGTCTCGCTGAACGTCACCGTGTACGCCACCAGCGTGAACGTCACTGCGATCGTGCTCGGGCTCGTCCCGCTCACCGCCACCGTGCCCTTCCCCGGAACGCCCTGGAAGTACTGACCCCCCGACTGCACGACCCACCCATACGTCCCGTTCGGCACCGTCAACGCCAGCGTCGTCCCCGACCCGCTCGTCGTGCACGTCACGCCCGCATACCCGCACTGGGACCCGCCTGACGTCGCGTTGACATACCACGACTCCCCGCCC
>JAVYSA010000015.1:0-36651 GCA_038729445.1 Thermoplasmata archaeon
CTCGAAGAACGCGGCGAGGCGGGTCTGCTCGGGGCTCTCGAGAGGGTAGAAGTCGAGCAGGAACGGGAGCGGGATCGTCGCGGGGGTCGGACGGGGACGGGAGGCCGGACGGACAGGCTCGGCGGGCGCGGGAGGCTCCGACGCAGGGTCCGTCCCGGCCGGGGGCAAGGGGGCGCGCTTGCGCGCGGGGGCCTCTGCCGCCATCAGGGAGGACCTCCGGCCTGGTAGATCATGACGGAATGGACGTTGGCGCTGCCGGAGAGGTTGTGCACGAGACCCCATTCGGGGTGGGGAGCCTGCCGGGCCGCCGGCACGGCCTGCGCGAACTGCCGGTAGATCTCCACCGCCTGGGCGATCCCGGTGGCGCCGAGCGGATGGCCGCAGCCGAGGAGTCCCCCGCGCGGGTTCACCACGACATCCCCCCCGACGTCCGAGCGGCCGTCCTCCACGAACCGTCCGCCCTGTCCGCGCGGGCACCACCCGATCGCCTCGTATTCGACGATCTCCGAGATCGTGAAGCAGTCGTGGATCTCGGCGACGTCGATGCGCCCGACGTCGATCCCCGCTTGGCCGGTCGCCTCCCGGACCGCCCGGGTGAGCCCCGGCCACTCGCTCAGCGAGCCGGCGTGGGCCAGATTGTGGAAGTCGGAGTACTGGCCGGTGCCCCGGATCCACGCGGGGGTCTCGGTGTAGCGCCGGACCCGATCCTCGCTCGTGAGGACCACCGCCGCGGCGCCGTCGGTCATGCTCGAGCAGTCCCCGAGGCGCAGCGGAGGGGCGACCCACGGCAGGCGGGCGAGCTTCTCGCGGGAGAACGTCTTGGCATGGAACTGCGCGTGGGGATTCGTGTTCGCGAACCGGTGGTTCTTCTCCGAGACCCGGGCGAGCTGATCCTCGGTCGTCCCGAACTCGAGCATGTGCCGCTGCGCGACCATCGCGAAGAACGGCGGGGCGGTCGCCCCATGGGGTCCGTCCCACGGACGGTCCATCACGCAGCCCATGGCGGTGTTCGCCTCCGCCATCGACGGGAGGTTCATCTTCTCGATGCCGACCGCGACCGCCACGTCAGACAGGCCCGCGGCGATCGCCGCATACGCGGACCGGATCGCCGACTGGCCCGACGCGCAGGCGAGCTCGGTCCGCTGCAGGATCCGGTGGGGCCGCAGGCCCATCTGCTCGGCCGCGAGCGGAGCGACGTGCGACTGGAAGGCGAACCGCTCCGGTTCGGCCGCGCCGACGAACAGCGAGTCGACGTCCTCGGGGCGAAGCTCGGGCTCCTCCCGGAAGAGCGCCGCCCCGACCTCCTGGGCCATCTCGCTCCACGTGGCCGATCGGACCCCGAAGGGGACGGTCGCCCCGGCGACGACGGCCACGCGCCGGACGTTCATCGGCGTTCCCCCCGCAGCGCCTCGACCACCCGGTCGCCCGCCTCCTGGGTGGTGGCGGTTCCTCCTTGATCGTAGGTCCGGGCCGTCCCGCGCGCCAGGACCGACGCGATCGCCCGCTCGAGGCGGTCGGCCTGACCGATGAGGCCCGGGTCGGCGCGATGGTCCCCCAGGTGCCGGAGCATCATCTCGACGGCGAAGAGGGTCGCGAACGGGTTGACGCGGTTCTTCCCCGCGTACTTCGGCGCGCTGCCGTGGACCGGTTCGAACATCGCGTGGTGGTCCCCGATGTTCCCGCCAGCAGCGAACCCCATGCCACCCTGGAGGACGCTCGCGAGATCGGTGACGATGTCGCCCATCATGTTCGTCGCGACAGCGACTTGGAAGTGCTCCGGATTGCGGACCAGCCACTGGGTGAAGGCATCGACGTAAGCGTAGTCGCGGTCGACCTCCGGGAACTCTGCCGCGATGCGGTCGTAGGTCTCGCGGAAGAACCGACATCCCTCCATCACGTTCGACTTGTCGACGCACGTCAGGCGACGATGGCCGTCCTCCGGGGCCCCGCGCGCTCGGCGCCGGGCGATCTCGAACGCGCGACGGATCACCCGCTCGGCGCCCTTGCGGGTGATGAGCCGGGTGTCGACCGCGACCTCGGTCTCCTGTGCCCGCGTCAGGCGCCCGTGCAGCGGGGCGTAGAGATCCTCCGTGTTCTCCCGCACGAGCACCATGTCGACCTTCTCCGGCTGCCAGACCGGTAGGTAGCGGTCGTGGATCCGGTGCAGCACGCCCGGGTAGAGGCGGCAGGGGCGGACGTTCGCGTAGAGGTCGAGGTTCTGCCGCAGGCCGAGGACGAGGGCTGCCCCGGCGATGTCCCCGTTGGGCAGGTTCACTCCGGGCTTGCCGACCCCGCCCAAGAGGATGGCGTCCGCACGGTGCGCGGCGGCCTCGGTCTCCGGCTCCCATTCCCGGCCCGTCCGCTCGTAGTACTCGGCACCGCCCTCGTGGACCGTCCATGACCAAGGGGCCGGGCCCCCCTCGCCGAGAGCCGAGAGGACCTTGAGGCCCTCCCGGATCACTTCCGGACCGATGCCGTCCCCGGGCAGCACGACGATGTCGGCCTTCGCGGACCTCACGGCGACCCCGTCCCGGCCGGGGATCTCGCGCGGCGCGCTGCGAGTTCACGGCGCACCTTCTCGACCAAGCCCCCGGCCTCGAGGAGGTCAAGAAGGTGGTGAGGGATCGGCGGGAAGGAGAGGGTCCGGCCGGTCCGCAGGTTCGTGACGGTGCCGGCGCCGAGGTCGATCCGGGCGACGTCCCCGGTCTCGAAGAGGGCCCGCACTCCGGGTGCCTCGATCGTCGGGATCCCGAGGTTGATCGAGTTCCGGTAGAAGATCCGGGCGAACGAGTCGGCGAGGATCGCCCCGACGCCGGCCGCCCGGAGTGCCTGGGGAGCGTGCTCCCGGCTCGAACCGCTCCCGAAGTTCACGTCGGCCACGATGATGTCCCCGGGACGGGACTGGGAGGCGAACGCGGGAAGCCCGATCTCGAAGACCTTCGTCTTGAGGACGTTCGGGTCGATGATCGTGAGGTACTTTCCCGAGATGATCTGGTCGGTGTCCACGTCCTTGCCGAGGGTCCAGACCCTTCCCTCGATGATGGTCCGCATGGTCCTCCTAGAGGAACTCCCTCGGATCGGTGATCTCGCCACGGATCGCCGCGGCCACCGTCGCGGCAGGGGACATGAGATAGATCCGGCCCTCCTTCGGACCCATGCGGCCGGGGAAGTTGCGGTTCGAGGAGGAGGCGCAGACCTCGTCCGGTGCGATGATCCCCATGTTGCCCCCGAAGCATGCGGAGCAGCTCGAGTTCGTGAAGACCGCCCCGGCCTCCGTGTAGAGGTCGACCAGTCCCTCGGCAAGGCACTGGCGGTAGATCGCCGTCGAGGCCGGTGAGACGATGAACCGGACCCGTGGGTGGACCTTGTGGCCCTTCAGGATCGCGGCTCCCTCCCGTAGGTCTTCGATCCGGGCGTTGGTGCACGAGCCCAAGAACGCCTGGTCGATTCGCACATGCTCGCGCGCCACGTCCGGCAGAGGGCGGACGTTGTCCGGGGAGAACGGGCAGGCAACCTGCGGGGGCATTCCCTCGACGTCGATCGGAACGGTCCGCTCGTACCGGGCATCGGCGTCCGGCGAGAGCGGGTGCATCGGGTGCTTGGCGATCCCGGCGAGGTAGTCCATGGTCGTGGAGTCGGGCGCGACCATGCCGCACTTGGCGCCCATCTCGGTGGTCATGTTGCAGATCGTCAGCCGCTCGGGCATGCTCAGCCGCTCGATGGTCGGCCCCGCCCACTCGATCGCCTTGTACGTCGCCCCGGTGGTCCGGATCTCCCCGAGCGCCCGGAGGACCAAGTCCTTCGCCGTGACCCCCGGCCCCAGCCGGCCGCGGACGTCGATGCGGATCGTCGGTGGCACCTTGAGCCACAGCCGGCCCAACGCAAGGACGGCGGCCATCTCCGTCGGACCGATGCCGGTGGCGAGGGCCCCCATCGCCCCGAGCATGTTGGTGTGGGAGTCGGTGCCCACCGCGAGGTCCCCCGGAACGACCCAGCCGTTCTCGGCGAGGATCTGGTGGCAGATGCCGTGGTTGCCCACGTCATAGAAGTGCGGCAGGTGGACCTCGTCCGCGAACTTGCGGAGGATCCGGTGGAGCACCGCCGCCCCCTCCGTCGACGCGGGGACCCAGTGATCGATGGCGATGACGACCCGGTCGGGATCCCAGACCTTGGTGGCGCCCATTTCGTGGAACGGCTGGACGGTCTGAGCGCCCTGCTCGTGCATCATGGCCAGGTCGACCGTCCCCTCGACGATCTGGCCCGGGGCGAGCGGCCCGGTGGCACCGGAGGCGCGCGCGAGGATCTTCTCCACCAGGGTCATGCCGTGCCCGCGATCCGTCATCGACCCTCCGGGATCCCGACCTCGGAGACCATCTGCCAGAACTCCTCATCGGGGATCCCCGGATGCTCGTAGAGCTTCCGGTACTCGCCCAGGAAGTGCCGGAGCTGCTCCTTGGAGCGCGCTTCGCTCGCGCGCTTGACCCGTGTCAGGAGCTCCGTGATCTGGGCGTCGGTCGCGACGAATCCCCGCTGCCGGAGCTTCTCCACCAGGGCCGCCTTGCCGGTGTGCTTGCCCAAGATCATCTGGCGGGTCCGCCCGATCTCGTCCGGCTGCATCGGCTCGTAGGTGGCGGTGTGGGCCAAGATGCCGTGGGTATGGATCCCTGCCTCGTGGCTGAAGGAGTAGTAGCCGACCAGCGCCTTGTTCGGCGCGACCGGAATCCCGCTGAGCTCCTCCACCAAGCGGGAGAGCTCGTACATCCGGTCTAGGCGGAGGCCCGTGCGCACGCCGTAGAGACGCTCAAGGATGCCGGCGACCTCCTCGAAGGAGGCGTTGCCGCTCCGCTCCCCGAGGCCGTTCACGCACGTGTGGGGGGCGACCGCCCCCATCTCCAGGGCCGTCAGGGTGTTGGCGGTCGCCAGACCGAAGTCGTTGTGGCAATGCACGGACAGATCCCGGGGACGGACGCGACGCTGGAACTCCGCCAGCCACCATCGGAAGGTGAGCGGGGTCATGATCCCGACGGTGTCGGCGACGACGAGGCGGTCTGCCCCCGCGTCCTGCACGTCCCGGTACAACCGCTCGACAAAGTCGAACGGGGCGCGGACCGTGTCCTCGGTGACGAACGCGGTGTGGAGCCCGGCCTCCTTCGCCCGGCGCACGCATTGGAGCGCGTGGGCGTGAACCTCATCTTGGGTCATCCTCAGCTTGAACTTCAGGTGCACGTTGCTCGCCGCCACGAAGATTGCGATGTGGCTCGCGCCGGAGTTGATCACGGCCTCGACGTCCCCGAGGACGGTCCGCGCGGAGGCGAGGATGTTCGACCGGAGGCCCGCATGGGCCAGCCGATGGACGGAGGCGGCCTCCTCCGCGGAGACGACCGGAATCCCCGCGTCGAGGATCGGGACGCCGATCTCGCTCAGGAGCTCGGCGATGCGCAGCTTCTCCTCCGGCGAGTAGTGCACGCCGGGCATCTGCTCGCCGTCCCGGAGCGTCTCGTCCCAGAAAACGACCCGATCCGGAATGCGCCGCTGGGCCGCGGTCTGGAGGTGGTAGTTCTCGAACAGCGACTCCTCGGGAGGCATCGCCGGATTCGGAGCGGGACATCGGAGATAACCTTGACGCGGCGCGCCCTCCGCGATGCCGCGATTCCCGAGCGGGGCCGGGCCCGGCCCTGCGCGCGAACGCGGCCACGGGAGCCCCGACCCACCCCTTAAATAGACCGCCCGGTTCGATTCGGATGCCGGTCGCCGATGGCCCCCGGCGAAGGACCATGACCACCCCCGCAGCCCAGCTTCCTCCGGCGCCTCATGCCGCCGAATCGACCGCGCGTGCCCCCCGCAAGATCCTCTCCGACCTTAGCGTGATGATCGGGGGCCAGGGCGGGGACGGGACCCTGACGGTCTCGGATCTCCTCGGCCGCTACTTCCGCAAGCGCGGCCTCTATGTGTACACCTCCCGCAATGTCCTCTCCCGGATCCGGGGGGGTCACGCGGACGCGTCGGTGCGGGCCTCCACGAGCTTCACCGCCGCCGTCAAGCCCCAGGTCGACATCCTGCTCGCGTTCGACCACGAGGCCGCCGAGCTCGGCCGCAGCGAGATGGTACCGGACGGGGTGATCGTCTACGATTCGTCGGTCTTCCAGCTTACGGAGCCGAACACCTTTGGATTCCCCTTCGCCACCTTGGTCGGTGGCCAAGTCGGCCAGCCGATCTACAAGAACACTGCCGCCTACGGCGCCCTGAGCGTGCTGCTCGGGTTCGACGAGGCGGCGACCCGGGAGGTCATCACCGAGCGGTTCCAGCGGCGGGGCGCGGAGGCGCTCGACAAGAACCTGCGGGCCCTGGAGATCGGACGGAAGGCGGCCCTCGCGGTCCCGGAACTCGTCCATCGCTGGGAGGTCGCCGCGGGCGACGCCCACGACGCCATCCTGACGATCGGCAACCAAGCCGTCGCCCTGGGTTTCGTGGTCGGAGGGGGGCGGTTCTTCGCGGGCTATCCCATCACCCCCGCGACCGAGATCATGGAGTACCTGCAACGCTACCTTCCCCCCTTCCACGGCGTGGTCCGGCAGGCCGAGGACGAGCTCGCGGCGATCAACATGGTCATCGGCGCCGCCTACGCGGGCGTGCGCTCGATGACGGCCACCAGCGGACCCGGATTGTCCCTGATGACCGAAGGGATCGGCCACGCCGGGGCGGCGGAGCTTCCGGTCGTGGTGGTCGACTGCCAGCGCGTGGGCCCCTCCACGGGCCAACCGACGCGCCACGAGCAATCGGACCTTTCCCACCTCGCCCACCTCGGTCATGGCGAGTTTCCCCGCTTCATCCTCGCGCCCGGCACGCCGGTCGAGTGCTTCGAGATGACCGTGACCGCGATGAACCTCGCGGAGAAGTGGCGGCTTCCCGTGATCCTTCTCCTCGACCAGGCGCTCTGCCAGAACACCGTGACGAGCCCGCCGTTCGACGTAGGACGGATCCGGATCGACCGGGGCCCGATGCTGACCCCGCAGGAGCTGGCCACGTTGGCGGAGTACCGCGCCTACCGCGCGACCGACAGCGGCGTCTCCCCCTATGCCCCGCCCGGCACCCCCGGCGTGTGGGCCGAGATCACCGGGAACGAGCACGACGAGTGGGGGCACGTCTCGGTCGCCGTCCCGAACCGGCGGGCCATGATGGACAAGCGGATGGGGAAGATGGAACGGGCGCTGACAGACCTCCCGCGGGGATCCGTCACCGGCCCGACCGACGCGCGCATCGGGCTGATCGGCTTCGGGAGCACCATCGGGCCGATCCACGAGGCGCAGCAGAGCCTCCGCGCCGCCCACCGGCTCCCGACCAAGCTCTACCAGCCGCGCACGCTCTGGCCCGTCCTGAAGGACGAGGTCGACCCGTTCCTCGCCAGCGTCGACGTCTGCTACGTTGTCGAGCAGAACTACACCGGCCAGTTCGCGAACCTCCTCCGCGAGACCGTTCCGTGGCACCACGCCAAGCTGCGGAGCATCCGCAAGTTCGACGGGCACTCCTTCCGTTCCCCCGAGATTGTCGACGCGATCGCGGGGGGGAGGTAGGCGATGGTGGTCTCCGCGCGGCCGGTCCCGCCCACCTGGTGCCCGGGCTGCGGCGACTTCGGCGTCTTGGCCAGCCTGAAGAAGGCGGCAGCCCAGCTCAAGATCCCCCCGCACGAGCTGGTGCTCGTCGGCGGGATCGGCTGCTCGGGGTCGATCCACAACTTTCTCGAGATCAACGGGATTCACGCCCTGCACGGCCGCCTCCTCGCGCAGGCCGTGGGGGTCAAGCTCGCCAATCCGGCGCTCACGGTCGTCGCGGCCGGGGGCGATGGCGACGGCTACGCGATCGGCATGGGCCACTTCATGCACGCGTTCAAGAAGAACGCGTCCATCCTCTACCTCGTGATGAACAACGAGACCTACGGCCTGACCAAGGGCCAGGCCTCGCCGACGAGCCAGATCGGCTTCGAGGGGAACGTGGAGCATCCGTTCGACGCGATCCTGACCGCGCTCAGCATCCCCGTGCCGAACTTCATCGCCCGGACCTTCTCCGGGGATCCGAAGTCCATGTCCGCGATCCTGGGGGAGGCGCTGGAGTTCGTCCGGGCCCATCGCGGATTCGCCTTCGTGGAGGATCTCTCCCCGTGCGTCACCTACAACGACACCTACAAGCTCTGGCGGGAGAAGATCCAGGACGTCGCGAAGCTCGAGGGATACGACCCGACGGACCGCCAGGCGATGTTCCGCCTGTGCTGCGAGACGCGGGAGAAGGGGCGGATCCCGGTCGGCGTCATGCACCGGCCGGCCGACTCCGAGAAGGACGAGCGGGGCCTCGAGCAGGTGCTCCTGCCGGACGGGATCGGGCCGTTCCAGACCGACATTCGGATCGAGTCGAACCTCGGCGCCTACACGAAGCTCCTGCGCGGCGTCGTCTGAGCGCCTGCCGGTCCGGGGATGTGGATCGGCATCGACGACACCGACAGCCCCCGGGGGGGCTGCACTACCTATGCGATGACGGAGGTCCTCCGGACCGCCCGCGAGGAGGGCATCGACGTGATCGGGGAGCCCCGGCTCGTGCGGCTCAACCCGAACGCGCCGTGGAAGACCCGGGGGAACGCGGCCCTTGCCGCCCGCTTCGGCGTCGGGCGGGGTCGCCCGAGGACCATCGGTTCGGTTGACGGAGCGCCGCTCCGCTGCTACCCCGCCGGTTCGCCCCTTCCCGAGGCGCGGGCCCGTGCGTGGATCGATCGGGCATGGTCCGTGGTCCTGGAATCGTCCCGGCGGGGGGAGCCCGGGACGGATCCGGCCCTTGTCGCGTCGCCGAGGCGCCTCCCCTCCTCCCTGTACTGGGATGCCGTCCGGTCGTTCGTCGACCCCGAGGCTCGCCGGAAGGAGCTCGCTCGGCTCGGGGCGGAGTGGCGGACGGACGGGGAGATCCGAGGGCTGGTCGGCGCATCGGCCGCGATCGCCTGGCCGGCCCGGCGCAGGACGTGGGAGGCGGTCGCGTACCGGCCCCGGGCGCGGTGGGGCCGGCCTCGACGGGTCGACGGCCGGTCGGTCGCCCGAGCCCAGCGGGAGGAGGACCGTCTCTTCCTCTGCGTGGACCGACGGACCCGACGGGTCATGGTCGCGCCCCACACCCCCTGCCCGATCCTTTTCGGCCTCCGCGCGACCGATCCACGCGCGGCGCTCCGTGCGGTGGGACGGATCCGGTCGGAGCCGTGGGAGCGATCGACGCTCTTCGTGACCAACCAGGCGACCGGGGACCACATCGTCCCCCTCCCGGCCGGGGCCGAGGCCGTGCCGGGAAGCACGGTTCGCTTCCGGGGGATCGTCGACGGGACCCCCGCGGAGATGCCGGGCGGCCACGTGCGCCTCCCTCTCCGGCGGCCGGACGGCGGACGGCTCGTCGCGTGGGCCTTTGAACCGACGAAGACGCTACCCTCCCTCGCGCGTCGCCTCGTCCCGGGCGATCGCCTCCTCGTCTGGGGCTCGGTCGGAGACGACCGCGCCGTCCGCCTCGAGGGGGTCGGCGTCCGGCGCTGGGCCCGCGCGAGAGGACCGGCCCGACCGCCGCGCTGCGCCCGATGCGACCGGCCCGCCCGGTCCCTGGGACGGCTGCGGGGATACCGCTGCCCATCCTGCCACCGGCGCTGGCCCCCCGAGGCCGCCCGCCGCGAGAGCGGACCGGCACCCGCCCCCCTCGGCACCTACCATCCGACCCCGAGCGCGCGCCGGCACCTGCACCCGCTCGCCCCGGAGCCCGGTCCTCTCCCCCCCGGCCCCATGGGCTAAGTAGGACAGGGCCCCGTGGGGGACCGATGGCGCCGGGGCCGATGCACGGCTTCCGCGACTACCTCCCGCCGGACGCGGGAGCTCGCTCCGAGCTCCGGCTGCGCATGCGCCGGGCCGCCCGACGGTCGGGATTCGCGGAATTCGAGGGCCCCAGCGTCGAGCCCCTCGAGCTCTACACCCGCAAGAGCGGCGAGGAGATCGGACAGCAGGTCTGGCGCTTCGACGACAAGGCCGGGCGGCCGGTCGCGCTGACACCGGAGTCGACCCCGACCCTCGCCCGCGTCCTCGCCGACCGCGCGAAGTCGGAACCGCTGCCGGTGAAGTGGTTCACCCTCGCTCGCCTGTGGCGCTACGAGGAGCCGCAGGCGGGCCGGACCCGCGAGTTCGCCCAGCTCAACCTCGACATCCTCGGCGTTCCGGGCGTGGAGGCCGACGTCGAGGTCCTGGCGACCGCCGCCGCAGTCCTCGACGAGGTGGGCGCCGGCGGGCTCTACGCGTTCCGCGTGAGCGACCGCGCGATCCTCGAGGCGATCGCCCGGCGGCACGGCCTTGCGGACACGACGGATTTCCTGCGGGCCGTCGACCGCTTCCGCAAGGCCGCCCCCCCCGACTTCGAGGCCGGCCTCGCGCGCAGCGGGATTCCCGCGACGGACGCCCGGGCGCTGGCGGCGTTCTTCCGGGAGACCGGGGCCGGCGCGCCGATCGGCGAGGCGGCCGAGCCGCTGCTGGCCCGGCTCGAGGCCCTCGGGCTCGATGGGGACGGGCGGGCGGGGATCGACCGGCTGCGGCGCCTCGGGGTCCTCGCGGAGGCCGCGGGCCTCGCCGACCGGGTCCGGATCGACCCGACGATCGCGCGCGGGATCGCCTACTACACCTCGACCGTGTACGAGGGCTTCGCGCTCTCCGGCGACGGGCGGGCCCTCTTCGGGGGGGGCCGGTACGACCGGCTCATCGGGCTCTTCGGGGGCCCGGAGACGCCGGCGTGCGGGCTCGCCATCGGCGACCAGACCCTCGAGCATCTATTGCGCGCCCACGGTCGCTGGCCGGAGGGCGAGCCGGCGATCGACACCTTCGTCATCGCCGTGCGGCCGGAGGATCGGCCGGCCGCGGTGCGGTGGGCCACCTTCCTGCGGGCCCGGGGCCGAAGCGCCGACTGGGACCTCCTCGGACGGTCGCTGCCCCGCCAGATGCGGGAGGCCGGTCGGCGGCGCGCGCGCCGCGCGTGGATCCTCGGCCTCAAGGAGGCGGCGCCGGGCTCGATCGTGGAGAGGGATCTCGCGACGGGCGCACAGCGGGAGTTCCCTCCGGATGAGGCCGGACGCTGGGCGTGAGGCCCTCGATCGTCTCGGCATCCCAGAGCAGGATCCCCGGCGGACTGGCCGCGTCCTCGATGTGCCCGTACCAGTACACGACGGCGCCTTCCCCGAAGATCTCGGTGTAGGGGCCGAGCTGGCGCTTCAGGTTCTTGCGGAGCTCGACCTCGTCGCCGAAGTTCGCCTTCGACTCGATCCACGTGATCTTCTGGCCGAAGAAGTAGATCGGGTCGTCGAGGAGCGCGTCGGGGGTCTTCGCGTACTTCCCCCGCAGGTCCTTCTCCGTGCGGTAGCCGATCCCGTGCCGCTCGAGCCACCGGGCGAGCCGCTCCTCGCCCCGCCGGCCCCGCTCCCGCTGGACCTCCATCCCCTGGGGGGAGTAGATCGGATCGGCGGCGAGCAGGTCCTCGACCTCCCGGCGCAGGCGCGCGTCCGGCGCGGCCTCGGGATGCAGGAAGACCTGCCAGACCTTCTTGCGGGGGATCCCGAGCTCCTTGAGCATCATCTGCCCCATCAGCACCGGCGGAAAGCGCCATTCCCGGGCGATGTCGAGGATGCTCCGGCCGCGGCGCCACTGCCCGGCGAGCCGGGGGACCTGGCGCTGGACCGGGTAGAACCGGCGGGTCGCGTCGCGCGTCACCCGGTGGGTGTGGATGACCATGAGGAGCTCCTCGTCGCGATGCTCCTCGTGAGCGATGCGGTGGACATCCTCGACCGTGGCGAGGGCATCGTAGAGCCGACGGTACGTCGCCGCGTCCATGCCGGGCACCTCGGGTCCTCCCCGGCCCGACCGGCGCGCCCTTCAAAACGATTGGCTGCGGCTAGATCCGCCAATCGACCCCGAGGGTCCGCCCTCCGAGCGGGGGGATCGGGGGCATCGTGCGCTTGTGGTGGGTCCCGGCGACGCGACGGACGATCGACGCGACCCGATCGGGAGGGAGGCCGGTGCGCCGCACGATGGACGGCTCGTCTTGGCCGAGCTCGAGGCCGTAGAGGATCCGGTCGGCCTCCTCGTAGGGCAGGCCGAGCTCGGCCTCGTCGGTCTGGCCCTCCCACAGGCCCGCCGACGGGGGCCGCCGGCGGATCGCCTCCGGGAGTCCCCGGGCTGCCGCGAGCGCCCGGACACCGGTCTTGTAGAGGTCGCCGATCGGCAATAGGTCGACGCCCCCGTCCCCCCACTTGGTGAAGTAGCCGAGCAGGAGCTCGGACTTGTTGCCGGTTCCGAGAACCACCCGGTGCCTCTCCCTGGCCACCGCGTAGAGGAGGATCATCCTCAGGCGGGCCTTGGCGTTCCCCCGGGTCACCGGGTCCCGGACCTCCGGAAGGGCCTGCTCCACGGCCCCCACCATGCCATCGATCGGGATCGTGCGCCGTTCGATGCCCAGCGCGTCGGCGAACGCCTCCGTCTCCACGCGCAGGCTCTCCGGGACGATCGCGTCCGGCAGCAGGAGACCGAGGACCCGGCGGGGACCCAGGGCTTCGGCCGCGAGGTGCGCGACCAGAGCGCTGTCGATCCCACCGGAGAGCCCCACCACGCCGCCGTCGAGGCCGTGGTGCAGGCAGTGCGAGCGCAGGAAGGCGACGATCGTCTCCTCTGCGTGGGGCGGGGTCGGGGGCACCAGGTCGGGGATCATGCCTCCACGCCCAGGGGTTCGAGCGCCCGGATCCGGTCGTACTCCGCACGGCAGGCGCAGGAGACCTCCGCGAGGGGCTCGGGCCGCCCGTCCAGCGACGCGGAGCGGATCGCCCCGAGGACCGCCGCATCGCACCGGCCGCAGTTGTGGGGGCCCCGCGGGAGGCCCCCGGCGGTCGGGAACGAGACGAGGCGGCACCCCCCGGCCCGGTCCCATCCCAGGGCGAGCGCGTCGACGACGCTCCACAGCCACGGGGGCCGGTAGCGGCCGCGGTGGTAGAGCCACTCGACGACCGTGCCGCCCTGGATGTGGACGGGGTTCACGGACAGGGTGTCGAAGTGCGGTGCGGCCTCGCCGATGCTCGCGACGACGTCCCGGACCGCCTCCGCCTCCGTCAGGTACGGGGGCTTGAGCAGAAGGTACCCCTTCGCCCGCATGCCTCCCCGGCGGATCCGGTCGGCGGCGGCAAGGTACTCGGCCGGCGCGGCGCTCTTCTGGACGAACCGGCGCAGCACCACCGGATCGGTCGACTCGAGCCCCAGGGCGACCTCGAGGGTTCCGGTCCGCCGATCCCGCAGCGGCCCCAGGGCCTCCTCGGTGGCGAACTCCGGGAGGGTCTCGAAGAGGAGACGGCGGGCCGGCGCGAAGGCGTCGACGATCGCATCCCGGCTCGCCGGATCGACCTCGCGGTCATCGAGGAAGCTCCCCGACGTGTAGATCTTGACGTAGGGCTCGCCCCGGTACCGGGCCAGGGCGCGACGCAGCTGCTCGGCGAGCTCGTGGGGCGTCGCCGAGCGGCCGAGGGTGTCCCGGGAGTAGCCGCACATCGTGCACCCCTTCTGATCCGCCCAGTAGCATCCCTTCGTCTTCAGGATCAGGACGAACGCGCGGACGCGCGTGCCGTCGAGGGCCTCCTCCTCCACCCACTGGTTGACGAACCGGCTCGCGGCCTCCGGCGGGGCGGGGGCCGGCCGCCGGACGGTGGCGACCTGGCGGGCGACCGACGGGACCGGAATCCGGCTCACGACTCCTCCAGCCGGAGGTCGACCGTCGACCCGTCGCGCAGGCCCAGCGCCTCCCTCAGGCAGACCGGGGCGACGAACTCGAGCACGTCCGAATGGTGCGTCCGGTCGGGCCGGATGAGGTGCCCCGGGGTCCCGCCCACCTCGGCGCGGATGCAGGTGGCTCCGCCGAAGGTCCGGCCGTTCGCCTGGAACCCCTCGATCCGGATCCCGGCCCAGTGGCGCACCGCCTGGGCGAGGCGCAGCCGTTCGCCCTCCAGGCGGACGTTGAGGGTGCCGGGGTACGGCCGGTAGCCGAGCCGGGACGGGAACTGCTCCGCGTAGCCGGGCTGGCTCAGGTAATAGCGCCCCTCTCCGAGCCCGGAGACGACCGTGCCGGCGAGGTGGAGGCTCGACGGCCCCTCGAAGAGGCGGCGGTAGACCGCATACTCCTTCCGCAGCACGTCGAGGCCGGCCGGAGTGACGGCGACCGTCGAACGCCGACCGGACCGCGTCCGCAGGATCTCCCCGGCCCGTTCGAGCGAGAGGAGATGGCGGTCCGCGGCCTGCTGGCTTGCCTCGATCCTCACCCCGAGTTCGCGGGACGAGAGCTCGATGGGGGCCCGATCCCCTCCCGCGGCGGCGATCGCGCGCAGGGCACGGATCTCCTCGGCCCGGGACCGGCGGCGGGGGGAAGGCGGGGATGGGGTCGCGCTCATGCCGTGCCCCCTGGGCCCGCGTGGGCGCTCGTGATCGCCGACCCGCGGACGACCAGGCGGCCGAACCGGCGCGAGGTCTCCCCGGGACCCAGGACCTCGGATCCCTCCAGCACGAGGTTCAGGTACTCGTCGGCCCCGGCGAGCCGACCGACGATCGTCCGGCCATCCTTGAGGCGCACGGTCACCCTCTGACCGGAGGCCCGCGCCCAGGCGGAGACCAACGAACCGGACATCGTCCCGGTGCCGGAGGGGAGGGGTTCCTTAACGTATGCGCCCGCGGGCCCAAAGCCGATTTGAGCGCAGGGCCGGTGCCGCCCCCCATGCCGGGACCGGAGGCGCGCGGACTGGACGGCGTCGTGATCGGCCGGTCGTCGATCACCGAGATCGACGGCGAGCGCGGGACACTGGCCTACCGGGGCTTCTCGATCGACGAGCTCGTGCCGGGGGTCCCCTACGAGTCGGTCGTCCACCTCCTGGTCGAGGGCGAGCCCCCGTCGGAGGATCCCTCGCCGGAGGTCTGTCAGGCGCTCCGGGAGCGCCGTGCGCTCCCGCCGGCCGCCACCGCGGTCGTTGACGCGCTGCCCTCCGACCTGCCTCCGCTGGCGGCGATGCGGACGATCCTCTCGGCCCTCGGCGACGGTCGGTACGGGTACCCGCCGACCCGGTCCGACGGGTATGACCTGATGGCGCGCCTGCCGATCGCCTTCGGCCGGTTCGTCCGCCGTCGCCGGGGCCTTCCCCCGCCGGCCATCCCCGCCCATCTCGGCCAAGCGGAGACCTACCTCGCGTGGGTCGGGGACCGACCGGCGGATCCGGCACGCCGCGCGGCGCTGGAGGGGTACTTCGACCTTTTGGCGGACCACGGGATGAACGCGTCGACCTTCGGGCTGTGTGTCGCGCTGTCGACGGAGTCGGACTACTTCAGCGCGGCCACCGCCGCGCTCGGCGTCCTCAAGGGGCCACGCCACGGTGGCGCGCCGAGCCGAGTCCTGGACATGCTCGACCGGATCGGAACGATCGAGCGCGTACCGGAGGAGGTCGAGGCCCGCTTTGCCCGCCGGGAGATCCTCTACGGCTTCGGCCACCGGGTCTACAAGGCCGAGGATCCCCGCTCCGAGCTCCTCCATGCGCTGGCCCGACCGATCGCGGAGCCCGGCCGCCTCGCCTTGGCGGAGGCGGTCGAGCGGGAGGTCCTCGACGCCTTCCGCCGCCATCGGCCCGGCGCCCGCATCTACACCAACGTGGAGTTCTACGCCGCGGTCCTGCTCGAGGCGGTGGGGATCCCCCGGGACTGCTTCACCGCGACCTTCGCGGTGGCGCGCACCGCCGGCTGGATCGCCCACGCGCTCGAGCAGGCGGCGGCCAACCGCCTGATGCGGCCGGAGGTCGACTACGTCGGCCCGGCCGCGGGCCGCCATTGGCCCCGGCCCCGCACCCCAGTGGGGGGTCGAACGGAGCCGATTTAAGCCGGCACGCCCACCCCCTCCCGACCGGAACCCATGGCGGAGGCGACGACGCGGGACGGCCGTGGGAACGGTCTCCTCGCGGCCGGCGCGGCGCTCGCGTTCTTGGCATTCTTGGCCACCATCCTCGACGCGATCCTGATCAGCGCCCTGTCCGGCTCCCTGCCGGCATCCCAGGTGAGCGCGATGCAGAACGGGATCTACGTCGGGATCGGCGGAATCGTCCTCGGGCTCATCCTCCTGCTCGCGGGCGTCCGACGCGACTGATCCGTCCCCGGCGGTCCCACCCTCAGCGAGGAGAGAACGCGCTCGCGATCCACGAGTGCACGGCCGGAATCCGCCGGACGTACAGCGTGAGGTGCCCGTCGTCGTCCGAGAGGTTGCGCACCGCGTGGCCGATCGCGTTGCCGAGCCACTGCCCGTGGGCGAACGGGACGAACCGATCCTCCCGTCCGTGCCAGAGCAGGGTCGGCACGCGCACGGCGCCGAGGTCGAAGCCCCAGGGCCGGACGAGCGCGAGGTCGTCGTCCCTCCATCCGTCGATCCCCGGGGCGAGGCCGGCGCGCCCGCTCTCGGTGAGATGCGTCGACAGCGCGCCGTCGTAGACGGAACGGTCGGCCGGCGAGAGCAGTGTCGAGAAGCCCGCGTCGATCGACGCCCGGTCCCCGCGAACGAACGCCTCCCGCTGCGGCACCAGAAAGGCCTCGAGGGCCGCCGGACCGGCTTCCGCCGCGCGGAACTCCTCCCGGTTGCCCTCTCCCATCCCCTCGTGCCAGGCGAGGCCGGCCGCCTCCCGCGGCGCGGGGGCGGCCAGGCTGGCGACCGCGATTGCCCGTCCGGGGCACCGGGCCCCGCAGGCAAGGGCATGCGGGCCCCCTCCGGAGATCCCCCACACGGCGAACCGGTCGATCCCGAGGGCGTCCGCGATCGACCGGACATCGTCGGCCGCGTCGGCGACCGTGCGGCCGGGCCGGGGGGTCGAGCCGCCGTAGCCGGGCCGGTCGTAGGCGATCAACCGGAGGCCCCGCCGCGCGGCGTCGTCGATCCAAGGGGGGTAGAGAAGGCCCGAGCCGGGGGTCCCGTGGAGGACGAAGACCGGACGGCCCCGGGGGGCCCCGGCCTCATGGACCGCCAACCGGCGCCCGTCCGGTGTGGCCACGAGCTCGGTCCTCTCGCTCCGGTCGGGCGGCATGCGATCGACCCCGCAAGCGCTCCCCGGCCTATCCCGTTGACGGGTGCCGGTGCGGCGCGGGCCCCCGCGCCCCCTCGGCTACATGTACGGGTGCGGGCTGGGCCCCGCATGACACCCCCGCTGATCGCCCCGGACTCGCGGATTCCCGAGGAGACGCTCCGGCAGATCTACGGGGAGCATCGCGCGGAATTGGCCGAGCTGCGCGAGCGCCTGAAGGCGCCGGGCGCCCCGGTCCGGTTCCCGCTCCGGCTGGAGCAGGTCGACTCGCTCCTGTCGGAGCTCATCGTCGTGCTGGACCGGGAGGCCGGTGCCGCGGATCGCGCGGCCCGGATCCGGGCGGTGAACCTCTCCTACGATGCGATGGTCCTCGGGATCGAGATCGTCAAGCTGTCGCTCGACGCCCCGATCGTCCCTCGGCGGAGGGCCCCTCCCGGAGGTCCGACGGCGGCCCCCTAACGGCTCCGGCCGTAGGTGCCCATGTACTCCGCGCGGGCGAGCGCGGAGCGCTTGGCCCGCTCTTCCACCTCGGCCGCGCGGCTTCCCGGCGGGAGCCCCAGCGGCGCGGGCAAGGCGTAGAGCCGGAAGAAGTATCGATGGGGCTTGCCGGGCGGGGGGGACGGGCCGCCGTAGCCATGGCGGTCCCAGCTGTTCTTCCCCGAGCGGCTCCCGTCCGGGAGCGTCGGGGCGCTCGCCACCCCTTCCGGCAGGCCTCGCGCGGTGCCCGGGATGTCGAAGAGGACCCAGTGGACCCATGTCCCCACCGGTGCGTCCGGATCGTCGCAGAGGAGGGCAAAGGCCCGCGTCCCCTCGGGGACCTCCTCGAAGCCGATCGCCGGCGAGCGGTCGGCCCCGTCGGCCGTGTGCACCGTCGGGATCCTCTCTCCGTGCTTCCAGGCGTCGATCCGAATCTTCATCCCTCGTCCCTTCCGGCCCAGTTCGGGCCGATGGGGCGCACCGGCTTCCGGCATAAGACCGATGCGGGTCGCATCCCGCACCCGCGGTCAGCGCGACGGCGGGTTCCCCGGGGGCAGGGAAGTCTGGGGCGGGGGAGGGGTCCAGTACTGGGCCGGGGCGACCGGGGCCTGCTGGGCTCGTGCGCGTTCCTGCTCCTGAACGGCGTCGCCGAGCTTGGCCCATGCGATGAAGTACAGGATCGCGGCGATGATCGAGAGCGTGATCAGGGAAAGGATCGCGATCACGAGGAGCGGTGTCCGAGCCCGCATGTATTCCCCGCGGGAGGTACGCTCGTACCCAAAGGCGTAGACGATGATCACCCACAGGATCCCGAGGACGGCGAGGGGCAGGAAGAGCAAACCGGCCCCCAAGAGCAGGACCGTCCCCGCCAAGGCGATCACCACGAACACCGCGACCTCGAGGATCTGGAGGATGAGGCCGATCAGGATGAGGGTCTTCGAGGTGCGGCCGGATTCGGTGATGATCGGGCCCGCCGGAATCCCGGTCGGCTGCATGGAGGATTCCGTAGGCCTCTCCCCATCATAAACGCTCCGCTCTGGCGGCAGGACGGAGGCAACCCATCGGGGCCACACGGCCTGAGCCCCGGACGGAGGCGCGGGCGACCGAGGCCTACTCGGAGGTGACGTCGGCGCGCATGTACGCCCGCGTCGCGAGCATCAAAAGGACGATTGTTTCAACCGCGAGCACGACCATCTCGAGCCCGTTGTGGGCCGAGAGGGTGCCGCCGAGGCCACTGCGGGCGGTGTCGGCCACGTAGGTCAGAGGATTCGCGAGGAAGAGCCCACGGATTCCCGCGGGGAGGCTCGTGCTGTACGGATAGAAGACCGTGGAGGCGAAGTTCACGAAGAAGATGACCAGCACCTGGATGCTGTTGTAGGCGTTGTTCGACTTGACGAGCGCCGAGATGAGCAGCATCAGGGAGCCGAAGAAGATCGAGCCGAGGGCAATCGCCCCGAAGGCCCCGAGCGCGCCGGCGAGCGTGAGGCCGGCCGGGGCGACCAGGACGACGGAGATCGCGAGCATGATCGCGGCGCCGCCGAGGCCGAAGAGAAGGGCGGTGAGCATGATCCCGAAGAGGTACTCGAGACGGGAGAACGGCCCGACGAGGAGCTGGGCCAGCATCCCATAGCGCCGATCCGCCCAGAGCATGCTGCCTCCGACCGTGCCGGCCATGATCGACTGGAACGCCATGATTCCGGGGGCCAGGAAGGCGAGGTATGCGGTCGATCCGGCTCCGGCGAGCGAGCCGAAGCCGAACCCGAAGAAGACGAGGTACATCGCCGGAAGGCCCAGCAGGATGATCAGGCTCGCCGGATCCGTGTTGACCCGGAAGTTCCGGTAGATGAGTCGGAGGAGGTTAGGGACCGCCAGGCGTCTCACCTCCGCGGGAGCCGTCGACCGACTGGAGGAAGACGTCCTCGAGCGTGTTCTGCCGGACGGTCAGCCACTCGATCTGACTGCCGGTCCGCTGGGCGAGGTCGACGATCCGGCGGAGCGCCTCCTTCGGATCGTCGATGAGGATCAGCGCGCTGTTGCCCTGGACGGACAGGGACGGGCCCGGAAAGACCTCCGCCAGCTGCGCGAAGTACCGGGGCGCATCCGGCGCGGCGACGGTGAGGTCGACGGTCCGCTTGCCCGCGTACAGGCGCTTGAGGTTGGCGACCGTGTCGAGCGCGAGGAGCCGGCCGCGGTCGACCACAGCGATCCGGTCGCACAGGTAGTCGGCCTCCTCGAGGTTGTGCGTCGTGAAGACCACGGTGAGGCCCCGGCGGACCTCCTCCCGGATCGAGTCGAGGAGGCGGCGGCGCATGATGACGTCCAGCCCGATCGTCGGCTCGTCGAGGAAGAGGATGTCCATCGGATGCATGAATTCCCGGGCCACCTGCACCCGGCGCTTCTGACCGCCCGAGATGTCGAACGAGCGGCGGCGCCGGATCTCGTCGAGGCCGAACCGCTCGATCAACTCCTCGGCCCGGGCCTTGCGCTCCCGCGGGGCGATCCCCCAAAGGAAGCCGTAGAGATCGAGGTTTGCCTGCACGGTGGCGAAGTCGAACGACTCCCCCTGCTGCACGACGCCGATCCGTTCCCGGATCTTCCGGCCGTCACGCCGGGGGTCGTGCCCGAGTATCCGCAGCTCACCCCGTGTCGGCTGGATGAGGGTGGTCATCAGCTTGATGAGCGTCGACTTGCCGGCCCCGTTCTTCCCCAGAAGGCCGAAGACCTCTCCCTGCCGCACGGAGAAGGAGAGCCCTTGGAGGACGTTGCGCCGCCCGTCGTAGGAGTGGACGAGGTCGCGGACCTCGATGACGGAATCCGAGCGATCGGTGAGCGGGACGTCGGACTTCGAGAAGATTGGGCTCACCTCCCATGCATTCCGGAGCGGCCCCGGGGCCGTATGGCGGTCGCCGAATAACCCTTGCCCGCAGGAGGCGGTCAGCCGGAGGCCCTCAGGGAGGCGATCTTCTCGCCCCGCCAGCCGAAGAAGTGCACGTAGAGATAGGCGTTCGCAGCGACCGCCGCCGCATAGCCGAGGAAGGGGACCGAGAGGGCCACGTCCTCGAGAGCGAAACCGGAGAAGGCGGTGGCCCCGCTGGCCGCCCCGACCCGGGCGGCCTGGTTCGTTCCGGCTCCCTCCGACCGGTCGGCGCCGGGGAGGTTGCCCATCAGGGCTGCGGACTGTGCCGGCAGCGCCATCACGCGGAAGACGGGCAGGAGGATGTAGAGCGCGAGGGCCGGGGCAAGCGGGACGAACGGCATGGCGAGGGCCATCCCCCCGGAGAGAAGACGGGTGCCCACGATCGAGCGGACGAAGCCCCAACGACGGTCCAATGCCGGGGCCGCCAGCACGGCGAACGTCCCCGCCGTGCTTCCGGCGGTGGTGTAGATCGCCATCTCAGGGCGTGCGACCCCGAAGGCAACCACGAAGAACGGGATGAGGAACGGGGTCAGGAGCCCCTGCGAGACACCGTTGAGGATGCCGGTCGCGGTGAACCGGTAGATCACCGCACGGCTCCGGGCGCTGGGGGCCCGGCCCCGGGCAATCGGCCGCACCGGTACGGGGATCGCGAGGAGGACCGAGGCGGCGCTCAGGACCAACGCGGCGGCGAAGAGGTCGGTCAGGCTTCCGGCCTGGGCGACCAGGGCGCCGGCGGAGGCGGAGATCCCCGCGCCGAAGGTGAACCAGCTGAACCACCGCGTCCGGTCGCTGCCCGGGGTCAGGTCGCTCAACACGGCGCTCTGGAGCGGGAACGCCGCGCCCCCGACCCCGCCGCCGGCGAGGGACCCGGTGGCGCTGAAGCCGCCGATGATGCTCGCCAGGAAGACGATCGGGAGCGAGGCCGGGAGCAGGAGGAGCCCACAGGCGACCGGGAGGAGCGCAAGAGCGGTCAGGTACGTTCCCCGCAGCGCACGGCGGCTTCCCATCCGGCCCAGCGAGTAGGTCAGGAGCGCGGTCGCCAGGGCCCCGCCCGCGTACAGGATCCCGAGGACGAACGCCCCCGCGCGGAGGTCGGTCAGGATGAGGTACGGAAACGCGACGGTCACGATCCCGGCGGCGATGCCCCTCGAGATGCGGCTCGCGAAGAGGAGGACGAGCCCCCGGCGTGCTCCCGGCAGGGGCTCGGAGTCGCTCCCGGCGGGATCGGTCCCGGAGGATTCCGGGACGGCCGGGACCGGGCTGGCGGGAGAGGGCCCGCCGGGCGGGTTCACCGGCGCGCGTGCGCGGCGAGCCGATGCCGCAGTCCTTCGGCGAGGTCGAGCATGTCCAGCGCCCGCCGGACGAACTTCTCCTCGGTCGGGAAGGAGTGGGTCCGGAAGTACGCACGGACCCGCTCCGGGTCCGCGAGGCCGAGGATCGAGACGCTGGCCTCGAGGAAGTCCCCCAGGAGCGTCGTCCCCTCGTAGCGGCGGACGAGCTCGGGCAGGTTCGCCTCCAGCCACGGCCAGACGATCGACCGTCCCGACGGATTCTGGGCCGCGGCGGAGAGGACCCGCGGGACGTTGCCCTTGTTGATCCCTCCGCCCAGGGCGGACCGGAGGGTCTCCTGGAGCAGCGACGGATCCGACGTCCATGCGAGGGCGGTCTCGAACCGGAGGGCCTCGGTCTGGCTTGGCGCGGCCTCGAGCCTCCGGCGGATCTCCGCGTACGCGGAGGCGCCTCCGACCATCGCGTAGGCGATCGCCGTCGCCGGCCGGACGTTCGCGTCCAGACGATCCCACTCGGCGAAGCGGGCGCTCAGGGCCCGGGCGAAGGAGGGGTCCGCCCGGACCCGGGCCCGCAGAAGGGTATCCCGCAGCGAGCCGTCCATGGACGACTCGCCCGGTCTCGGCTGCGTGCCGACGCGCTCCCCGTGGGCCCGAAGGAACTCCCGCACGAGCTCCGCGGCGGGCGCCAGGTCACCCGCCCACGCGTAGAGAGTGTCCAGATGGGCGGCAGTCGAGCCGACGCAGAGGTAGTCGGTCGCCCCCGCGAGGGCGCGGACAAACCGTCCGTATTCCGCAAGGTCGGCGTCCCCCGAAAGGAGGAACGCCCAGAGATCCTCGAGCACGCTCCAGCGGTCGCTCGGAGGCCGCTGGGCGAACGACGCGAGCAGGCGCTCGGTCAGGACCGGATCGTAGCGGGACCGGTAGAATCCGACGGCGCCCGGATTCAGGTGGATCGTGGCCCCGGGCGGGGCCGGGACCGTCAGGGTCTCCTCCTCCATCAGCACGCGATGCTCCCGGCCCCCGATGTCGAGCACCAGGGGGACCGGCCAGCGCATCGTCTGGCCCGTCGGCCGGAACGCGAACGGGCGCTGGCGCAGACGGAGCCCCTCCGGCACGGACTCCGCCTCGATGACCGGGTGTCCCGGCGCCTCGATCCACGGGCGCAGGATGCGCGCGACGGGGGTGCCGGTCGCCGCGTCGAGGGCGGACCAGAGGTCCTCGCTCCGCGCGTTGCCGCCCGCGTGGCGCTGGAGGTAGGCCGACACTCCCCGCTGGAACCCGGATTCGCCCACGAACGCCTCGATCATCCGGAGCACCGAGGCGCCCTTTCCGTAGGTGAGCCGGTCGATGGCGGCCCCGACCTCGGCGGGCGTGCTGACGTCGACGAGGATCGGGTGGTTCGTCGGCAGGGAATCCAGCAGGAACCCCCACCGGGTCCAGATCGAGAGGAAGTCCTGGAGGCTCTCGAGCTCAGGGAAGCGGCGCTCGACGACCTTGTGCTCGACGAACGTCGCGAAGCTCTCGTTGAGCCAGATGTCGTTCCACCAGTAGGGGGTGACGAGGTTGCCGAACCACTGATGCGCGACCTCGTGGGCGATCGTCGCCACGGTGTAGCGCATCTCGGAGGAGGGTGTCGCGGGGTTGATCAGGACCTGCATGTCGCGGAAGGAGATCGCCCCCCAGTTCTCCATCGCGCCGGCAGGGAATTCGGGGACCGCGATCAGGTCGAGCTTCGGAAGGGGATAGGGGATCCCGTAGTATCGCTCGAGCTCCTCGAGCGAGATCCGGCAGACCTCGAGCGCGCGCCGACCCTCCTCCCGTCGTCCCGGAGGAGCGTGGATCGCCATCGCCACCCGCCCCGGGGGTGCCTCGAGGCGGTCGAAGGTGCCGATGCCCAGGTAGAAGAGGTACGTCGCCATCGGAGGGGTCGGCGGGAACTCCCAACGCCGCCGGGTCCCGTCCGGCACGATCCGCTCCGGAGGCATGTTCGTGATCACCGTCGGGCCCGCATCGGTGACGACCGTGAGCCGGAGGCGGGCCTTGCGGTCGGGACGGTCGAGGCAGGGGAAGATCTGCCGGGCCGCGGCCGCCTCGCACTGCGTTGTCAGGATGTAGGAGGGACCGTAGCGGGACCGGTAGAGACCCATGAGCAGGTTGGGGTCGACGTGCCCTGCGAAGCCGATGCGGACGGCCGCGCGGCCGGTGATCGGCGCCTCGAGGATCAGCTGCTCCGCCGCCGGATCGAGACGGTGGGGGACCGCGCGCCCGTCGACAAGGGCCTCGAGAATCTCGAGGCGCACGCAGTCGAGGGCGATGCGGGGCGCCGAGCCCCGGAGCTCGCACTCCACCGTCCCGGTCCAGCGCTGTTGGGCGAAGTCGACGTCCAGGCGGAGGGCATATTCCGATACCTCGTAGGGACAGGGTGGTGCGCTCATCGCGGCCTCGGGTTTCCGCCCCGATGACGGGCGCCCCAGATGACCTTTCCGCGCCCCGGCCGGCGCTCGCGAGCGGGTCAGCCGACAGGCAGGGCGTGGGAGAAGAGGACGAGGGCGCAGGTGCCCCGCATCCCCCACAGGGCGAACCCTCCGACCACCAGAAGGAGGACGGCCACCATCAGGCCGACCGCTGCGAACGGCAGGGTCAGGAGGCTCAGCGAGAGGGCGGCCAGCGAGAACGCCAGCGCCGCGAGGCCGACCCACATCGCGACGTTCGCAGCAGCGCAGCCGGCCGTCGCATGCGCCGCGGCGGCGCCCGCGGCGGCCACGAAGACGACGCCCACGATCGCCCAAGCCACGGACGAAGCCCAGCCCATCGATCCACGCGTCCCGCCGGCCCCGCTTAACCCCATGGCTCCACCGGCATCAGTGCGCCGGGGTCCGACGCCCCCCGGGTCGGGCGCCGGTCGGGAAGGGCCCTGCCGCCCTTCCGGGGGCCCCCCCGTAAGAGGGACGGTCACCAGAGGGCCTCGAGCGTTAAATACCCGCGACGTTCGACAGCCTCGGCGGTGGCGTCCGCCAGTGGGCCGTCCCCACGAACCGCCTTCTCCGCCCCGCGCGGAGGGAACGATGACGCCTACCTTCGGGACGACGAAGGTAGGGAGCGATGGACGCGACCGCAATGGCAATCGTGGCGGCCCAGGCCGCCACCGTTCTCGCCCTCGCGCCGCTGCTGGCGGGAATCGCCGCGCGATGGAAGGCTTGGACGGAATCCCGGCGGGGGCCCTCCATCCTTCAGCCGTACTACGACCTCGCGAAGTACCTTCGGAAGGAGGCGATCCGGCCGCAGGGAGCCTCCCGGGTCTTCGTCGTCGCTCCGTTCGTCGCGTTCGCGGCGTACATGATCATCGCGGTGATCGTGCCCGTCATCACACCCTACCCCATTCTCGTCGCGTCGCTCGCGGACTTCCTCGGCGGCGGCCTGCTCTTTGGCCTCGCCGGAGCCGTGACGCTGCTCGCGGCCCTCGATTCCAGCAGCAACTACCCTGCGCTCGGCGCCAGCCGAGCGGTGGCATTCGCCGCCTTCGCGGAGCCGACCCTGATCATCGTGTTCTTCGGGGTGGCGGTCATCACCGGCACCAACAACCCCTACGTCACGAACAATGTCCTTGCCGGTTCGTGGGACTGGTATCTGTCCCCCACGCACATCCTCGTGATGGCGGGATTCTTCCTCCTGATCCTCTTCGAGACCGGAAAGCTGCCGGTCGAGAGCGCCGGGTTGGCCGAGTTTGGCATGCTGGACGAGGGGCGGATCTATGAGCACTCCGGCCCCCTGCTCGGCCTCTTCCGCTGGAACGGCTGGCTCAAGCAGTTCCTGCTCTTCTCGGTCTTCGTCAACGTCTTCGCGATCCCGTGGGGGATGGCCTCGGCGCCGACCCTCGCCGCGGCCGGCGTCAACATCGTCCTTCTCCTCGCCAAGCTCCTCGCCCTGACCGCGATCATCGTGGCCCTCGAGGCGACCCTCGCGAAGGTCCGCCTCTTCAAGATCCGCGACTACCTCGCCGTCTCGTTCTCGTTGGCCGTCCTCGCGATCTTCGCCTTCGCGGTGCTCGGCGGACCGCTCGGGGGGTCGTAGGCGATGGCCCCGACGACCGCGCTGGTGGAGGCCCTGGTCGGCCTGGGGCTCCTCCTCTCGGCCCTCTACCTCCAGTCGGAATCGTTCGTCGACCCGATGGTCGATGTGATCGCAATCCAGTCGCTGATCCTCGCGGCCCTGCTCGGGTGGCTCGCCTACGCGAACGGAAGCGGGGAGCTCGCCGCGGTCGCGGCTCTGATCGTCGGCATCCGCGTGATCCTCATCCCGTACGGCGTCCTCCGCCGGCAGATCCGCGCGTTCCGGTGGCGGGCACGGGAGATCCGGGCGTCGCAGCGGGTGGCGAGCCATGCCCTCGCGGCGGTCGCGATCGCGATCGTCGCGTGGTTCGTCTTCCAGGAGACCTTGGCCCCGGCGCTGCCGGCCGTTCCGGGGATCGCCCTGCCGTTCGTGCTCCTCGCGGAGGGCCTCCTCATGCTCGCGACCCGGTCGAACACCCTCGTCCAGGTGATCGGCTATCTCGAGGAAGAGAACGCGATCGTTTACGCGGGTGCGCTCTTCGTCGTCTCCTTCCCGCTGCTCTTGGAGACGGTGATCTTCCTTGACGTGCTCGCGGTGGTACTCGTCGGGGTCATCCTCTCCATCCAGCGGAGCGTGATGGGGTCGCCCGAGGAAGAGGCGATCGAGGAGCTCACCGGATGACCGCCCTCGATCCCGCCGCCGTGGCGCTGATCGTCGTGCTCGCCTCCCCCGTGCTGGGCGCCCTGGCCCCCTTGGCGCTCGGCGAAGCGGCGAGCGAGCGGGCCGCCCGGGTCCTCTCGGTCATCACGTGGGCCGGTGCCGTCGCCCTATTGGTGCTCGGGGCCCGGGGAGAATGGTTCGGCACCTTCGGGATCGACGCCCTGAGCGAGGTCTTCCTGGTCCTGGTCGCCTCCATCTACGCCCTGTCGACCTGGTACTCCCGGGACTACATCGCGGCCGTCCACGCCCCGTTCCTGACCGCACGTCTGTACTACGCCCTGCTCTCGGCGTTCGCCTTCGCGATGCTCTTCACGCTGTCGGTGACGGACCTCGGCTTCATGTGGATCGGCGTCGAGGGCACGACGGTCGCCAGCGCGCTCCTGATCGTGCTCGAGCGGAAGGCCTCGAGCGTGGAGGCCGCCTGGCGCTACACGCTGATCGCCTCGGCCGGCCTGTCGATCGCCCTCTTCGCGCTCCTCTTCCTGTACCGGAGCACCGGGACGCTGGACGCCTTCGCCCTGGCAGCCCGTCCGGTGCCGGTCTCGCTTCCGATCGCCGTCGCGGTCGCCCTCGCCCTCGTCGGATACGGGACGAAGATCGGCCTCTTTCCCATGCACACGTGGTTGCCGGACGCCCACTCCGAGGCCCCTTCGCCGATCTCGGCCCTCTTTTCCGGCGTGCTGCTGCCCACCGCCGTGTACGCCTTCCTGAGGATCTATGCCATCGTCGCCCTGCCGGTGCCGCCGGCGCTGTCGGACCTGGTCATCCTCTTCGGTCTCGCGACGGCGGTCGTCGCCGCGTTATTGATCCAGCGGCAGCGGTCGTTCAAGCGGCTGTTCGCCTACTCGAGCATGGAGGTGATGGGCCTCGCGATGGTCGGCATCGGCCTGGGGGGGATCGCCCTCTACGGGGCCCTCCTGCTCCTGGTCGCCCACGCCTTCGCGAAGGCGGCCGCGTTCTACTGCTCCGGTAACGTCCTGCGCACCACCGGCACGACACGGACGGAGGAGGTCCGGGACCTCCGGCACCGCCTCCCGCTCACGGCCGGCACCTGGGTCGCTGCCGCCACGGCCGTCACCGGCGCGCCGCCGTTCGGTACGTTCGTCGGGGAGGTCCTCATCCTCGCCGGGGCGTTCGCGACCGGCGCCTACTGGGTGGGGGCCGTGGTCGTCGTGGCCATCGCGATCGCCTTCCTGGGGGTCAACCACCAGATCGGCCGGATGGTCTTTGGGACCGGGACCGGTGGGCCGGCCGCGCGGGAGCCGGACCCGGCCCGGTCGCTGATTGCACCGTGGATCGGGGTCGCCGTCGCCTTCGCGCTGGGCATCACGAGCATCCCCTACCTTGCCCCGACGATCCAGGCGGCGGTCCGAGCCCTCGGAGGTGTCGTGTGAGGCTGCCGTTTGCCCGCGAGATCGACGGGGAGGAGTTCCACCCCACCGAGCGCACCGCGCTCGCCTACCTCTCGCCGGTCGGCGACCTTGCCCTGTTCAACGACTACGCCGCCAGCGGCTCGATCCTCGTGCGTCGCCCCCGCCTCTCGGCGGACGCGGCGGACCTGGCCGAGCGCTGGCGCCCGCTCCCCCGCGGGGTCCGGAGCATCGCACTCGACGAACGGATCGAGGGCTACGGGGTCTTCACCTTCCCGTACGGCCCCGTGGCGATGGGGATCCCCGAGGCCGGCGGGTTCGACCTGACGACCTACGGTGAGCGGATCCTGGGGGCCGCGGTCCTCGCGAACCACAAGCGGCGGGACGTCGAGGGCCGCGTGGTCGGCCGGACGGTCGAGGACGCCTCGCTCTGGATCGAGCGGCGAAGCGGCCCGTTCGCGTTCGCGCACGCGAGCGCGTTCCTCGGGGCAGCGGAGTCGGCCCTCGGACGGGCGGTCCCCCGGGGGGAACTGTGGATCCGCGCGATCGGCCAGGAGCTCCAGCGGATCACCGATCACGTGCGGCTGATCGCCCGGGTCGCCGACGCGGCGTCGCAGAACGTCGCCGCCGCCGAACTCCACATGCTCGAGGAGGAGCTGCTCCGCGGGACGGCCCGGGCGTTCGGCCACCGCTGGGGTTTCGGTGCGCTCCGGGCCGACGGGCCCCCGCGGCATCTCGACCCGCCGGGACGTGTCGCCCTCGCGCACGCGCTCGCGGCGATCGCCCGCCGGTTCGACGGACTGTGGGAATCCCTCCTCGCCTCCCGCACCTTCCTCGACCGGCTGCTCGCGACGGGACCGCTCACGGCGGCCGAGATCATCCGCTGGGGGGGCGTCGGGCCGACACTCCGGGCGGCGCGGGTCGCCTGGGACGACCGGTTGCGGCATCCGACACCCCCCTATGACGAGCTGTTCGTCGCCCTTCCGATGGAGGAGAACGGGGACGCGCTCGCCCGCGTGCTGGTCCGCCGGGAGGAGATCCGCGCGAGCTTCGCCCTCCTCGACCACCTCCTGGAACGCTGGCCGTCCTCGGCGTCGGAGCCGGTCCCTCCGGCGCCCCCGATCGCCCCGGGCCGCGGGCTGGCCCGTGTCGAGGCGCCGAACGGCGACCTCGTCTACGAGGTGGCGGTGGAGGGGGATCGGATCCGCCTTGTCGCGTCCCGGACACCGAGCCAGGCCAACTGGCCCCTGGTCGCCCTGAGCCTCCGGGGGGGCGTCTTCACCGACTTCGCCTTCGACGTCGAGAGCTTCGGCGGCTCGTTCGCCGAGTCGGACGGGTGATTCCGTGAAGAGCTGGTTGCGCCACTCGGTCGAGGAGGGGATCGTCACCACCCGGTTCCCCGAGACCCCGGCGACGCAGGACGAGCTCCCGGTCTCAGGCCGGGCTCTCGTCCGCCCGGCGGGCACGCCGCTACCGGAGACCGTGCGGTCGGCCTGCCCGACCCGGGCGCTGGGGGCGGAGTCGATCGACCAGGGCCGCTGCGTCCGGTGCGCCCGCTGCGCCTCCGCGGGGATCGGCACCCATCCCGATCCGGCGCGCAACGTCGGCCGACGCTCCGACCTTCTCTGGCCGGGGGGAAGCCCCCCCGAGGGGGACGGGCAGGGCCGACCCCCGCTCGGGGCCCTGGGCCGCTCGCTGCACCTCTTCGTGATCGACGTCGGGAGCTGCCAGGCGTGCAACTGGGAGGTGCTCGGGCTGGCGGGCCCGTACTACGACCTCCACCGGCTGGGCCTCTTCTTCACCAACTCCCCCCGCCACGCGGACATCCTGGTCGTCGTCGGCGTCCCGACTCCCGAGATGGTCGAGCCCCTCCGGAGGACCTACGAGGCCCTCCCCCACCCGAAGGCGGTCCTCGCGGTCGGCGCCTGCGCGATCGATGGGGGCGTGTTCGAGCCCGGGGCGACGGACGGAGGCGGAACGGTCGGCGCCATCGTGCCGGTCGACCGGTACGTGGCGGGCTGCCCTCCTCCGCCGGTGGCGATCCTGGAGGGTCTGCTCTCCCTCGGGCACCGGCGGCTGCGTGGGGGGACCGCGCAGGACAGGGGGGGGCCATGACGACCGGCGCCGGTCCCCTCGTCCTCGGGATCGCCTTGGTCGGCCTCTTCGCGGCCGCCCCGGCGGCCCTGCGTTGGCCGAGGGCGAGCTACGCGGTCGCGGCGACGGCGAGCCTGGCGCTGGTCGCCGCGGGCGTCATCGCACTCCTCTTCGGGAACTACGCCATCGGTCCCTGGAACGGGGCGATCGGGGAGGCGGAGAGCCTCCGGATGGATGCCCTCTCCGGGTTCTTCGCGATCGTCGCGGGGTCGGTCTGGGTGGCGACCTCGGTCTACTCGATCCGCTACGACGTCGGGCACGGCCCGGGCCTCCCGATCGCCTACGCCGCCACCCTCGGCTCGATCGCGGTCCTCCTTGTCGCGACGGACTTCCTCGTCTTCCTGGCGGCGTGGGAAGGGATGACCCTCTCGGCGTACTGGATGATCCTTGAGGCCGAGGGCCGGGCCCCCCGGATCTTCGGGGCCGCGTTCGTCTTCCTCGCCTTCGGCGAGGCGAGCACCGTCCTGGTCGCGGTGGTGATCGCCTCCCTCTACGCCGGCACCGGCAGCTTTGCCATGACCTCGTCGGCGATGGCCGGTCCCCTCGCCTCCGTCGCGTTCGTCGCCGCGGTGGTCGGTTTCGGCCTCAAGATGGGGGTCGCCCCGTTCCACATGAGCGAGTGGCTCCCGATCGCGCACTCCTCGGCCCCCTCGAACGCGTCGGCGGTCCTGAGCTCGACGCTCACCCTCGCGGGGGTCTACGGGCTGTTCCGGGTCCTCACCCTGTTGGCCCCCGGCCCGGCGTGGTGGGGGGGGCTCCTGCTCGTCATCGGGGCGATCTCCGCGCTCCTCGGGGCGATCTTCGCGTCGGTCAGCGAGCATGTCAAGGGCCTTCCCGCCTACAGCACGATCGAGAACAACGGGCTCATCCTCGTCGCGCTCGGGATCGCCCTCATCGCGATGGCCGAGGGCCTGCCGGCGCTCGCCACCTTCGCCCTCTTCGCCGCCTTCTTCCAGGCGTTCGCCCACGCGATCACGAAGGCCGGCCTCTTCCTCTTCGCCGGCGATGTCGAGCGGGCGACCGGAACCTACGACCTCTCCCGGGCCCGGGGGATCATTCGCCGGGCCGATCCGTTGGGCTCCGGTGCCACCGTCGTGGCGGCGCTCAGCCTCGCCGCCGCGCCGCCCCTCGCCGGATTCGTGAGCGAGTGGATGATCCTGGAGTCGCTCTTCCAGTCGTACCAGTTCTCCTCCCCCCCGCTGGTGTTCCTTGGCCTGCTCGCCGGGGCCGTCGTCGCCCTGGCGGCCGGCCTCGTCCTGGTCGCGATGCTGAAGTTCGTCGGGTTCACCGCGCTCTGGAAGCCCGACCGGGGTGACGGGGCCACGGTGCGGACGGGGCTCGGCCCCCCGATCGCGGGGCTCACCGCGATCGTCGTCGGCCTGGGGGTCGCCTCCCCGTGGATCCTGCGCGGCCTCGCGCCGTCGGTCTCCGTGCTCGCGGGCACGGCCGTCGCAGCCCCCGTCGGAGGCCTCCTCGCGGTGCCGGTGGGCTGGTCGATCGTCTCCGGTGGCCCCCAGGCGATCTTCGGGATCCTCTCCCCCCCGGCGCTCCCGATCGCCTTCGGGGTCGGGGTACTCCCGGCCGTCGCGTACTACCTTGGAGGCCGGCGGCCTCCGTCCCGTCGGCTCCCGCCGTGGTCGGGGGGACGCGCCCTTCCGACTGCGCAGGGATGGTACACCAGCTTCGGCTACAGCACCGGCCTCAGGATCATGCTCCGCAGCGTGCTCGGGACGAGGGAGGTCCGGCGGGCCGCCGGCGCGCGGGGGATCGCCGCCGAGATCCGCACGCCCGAGTCGTACAACGTGGAGCTCGAGGTGCTCGATGTCTTCAAGGCGATCTACGACGGGCTGGTCCGCCTCGTCCTCGGCGCTTCCGCTGCGCTCAAGGCCGCCGTGATGCCGGGACGGATCGGACGCTACCTCGCCTACATCCTGGGCGTCGTGATCCTCGTGGTGATCTACGTCGCGGTCGCCTTCGGTGCCGTCTAGGGCACCACGAGCACCGGGCGGTTCGCCTCCGCAAGCAGGAGGCTTGAGACGGAGCCGAGCAGGGCCTTCGTGGCCGGGCGGAGCCCGCGGGTCCCGACGACGACGAGCTCCGGCCGGACCTCGCGAGCGACCGCCAGGATCGCCGCGCCGGGCGGCTCCTCCCGCATCACGACGCTGAACGGCACGCCGGCAGCGCGGGCTCGCTCCTCCCATCCGGTGATCGCCGCCGCGACGGCCGCCTCCCCGGCACCGGCCTCCTCCTCCGTCGTCGGCTGAGCCTGGATCGACCCGCCCTCGGGAGCATGGACCAGCACGATGCGGGCCGCGACCGGCGTCGCGATGGCGAGGGCCAACGCCATCGCACGGGAGGCGGCCGGGGAGGCATCAAACCCGACCACCAGCGTCCGAAGCGGCGTCACGGCGGCACCTCCCTCGGGAGAAAGCGCTCCGCGGCGGCCTCCAGGCTCCGCGACCCGGCCGGAAAGGGGATGCCGGCCGCCCGGAGCATCGCCTCGAGCGCCCGGACCCGACGCGCGAGAAGGACGTTTGCCTGGTAGTACTCCGAGGCCTGAAAGTGCGCCTGGGCCTCTGCCCGGGCCGATTCGGCCAGCGCGCCGGCGAGCTCCCGCACCCGGGTCCCGAGATCCTCCGGATGGGGGTCGGCCGGGGCCTTCGCCTCGGGCAGGAGCGGGACGAGGCGCATGAGCCACGCGTAGAACTCCTCCGGACCGGCCCGCGAGAGGTTGATCCAAGGTCGGAGCCGCTCAATCACCGCCGGGGGAGGGTCCCACGAGACCGGGCGCAGGGACGGTTCCGGGTCACGCGGCGGGGCATCCGTCTGCTCGACTGGGTCGGCCATCGCACTCCGATGCAGAGGTCATTGGCCGGATGGCAGTTCCCGGTCCGGAGAGGACCGGCGGCTGACCCCACAGCCGTTGGTCGGCCCACGCCTTCCGGCCATCATGAGCCTTTCGACGGGCGCTCCGAGGTCCGGCGAGGCATGGGCCGGCGGATCCCTCCCGCGCGTCGGATCGACCGCCCGGCGCCGGGAAGCGGCACGGTGCCTCCGTCCGACCGACCGGGCCCGCCGCGCCGGGGCTCAGGGCGCGGGGGCCGCCGGGCCGGAGTCCTGGGAAGGACGGGAGGCGCGGGTCCACGCGAGCGCCGCCAGGCTGAGCCCGAAGGTGACGAGGTAGGTCGCCAGGAGGACGTCGAAGAGGTAGCGGATGTCGCCTCCGTAGTAGGTGATGCCGAAGAGGTACTGGGCGAAGCTGCTCGCGGAGGAGAAGCCGACCTCCGCATACGTGGCGATGTCCGCGACCATGGCGAGGGCGAGCAGTCCCGATCCGATCGCCGAGCCGAGGATCGTGGCCCGGCTGCGGAGGCCGATCAGGAGACCCGCACCGAGGACCGATACGGCCGCCATCGCGAGGACGGCGTACCAGTGGAGGTAGTACCCACTGGAAAGCGTGCCGAAGTTCGTCCGGAGGTTCGTGTCGGTCAGGAGCATCGTGACCGCGAGGGCCGTGGCGATCAGGAAGAGGATCCCCAGGGCCACCGCCATCGTGCCCGTGCGCGACATGGCACGGACCCGAAGGCCCCGACGGCGTATAGCGTGTCGGGCGGGGGCCGATCGGCGGGCGCTACGGAGAGGAGGGGCCCGGGGCGGGCCGTCGGCGGGGGTCGTCCTCGGGATGGACGTACTCGGTCCCGGTGGGTCCCCGTCCCACGATCTCCAGGAGGTAGCCCTCGCCCTCGGAGCGCTGCGCATGCGCGACGCCGCCGGGCAGGACGATCACGCTGCCGGCCCGGAGCTCGCGGAACGGGGAGGTTCGGCCCGCACCGTCGACTGCCGACCACCAGCAGGATCCCTCCAGCACGGTGTAGATCCGGTCGTCCGGATGCGCATGGAGCGGGACGGTGTGGCGCGGAGGCACGCGCACCCGCAGGACGAGCGGCCCCGGCTGCCGTTCGTTGCCGGCGACGACCGCGAGCTCGGCCCCGGGCGGAAGCGCAGGGTGGCGTTCCCAGGCGACCTCGGACGCAAGGACGACGCGGGCCTCGGGCATCGATCGCCCGCGGGCGAGCCCCGCCCGCCTATATCCCTTCGGAGCCCGACCCGCACCCGTCCCCGGTGAACGATATAATCTATCAAGTGCACAGTCTCGGGGGAGGGGCGCCGCGCCCTCGGGGGAGTCCATGACGATCGACCGCTACGAACGGGTCCCCATTCCGGAGGAGAGCAAGGAGGAGCGGATCCGCAAGTTCTCGCTCATCACCCAGCCCTACACGCTCGAGGAGGCGGTCCTCGAGGGGCAGCGCTGTCTCGAGTGCGCGATGCCCTACTGCGTCCAAGGCTGCCCGATCACCCAGGATTGCCGGGGGTACAACACCCTGATCGCCCGCCGCGACTTCGACGGCGCCGCCCGGCTCACCCTGCGGGACAACCCGCTCGCGACCGTGCTGTGCAAGACCTGCTACCACTTCTGCGAGGACGACTGCATCATGAGCCAGAGGGGCGTGCCGATCGCCATCCGCCAGCTCAAGCGGGCCGCCTTGGAGTTCGGCCAGTCCGACCTGCTCTACGTCCCGTCCAAGCCGAAGAACGAACGTGTCGCGATCATCGGGGCCGGCCCGACCGGCCTCATGGCGGCCTGGGATCTCGCCGTCCGCGGCTACTCCGTGACGGTCTTCGAGGCCGAGATGTTCGTGGGCGGCCAGATCAACACCATCCCACGCTACCATCTCGAGGCCGACGACCTCGACACCGACCTCGCCCGCTGGAGGAACCTCGACATCACCTTCGTGGGCGGCAAGAAGGCCGGGACCGACTACACCCCGAAAAGCCTCCTCGCGGAGGGGTACGAGGCGGTCCTCGTCTCGGTCGGTGCCTCCAAGGCGCGTGAGCTCGGGATCCCCGGGGAGCACCTCCCCGGGGTCTACCACGCGCTCCCGTTCCTCCTCGCGATCAACAAGGGCCCCCAGGGCCTCTTTGGCCGGACCGACCGGCGGGTGGTCGTCATCGGGGCCGGAGACGTCGCCTTGGACGCGGCCCGCTCGGCCCGCCGGCTCTCCGAGGGGGGCGAGGTCGCGCTCGTCTACCGCCGGGGTCCGGAGGACATGAAGGCGACGGTCGAGGAGCGCGAGGGGGGGGAGATCGAGGGAGTCCGCTACGTCTTCTACCGGTCCCCGAAGGCGATCCTCGGGACCGATCACGTGGAAGGGCTCGTCGTGGAGCGTACCGAGCATGGCCCCCCCGACGCCAAGGGGCGGAGGACGCTGGTGGTGGTCCCCAACTCCGAGGAGACGATCCCGTGCGACACGGTCATCGTCGCCGTCGGGGAGGTGGCGGACATCGACAGCTTCGGGCCGGAGTACGACTTCCGGATCGCATCGATGGGCTGGCCGGAGGGGAAGGCCGCCGACTGGATGACGGACGTCGAGGGAGTCTTCGCCACCGGGGGCCGCTCCGTGGTCCACGCGATGGGGGCCGGAGAGCGGGCCGCAGCGGCGATCGACGCCTACCTCGCCCGGAAGCACGGCCGGGCTCCCGAGCCCCGGCCGGATCCGTTCGGCGGCCCCGAGCCGCCCCCGCCGGTGCCTCCCGGCTACGGCGGACCGACCTGGACCCCGTAGCGCCCGGACGCCTTGCGTCCGATCGGGGGCTTCGATCGTTCACTCCTCTTCGTCCGACTGTGCCTCGCGCCGGCGCTGCCGGCGATCCGGGCGACGACCGGAACCCTCTCCGGGTGGCCCCCGGCGGTCCCTACGACCCCGGGGGGGACCGCGGGGCCCCCCCGGACGGTTGCCGAAGCGGCCCCCGCGGGACCACGGCCGGTTCCAGCCTCCCGGACGACCGGACCCGAACCCGCCAGCCGAACGGCCCCCTTCCCGCCCCCAGCGCCCGGGACGATCCCCCCGGAGCGTGAAGCGGTTCCCGCACCGCGCGCAGGTCCCGACCACGCTGCCGTCCGGTCGGGGGGAGAACCGGAGGGCACCGCCGCACTGGCGGCAGGGCCGGGCGGACCGCACCCCCGCCTCCCCGTCTTCCGCCTCCCCCGGCGTGGCCGCCTTTCCCTCCGGCGCCATCGGAGATCTCGGCCGGACCCACCGCGAGACCCCGCCGCACTCCACGCAGGTTCCGGTCAGGCCATCCTCGACCGCCTCGAACCGGACGGTCCCTCCGCACGAGCGGCAGAGGACCCCGGTCCCCTCGTCCTCTCCGGAGCCCTCCGTGAGCGGTCGGGAGCGGAGGGGCTCCGCCCCTTCAAGGATCGTGTAGGTGGCGTCGCACTGGCCGCAGCGGCCCTCGACCACCGTGATCCGTCCCGGAGTCCATTCGACCGCGGTCCCGCACTTCGGGCACTGGCTCGCCATCCGATCCACCGGGACGATGGACGCGGGGGGAGGGGATAACGGAGACCCTCCCCTCTCTCCGCGCCCGGGACCGGCCCGACGGGCAGGTCCCGGGGAGATGGGACGCGCAGCCCGCGCCGTCGCGCCGGCGCTACGGCTGTGGAGGAGCGGGGGGCGTCGGGCCCCGGGGGCGCCGCGCCCGGTG
>JAVYSA010000016.1:0-31386 GCA_038729445.1 Thermoplasmata archaeon
GGCCCGTGGCCCCGCAGCAATGTGTGGACCCGCTCGGTCAGGCCCGAGCGGTGTCCGCTCCCCTCGATCAGCTCGAGCGCCTGGCGGACCTGCGCGATCGCCTCCGGGGTCCCGTCGACCCAGATCCGCCCGTTCTGCCCCACCACGATCTTGGCGCCGGTGTGCCGGGTGATCGTGTCGATCATCGAACCCTTCCGCCCGATCACCCGGGGGACCTTGGCGGGGGAGATCGAGACGATCGAACCGCCCTCGAGGCGGCCAAGCCCCTCTCCGAGCATCGTCACGCCGATCCGGCCGGTCGCGTCCAGGTTCTCCACCATGACCACCACGGCGTCGCCAACCCGAAGGTAGCGTTCCGTCTCGCCGACCTCGATCTTCCACGGAGTGCCCGTCATGTGGAGGGGGGCCCATCGGGGCGCCCCGATCTCGAGGAGCCAGAAGGTCCCCTGGACATCCGCGACGTAGCCGATGACGACGTCCCGGGGCTTCGGCACGTAGCGGCCGGAGAGGGGGACGACCTGGACCTGAGGGGGCCTCTCCTGGACGAAGCCCAGGATGCTCGCGTAGATTCTCCCTTGGGTCCGGTACGTGCCCGGACCGGGACGGAGGCCCCGGACGGGGATTTCCTCGCCGGGGAGCACTAACACCCGCTCGCCGGAGGACGGTCGCGGGGAACGGAACCCGTCGCGGCCCCCCCGGCCGTGGCCCGGCCGATTTCCGTGTGACATCGCGTCTGCTGCACCGGCGGGCGCGACCGGGGGTCTCTATTTAAGAAGGACGGTCTCCGCCGCTCCCTTGGTGCGGGCGTTGAGCCGGTCGTAGAGCTCGGTCTGCACACCGGCGGGGATCTCGACGACCGCCCGGTAGGATCCGTCCGGAAGCCACATCTCCTCGACGAGACGGCCGATCCCCTTGATGTCCCCGATCACGCGGGGGTAGTGCTGGGCCGGGACATGGACCTGGACCTTGACGACGTCGAGCCGGATCGGGAGGATCGGGCGCAGCCGTGCGAGGACCTCCTGGACCTGGGCGTCGACCGGCCGGAACGGGTCGACGTGGTACTTCGCCTCCGCCATCGCCGCCTCGATCCGGGCCGGAGGATGCGGCGCGCCGGTCTGGGGGTTCATCGCGTTGCGCGCGATGGTGGTGACGATCTGACGCCGCTTGGCCTCCTGAAGGCGGTGGCGCTGCTCGGTGGTGACCTGGACCTCGCCCTTCTGGATGATCTCCCGCGCGATCGACGGGAGGTCCCGGGTGTGGAAGGTCTTCTCGAGGTGCTCCTCGCTGACCTTGTCCCCCTTGCGGGCGTCCTTGAAGACCTGGTCGAGGGCGAGCTTGTCGGTCAGGTCGACTGTCTTGCCGTCCTTGATCGCCTGGACGGCCTCGGGATCGACCAAGACCTCGAAGCGGGAGCCTTGGGTTTCCCATCGCGCGATGACCGCATCCTCGACCTTGACCATCGTCGCGGCTCCGCGCGCCCGGCCCGATCAGGGCTTGGTCTTGGCCGGTGCCCCGCCGTTCGGGGGAAGGCGCGCGATGTACTTCTGGATTTCCGCCGCATCGAGGCGGGTCATCCCCAAGGTCCGGTCGATCGTCAGGACCTCGACCTGGGAGAGCGCGTTGCCCTCGTCGAGCGCGGCCCGAAGGCCCTCAAGGGCGAGAAGGATGCCCTCCTCGCGGTTCAGGTTCGGCCGGTACTTCCGTTCGAACAGCTCGACCACGGCGTTGCGGTTGCCGCCCGTGCTCGCGGCGCGGAAGCTCGTGAGCGAGCCGCTCGGCTCGGTCTCGAATAGGTGCACCCCACTGTCATCGATCCCTCCCACGAGGAGCGCCGTCCCGAAGGGGCGCACGCCCCCGTACTGGGTGAACTGCTGCTTGTAGTCGCAGATCTTCCGGACGAGGAGCTCGACCCCGATCGGTTCCGCATAGGTCACCCGGTGGATCTGGGCCGACAGCCGCGCGAAGTCGACGAGCACCCGGGCGTCGGCGACCAGCCCGGCCGTCGCGCAGGCGATCGTCTCGTCGATCGGCTGGATCTTCTCGAGGCTCGACGGTTCGGCCAGCTTCGGGTTCGGGATGCGTCGGTCGGCGATGAGCGCGACCCCGTCCGCATACACAACGCCCGCCGTCGTGGCGCCCCGCCGAACGGCCTCCCGGGCGTACTCGACCTGGAAGAGGCGGCCGTCAGGGGAAAAGACGGTGATCGCCCGGTCGTAGGCCATCTGGCCGGGTTGCATGTCCATGCGCCCACCTATGGCGGTCCACTCGGGCCTCCCTTATAACGGAGACCGGCGCAGTAGCGCGCCGGTGACCTGGTGCCGCTCGGCGGGGCCGCTCCGTCGGCCGAAGAGGGTATCAACGACCGCGTGCCGGCTCGGTCGATGACCCCGGCCATCGATCCGACCGCTCCGGCGTGGCGGCTGAGCCGCTCGTCCTCCGCGTACCTGAGGGCAGCGGCGCACCAGCCGATCGAGTGGTACCCTTGGGGGGAGGAACCGTTCGAGGTCGCGCGGACCCGCGGCGTCCCGATCCTCCTCGACATTGGGGCCTCGTGGTGCCACTGGTGCCACGTCATGGACGAGGGGACCTACGCCGACGCCGAGGTGGCCCGCCTCCTTCGGGAGCACTTCGTGGCGGTCAAGGTCGACCGGGACGAGCACCCCGAGGTCGACCGCCGCTACCAGCGGGAGGTCCAGGCCCTGAGCGGGGAGGGGGGCTGGCCCTTGACGGCGTTCCTGACGCCCGAGGGACGGCCGTTCTTCGGGGGGACCTACTTTCCGGCGACGGACCATCACGGGCGCCCCGGATTCCGGCGCCTCCTTCCCGAGATCACCCGATGGTGGGAGGCCCACCGCGGATCGGCGGGGGCGGAGACCGAGGAGGCGATGCGGTGGGACCCGGAGGCGATCCCCCGCGGACCGGAGCCTCCGGTCCCCGTGGAGGAGTTCGTGGGGGCGACGCGCCGCGGCATCCACGACAGCCACGACCCCGTGCACGGTGGATTCGGCGATGCCCCCAAGTTCCCCCATCCGGCGGCGATCGAGTTCCTGCTGTGGGATGCCGGGACGAACGGGGGGACGGAGAGCGCGGCGATCGCCCGCCGCACCCTCGACGGGATGGGCGCCGGCGGATGCTACGACCAGATCGGGGGGGGCTTCCACCGCTACTCGGTGGACGAGGCATGGAGGATCCCCCACTTCGAGAAGATGGCGGCCGACAACGCGGCCCTCCTCGCGGCCTTCGCGGACGGGGCGGCGCTCTTCGGGGACCCGCGCTACGCGGAGATCGTCCGTGGGACCGCCGGATGGGTCCAGGGCTCCCTCGCCCTTCCCGGTGGGGGCTGGGGCGCGAGCCAGGACGCGGACAACGCACCGGGCGACGACGGCGGGTACTACACTTGGACCCGGGCCCAGCTCAAGGGCATCCTCGACGACGACGAGTTCCGCCTGTTCGTCCGGGCCTTCGGGATCGGCAGCGAAGGACGGATGCCCGAGGATCCCCAGCGCAACGTCCTCTTCCGCCTCGCCGAGCCGGCGGAGGCGGCTGCCGGCTGCGAGCCGCCGATCCGCGATCCCTTGGCGACCTTTCGGCGCGCGATCGCCAAGGTCCGGGCCGCCCGCGATCGCCGCCCTCCGCCCCCGGTCGACCCCGCATTGTACACGAGCGGGAACGGGGCCATGATCCGGGGCTTCGCGCGCGCCGGCGCGCTCCTCGGGGACCCCTCCCTGCTGACGGCTGCCCGGGCGGCGGCGGACCGGATCTGGACCGACGGATGGAGCGAGGATCGGGGGATGGCGCACCGCATTCCGGTCGACGGCGGTACCGGCTCGGGCCACGGCCTGCTCGAGGACCAGGCAGAGTTCGCCGCCGGCCTGGTCGAGCTCGCGGGGGCGACCGGGGCGGTCGAGCTGGCCCGGCGCGCCGCGCGGATCCTCGGGGTGATCGACCGTGAGTTCCGCGGAGAGGACGGGCTCCTCCGCGATCTCGCCCCCAGGATCTACGACGGGAACCGGCGCATCGCCTCGGGGCCCCCGTCCTACACGCTCGAGGACTCCCCCAACGCCCCCCCCATCGCGATCGCCGTCCTGGCCTCCGCCCGCCTCGGCTCCCTCCTCGCGGAGGATCGCTGGCAGCGGCTCGCGGCCTCGGCCGGAGAGGCTGCCGCGCGCCACCTCCGACACGCCGGTCTCTTCGGCGCCGGAGTCGCCTGGTCTCTCGCGGTCTCCCGCACACCGGCGACGACCGTCGTCGTGGAGGGGACGGGGCCGGCGGCCGCAGCGCTCCTGAGGGCCGCGCGCACGGCCTATCACCCCCATCTCTGGGTTCTCCCCGCGTCGGTCGCCGGCTCGTTTCCGGTCCACGGGGACCTCCCCCCGGCCGGGGGGGACCCGCCCCGCGCCCTTCTCTGCCGGGAGGGCCGGTGCCTCCCACCCATCGACTCGCCCGAGGCCCTCCGCCGGGCAATCAGCGCGCCGTACGGCCTCCGATAGGGAGCGGCCCGAGGTCGGTCCCGTCCAGGAGGTAGGCCCGCGCGATCCCGTGGGCGAGGAACCGGTGGTAGAGAAGGGTGCGTCCGCGGGCGGGGCGCTGGCGGTTGAGCGCCTCGGTGCCCGCGATCGGGTTGAACGCCGGAAGGACGACCATCGACTCCGCGCCCCACGGGCGGCCCGGGACGGCAGGGGGAGGTCGGCGGAAGGCGACGCGGACCCAGCAGCGCTGCTTGCCGGTGGGCGACTCCGGCGTCGGCGCGAGACGGACCCCCGGGTGCAGGTGCCCGGCGACCCATTGCCGGCAGCGCAGGACCTGCGGGGAGGGCCAGCGGTGGCCGTGGAAGATCCCGACGCCCGCCCGGACCAGACCGGTCGCCGGCACCACCGTCACCTCCCGAGGGAGGTGGGGCGCCAGGCCCCCGTCGTGGTTGCCGAGGATCACGTCGACGGAGAGTCCCGCGCGCAGGAGGTCGGAGAAGAAGGCGAAGAGGGGACCGCGGAGCGCGCGGGGGACCATCGGGATGGGGTCCTTGGCGTCGCCCGCGATCACGAGGGAGGCCGCCCCGCTCCGTTCCGCGATTCCGATCAGCTGCTCGGCGAGCTGGGGACCGGCGGCGCCGGGAGGCCCGTCCGGGTGGGCGGGGCTGCTCCCGAGGCCGAGGTGAACGTCAGCGACCAGGACGGTCCGCGGCTCGGGACGGTCGGCCGGCGGGACGAGCAGGAGCGCCGCGGCGCCCGGGATCGGCACCAGCCTCGCCCGACCGGTCATCGATTGGCATCCCCACCGGCGGGTCCCCTATGAGGTTCCTCGGGCGGGCGACCGGCCGGATGCGGGGTCCGTCCGCCCGGCGCGGGGACGGGCCCAGCGGCGCGGCAGCGTTCCGCACGGATGAATCCTTCGCCGTCCGCTCCCGAGAGAGAGGACCCTCTGTCTTTATCTAGGGGAGGACGCTCATTTTCCCGGGAGGTGCACCGATGGAGCGGACCCGCGAGCGCGCGATCGCATCCGTCCGCGACCTCCTCGAGCGGGCCGGATTCTTCGTCTCCGACGCCCACGGTCTCCGGCCGACCAGCTTCGACCTCGCCGCCCGGCGCGACTCCCTGCTGCTCCTGATCAAGGTCCTCAAGAACATCGACACGTTGAGCCGCGAGGAGGCGGATCGCCTCGGCGAGCTCGCGCGGCTGTTCCCTGCGCTGGCGCTGGTGATCGGGGAGACCTCGGGAACCAGCCGGCTCGAGGCCGGCGTCGTCTACTCCCGCTACGACCTGCCCATCCTCGCTCCCACGACGTTCGAGGACCTGATCCAGAAGGGGATCCCGCCGTTCCTGGTCTCCGCGCCGGGGGGGATCTTCGCCCGCATGGACGGCCCGCGCCTGCGGGCCCTGCGCGAGGCCCGGGGCCTCTCGCTCGGAGCGATGGCAAAGATCGCGGGGGTCTCCCGCCACTCCATCCAGCTCTACGAGGAGGGAGGCGGCGCGGAGGTGATCGTCGTCGAGCGCGTCGAGCAGTTCTTCGACGAGTCCCTCGCGCTGCCGGTCGACCTGCTCTCCATCGGCGTCGCGGTCCGGGGCCCCGAGCCTCCGGCCGGCCGCCGCGACGGCGCGCGGCCTTCCGCGTGGGAGTCCGACCCCCTCCGGGCCGGCGTCTACGAGCATCTGTTCGGGATGGGCTGGGAGGTCGTGCCGACCGCGCGGGCCCCCTTCGACGCCTTCACCCGGACCCCTCCCGAGACGCGCGAGCGAGAGATCCTCCTCACCGCGATCGGAAGCCTCCGAACGGCCCAGCACCGCGCCGAGTTCCTCGCGCATCTCGCCCGGGTGATCGAGCAGCACGCGATGTTCATCGTCCCCGATCCGGCCCCGCGCGCGGCGATCGACGGGCTCCCGATCCTGAGCGTCGAGGAGCTCGCCCGTCACCGGGACCGGGACGAGCTCATGGAGTCGATCGAGGAACGCGAGGAGGCGTGAGGGTCGAGCGGCTCGCCCGCGACCCCCGCCCGCTCCTGGTCGGCTGCGTCCGGGGACTGCACGCCGAGACATACCCGCTCATCGACCTATTGGAGCGGAGCGCGCCGGGGGCCCTGGGCCTCGCCCTCTCCGCCGAGGAGCTGGACGGGATCGCGACCTACTTTGCGGAGGCCGACGGGGAGACGGTCATCCACCTGGTCGACTCCGAGACCCGGGAGATCGAGGCGCTCGCGGAGTGGGGGGAGGTGCGGGTCCCGAACCCGAGCATGGTGCGGGCGATCGAGTGGGCCCGCGCCCGGGATGTCCCGGTCCATCCGCTCGATCCCTCCGACGAGGGGAGCGCGCAGATGTTCACGGCCCACATCGGCTACGTCGAGCTCGTCCGGCGGACCCTTCGGGAGCGGCGGCTCGGCCGACACCCCCCGCGGGCCGAGACGCCGGACGAGTTCGCGGTCGCCTGGGAGCGGACCCTCCACGCCGGCACAGGATCCCGGTCGCTCGCCGTGGAGCGGGACCGGCACCTGGTCGCCGAGGCGCGGCGGAGGCTGCGCTCGGCGGACCGGCCGGCGATCGTGGTCGACCGCGAACGGTTCGACCGGATCCGGGCGTTCCTCGAGGAGACCACCGGACCGGAATGATGCGCGCGGTCAGTCGTCGTCGTCCCGGGCGAGGATCCGCTCGAGGTGGTCCCGGGCCTGACGGCGGAACTCCTCGAGGCTTCCCTCGTTGACGAGCATGCCGTCCGCGAGGGCGAGCGCGTTGCCGATCCCCCACTTGAGCTCCCGGCGGTCCCGGTCGTAGAACTCCTGCATGTCCGTCGAGTCGTCGCCGCGGCCGCGCCGGCGCAACCGCTCGAACCGGGTCTCGGGTGACGCGAAGATCCCGAGGACGAACAGGTCGCCGAAGTGGTGGCGGAAGACGGTGACCTCGCTGTCGGAGCGGCAGCCGTCGACGAGCATCCGGGTCTCGGTCAGCTTCGGCAGGGCGCGCTGGGCCCAGATGCCCGCCCCGTGCTTGTCCCGCTCCTCGGAGGCGATCCGGCCGAGGTTGGCGTTGGTCTGGGCGAGGCCGCGGCGCCGCGCCTCGTCCCGGACGAGATCCCCCATCTTGAGCGCCGGAAGCCCGATCGACTGCGCGATGCCGACCAGCTCGTCCTTGCCCGAGCCGGGCATCCCGACCGTGACGATGAGTCTCATTGGGGAGAGGTCGGAGGCGCCCCGCCGGGCGAGCTGTCGGTCGGCGAACGGAGGCGGTTGGCGGCCGCCATCTGGAGCTGGTCGGCCCGCTGGCGGTAGGCCAGCGCCTCGGCCTCGTGGGCCTTGGCCATCTCGAGGAGGTGGTCGGCCCGGACCTTGATCTCAGAGGCCTTCTGGGTGTGGCGCGCCGCCTTCAGGTCGTAGCTGGTCGCCTTCCGCTCGAGGTCGGCGGCCCGCTGCTGGAGCTTGCGGGCCCGGACCTGCAGGCCGGTGACGTCGGCGCTCGGGGGCATGCCCGGCGTCGCCCGCTTCGCGGCCTCGGCGATCTGGCCGTTGACCTGGGTGATGCTCTCCTGGAGCGGGGGGATGTCCCCCCGGGTCGCCGCCGCCTTCTCCCGGTAGATCGTGGCGGCGTGCCGGTGCTTGTCGGCAGCCGTCAAAAGGCGCGCCGCCCTCGCCTCGGCCTTCGCCGCGGTGTGCGCATGCTTCGCCGAGATCTCCCGCAGCTTGGTCATGTCGGCGTATTCCTGGCCGAACCAGCGGGACTCGCGCTGGGCCTCCACGGCCCCAGGGTCGGCCGGCATGGGGGACGGAGGATCGTGCGCCATCGTCTGCTCAGGGGCAACCCACGATTTAGCGGTTGTGCCGGATTCCCTCGGCCTCGACGACGAGCGCGATGGTGACGCCGTCGTACCCCTTCGCGCCGACGGTCTGGACGGTCGTCGCGACGAGATGGGGCGACCGTCCGATCGCCTCCTGCAGCTCGCGCACGCCCCGGACGTTCGGATCGGCCGATGCCGGGTCGGCGACGGCCCCGCCCCGTACGACGTTGTCCGCGACGAGGAGCGCGCCCGGCCGCACGAGGCGCAGGATCCTCTCGAGGTACGCCGGATAGGCGGGTTTGTCGGCGTCGAGGAAGACGAAGTCGAAGCGGGCGTCCCGGTCCGGCACCATCGCGTCGAGGGACTGGAGCGCCGGCCCCGGCCGGATCGTCACGAACGGCTCCACGCCGGCCGCGCGGAGGTTCCGCTGGGCCACCGCGACGTGGCCGGGGTTGATCTCGAGGGTCGTGACGTGCCCCTCCGGCGCCACCGCCCGCGCGAGCCAGAGGGTGCTGTAGCCCCCCAGCGTCCCGATCTCGAGGACGCGTCGGGCCCGGACCGCCCTCGCCAAGACATGGAGGAGCTTGCCTTGGACCGCGGACACCTGGATCGGCGGGAGGCCGGCCTCGCGGCTCGCCTCCCGGGCCGCCGCCAGCGCCGAATCCTCCCCTCCAAGCGTTCGTTCGACATACGCGTCGACCGCCACCCACTCCGGTCGCGGGAGTGTCGCCATGGGTGCGCCACGGGTCGCCCGCTGAATACGCTTCGGGGACCGGCACCGGGTCGGGGATCAGGAGGCCGGACGGAGGAACCGGACCGCGGAGCGGATCCGGGCGGCGATCGCGTCGGAGCGGACCCGTTCCTGGGCCCGGGAGTCCCGCTGCCGCAGCGTCACCGTCTCGTGCTGCGGCGAGGAAGGGTCCACGGTTTCCCCGTCCACCGTCACGCAGAACGGGGTGCCGATCTCGTCCATGCGGGCGTAGCGCCGCCCGATCCCGCCGGCATCATCGTACTCGGCGACGATCCCCCCGTCGAGCAGCGATGCGGCCAGCTGCCGCGCGTATGCCCCGTGCTCCTTCTTGAGGAGCGGGAAGACGCCGACCTGCACCGGAGCGAGGGCCGGTGGGAGCTTCCAGAGCGTGCGCTCGGCATCCCGGCGAAGGTGGACGTCGGCCTGGGCCCAGAGGTTGCGGTCGACGCCGAAGGTGAGCTCGAGGACGTGGGGGACCAGCCGGCGGCCCTCGGCGGTCGTGACCGACAGGTCCTTGCCGGAGCCGGCAGAGTGTCGGCTCAGGTCGTAGTCGCCCCGGTAATGGACGGCGCCGAGCTCCCGGTACCCGCCGAGGCTCTCCAGATGGACCTCGGCATCGAACTGGATCCGGTTGTAGAAGGCCCGCTCGGTATCGGACTTCTCGAAGAACCGGATCCGCTCTGGCGGGAGCCCCAGGGCGTCGCGGAAGAACCGGTAGGTGTGGACCAGGTGGAAGAGGTAGAAGTCCGGCAGGTCCCCGCCCCGCAGTGCGCGGACTTCGATCCACTCCGGCGACTCCTCCCCGCGCTGGCGGCGGTCGACCCGGAGGAGGGGCAGCCGCTCGGACTCGACGGAGTCGATCGGCACCTCGAAGCGGTCCGGATCGAAGAAGATCTGGAGCTCCGCCTGGGTGAACGCTCGCATCCGGAAGAGCAGCTGGCGGGGGGCGATCTCGTTCCGGAACGCGCGCCCGACCACCGCGATCCCGAGCGGGAGCGCCTTGCGGCCGACCTCCCACATCCGCGCGAAGGCGAGGTAGCTCGACTGGGCGGTCTCGGGGCGGAGGTAGGCGCGCTCGCGCCCGGTGACGCCGAAGTCGAGGCCGAACATCATGTTGAAGGCGACCGGCACATCCAACGAGGCGGTGCCGCACTTGGGACAGACGATGTGGGCCTCCTCGAGGATCCGCCCGATCGCCTCCGGCGGCAGCCCGTCGACCCCCTCCGGACGGACCTCCTCGAGGAGCGTGTCGGCCCGGAACGCCGTCCGGCACGACCGGCAGGTCACCTCGGGATCCGTGAAGTTCTCGAGGTGTCCGCTCGCCCGGACCACGGCCTCGGGCAGGATCTCCGACGCCTCGATCCGGTAGTAGTCCTCGGAACGGCCGACGAACCAGGTCGTCCACGCCTCCTCGATCCGCCGCTTGAGGGCGGTGCCGAGCGGGCCGTAGTCGAAGAGGCCCTGGGCCCCGCCGTAGATCTCGGCCGCCGGCCAGAGGTATCCCCGGCGACGCAGGAGCGCGTAGAGTTCGTCGCTCTTCATCCGTGCCGGTCCTCCGACGACTCCCGCGGGGGGCCGGCCGGACGGAGCATAAGGTGTTCGGCCGCCCGCGTCACGACCTGGTAGGCGGGATCCTCCGGCGGGAGGCGGTGGACGAGGGGGTGTGCCGGGGAATCGGCCCCGATCCGTGCCTCCGCCTCCCGGCCGACCCACCGCCACGGCTCGACCAGCGCCGCCCGGGCCAGGAACGCGGCCGACGCCGGGCGCCCGAGCGCCCGGCTCTGGACGTAGGCGAACTCGAGCTCCCGCCAGATCGAGGGGGCGAGGAGCATTGCATTGTCCGTGCCGAGCACGACACGCGCTCCGCGCCGCTCGAGCGACGAGAGCAACGGCGCCCGTCCGAAGAGGGCGTTCGACCGGGGACAGACTGCCACCGTGACGCCCTCGGCGACGACCTGGTCGAGGTCCCCCTCCTCCGCCCGCGTCAGGTGGACGAGGAGGTCCGGCCGGGGGTCGAGGTAGACGGCCGGGTCCTCGCGCACCTCCTCGCTCGCGTGGAGGGCGTAGCGCTTCCCGCGGGACCGGCACGCCTCGGCGACCCGGCGGCGGACCTCCGTCCCCTCCTCCCGGCAGGAGCTCAGGCCGATCCCGTCGGCCCGGTCGAGGATCCGATCGATCTCCTCCCGGGAGCGGTCCGACCCGACCGGTCGGCCGAGCACCACCGCCTCGGATCCGGCGCGGCCTCGGGCGGCTTGCCGGAGCAGACGGACCCCGGGCAGCCCCTCCTCGCGGAAGTCGATCGTTCCGGCGATCCCTTCCCGGGCCATCCCCCGAAGCGCCGCCCGCATCGCCGACCGCTTCGCCGCGGGGCTGGCATCCCTCAGGAGACGGAACTTGTACCCCTCCGGTGGCGCCACCATCTCCGAGAACGGGACCGGGGGCGGCTCCCGCACCGAGACCGCGTCGCCGAGGTGCGAGTGGCCGTTCCAGGGCCACGGCGTGACGATCCCTGGGATCCGCCGAACGTGCTTGGGCGCGGACTCCGTACCGGGCGAGCCGGTCTCGGTCACGCGTCCTCCCTCGATCCGGACGTAGGCCCGGCGGGGTCCGTCGGCGTCGAGGATCGCTCCCCGGACGATCATCGCGACCGCGACGCGGGCCGAGCGGATAACGGGCGCCCCACGCCAACGTTTAGCACCGGCACGCCTCGGCCCGGGCGTGGCCGCGCCACGGGGGGATTCACCGGAGGATGCCGCCCTCTTGGTCAGCGGCCACGTGAACGTCGACCGCTTCCTGACCTTCGCCCGGTGGCCTCCGCTCGACCGGACGGCACCGGTCACCTCCGAACGGACCCTGCTCGGGGGGACCGCGGCCAACCTCGCGCGGGTCACCGCGGGCGCGGGCCTCCGCACCGGCCTCGTCGCGCGGGTCGGGGGCGACTTTCCTCCGCCGTTCCTCCGCGCGCTTCGGGACGGCGGCGTCGACTGCCGGGGCGTCGAGCGTGTCCCCGGTCTCCCGACCCCGACCTGCTACATCCTTGCCGACCGGCACCACGCCCAGCGGACCCTCATCCAGCAGGGCCCGATGGGGGATTCGGATGCGCGGCCCCCCTCTTCCCTGCCATGGTCCGGATACCGCTGGCTCCACGTGACGACCGGCCCGGTCGCCTGGCAGCTCGCCCTCGCGGAGGCGGCCCGAAGGAACGGCCTGCGGGTCGCGGCGGATCCCGCCCAGGAGATCCACTACCGCTGGGATGCCCGGTCGCTCGCCCGCCTGCTCGGGCTCTCCGAGATCCTCTTCGGCAACCGCGCAGAGATCGCCCGGGCGGCCCGACTTGCCGGCGGGCGCTCCGCGCGCGACCTGCTCCCGATGGTGCCGCTGGTGATCGAGACCGGCGGTCCGCGGGGGGTCCGGGTCCACACGCGTTCGGGGGGCTTCCGGGTTGCCGCGGAACGGCCCCGGCGGATCGATACGCTGATCGGGAGCGGCGACGCGTTCCGGGGCGGATTCTACACCGGATGGTTCGCGGGGGACCCGTTGGATGCCTGCGTCCGCCGGGGGATCCGGACGGCGACCCGGTGGATCGAGGGACGTTGGCTGCGTCCGATCCTCCTCAAACCCTCGTCCGGGATCGTCGCCCCATGAGGATGCGGCCGTTCGGTCGGCTCCTCCCCTGGACGGAGGCCCGGCGCCGGTTGATGGCGGCCGTCCCGACCCCCTCGGGCGCGGAGACGGTGCCCCTGTCCGAGGCCGCCGGACGCCGCCCCGTCCGGACGATCCGCGCCCCCTCGCCGATCCCTCGGGTCGACCGGGCCACATGGGACGGGTACGCCTTTGCGAGCCGGGCCAGCCGGGGGGCCTCCCCGGCCGCCCCGGTGCGGCTGCGCGTCGTGGGGGAGCGCTTCGCCGCCGATCCGCCGGGGCGTCGCGTGCCGGCCGGCGCGTGCGTGGCGATCGCGACCGGGGCCCCCATGCCTCCGGGGACGGACACGGTGGAGATCTTCGAGGCCGTCCGGCGTCGGGGCGGTGCGGTCCTCCTTCGTCGTCCCGTCCCGGCGGGTGCCCGGGTGGCCCGGGCCGGGTCCGACATCCCTCGCGGCGCGGTGATCGCGGAGGCGGGGCGCCCGCTGCGACCGGCCGATCTCGGCGGCTTGGCCGCGATGGGGCGGGTCGGAGTGGAGGTCCGACCCCTCCCGAGGGTCGCGCTGCTGCCGAACGGCGACGAGCTTCGTCCCGGCGGGAGCGCCCTCGGTCCCGGACGGATCTATGAGTCGAACAACCCGATGCTCGCCGCCGTCGTCCGGGCGTCGGGCGGCATTCCGGTCCCGCTCCCTCCGGTGCCGGACGATCCTGCCGCGATCGAGCGGGCCCTGCGCGCCGCCGCCCGGGACTGCGCGATCGTGGTCGCGACCGGCGGGAGCTCCGTGGGGGAGCACGACCATCTCCCGCGGATCTTCCGCCGTCTCGGCCGGCTCCTCTTCCATGGGATCGCCGTCCGGCCGGGCAAGCCGACGCTCGCCGCCCGGTCCGGCCGGACGCTCTGGGTGGGGATGCCCGGCCATCCGACCAGCTGCCTTGCGAACGCGGTCTGGCTTCTCGCCCCCGCGATCCGGAAGGCCGCGGGCGAGGATGGCGACGGGTGCCTTCCGGACACGGTCCGCCTCCGAGAGGGGCTCCCGGCGAATCCGGAAGGGATGGCGACGTTCGTCCCGTTCCGTGTGGAGGCCGGATGGGCGCGGCGGACGTTCCACGAATCCCATGCGATCACGAGCCTCGCAGGGATGGACGCCTACTGGATGCGACCGGCGGGCGACCGGCGCCGGCGGCAGGGCGACGCGGTCCCTGTGCGTCGCCTCCTCCCTCCGGTGGCGCCGCTGGCCCCGACGAACCGTTAAGTGGCCCGGCCCCGTGCTCCGCCGTGGCGCCCCGTCGGGCCCTGCGGGTCGGAATCCTCACGATCGAGGGGACCAACTGCGATGAGGAGCTCGCGCTGGCCCTTCGCGCGCTCGGATGCCGGGTGGAGATCCTCCACCTCAAGCAGCTCTACGATCCGTCGATCCCCCGCCGCGACCGCCGGCAGCTCTCCGACTACGGCCTCCTGTGGATCCCCGGGGGGTTCTCGGCGGGCGACTACGTCCGGGCCGGAGCGATCTTCGCGGCCCGGATCCGGGCGTCGATCGGGCCGTCGCTCGAGGAGTACGTCCGATCCGGCGCCCTCCTCGGCGGGATCTGCAACGGGTTCCAGGTGCTGACCGAGCTCGGCCTGCTCCCTGGTCGGCCGGACGGCCGGCTGGGCCGGCCCGACGCCGCACTGATGCCGAACGACTCGCACCGCTTCGAGTGCCGTCCGACCTGGGTCGCGTGGGAGGGCGGCGGATTCGGGCCCCTGCGCGACTGGCCGGTGGGCCGGCGGCTCTACCTTCCCTCGGCGCACGGGGAGGGAAAGCTGGTGCTGGCGGAGCCGGCCGAGCGCCGGCGCGCGGAGCTGGCCGAACGCGGCCAGATCCTCTTCCGCTGGGTGGCTCCCGACGGCGGTCCGGCGGCGTATCCGTGGAATCCGAACGGGTCCGCGGGGGCGATCGCCGGCCTCACAAACCCCGGCGGGACCGTCTTCGGGCTGATGCCCCATCCGGAGCGCTCGTTCTTCCCGACGCAGATCCCCGGCTGGACCCGGCGCGGCACCCGCGATGCCGAACCGGGGGGTGCCGACTTCCTCGAGGCGGTCGTCCGCTTCGCGGAGGCCCGCGCCTAGTCCCGATCCCGTCCCGTGTCGGGCGGGTCGAGGCGCAGGACCGTCAGGGTCTCGCCCTCCATGCGGCGCGAGGCGACCGGGGCGACGCCTCCCCCGCTCCCCCGCCAGAGGGCGAGGATCCGGTCGAGGCCGGCCCGATCCTGGAGGCTCGAGACGAGGAGGAACGCCACCCCGCCGGGGCGCAGATGGTCGGCGAGGTCCGCCACGATGGCGGCGGTCGCCCGGCATCCGTCGGGGCCCCCGTCGAGGGCGAGGCGGTCCCCCGGGTCGAGGTCCGCCGCGCCCGGTCCGGTCGGCAGGTACGGAGGGTTCGCCAGTACCCGGTCGAACCGGCCGAGGCCGGCGGCGAAGTCGGTGCGGACGCAGTCGATCATGAGGCCGGCATCGCGTGCGCGGCGGGAGAGCGCCCGGAGGGCCTCCCGGTTCCGGTCTGTCGCCACGACCCGGGCCCCTGCCCGGGCGGCGACCTCCGAGGCCCATCCGTTCCCGCACCCGATCTCGAGGAGCCTCGTCCCCGGCGGGACCGCCGCGAAGCGGGCCAGGAGCAGCGTGTCCTCCCGCACAGGATAGATCGAAGGGGTGTCGCGGCGTGCCGGCATGCGCACCGGCCCGGCTCGCCTCGATGGCTTATTAACGGCACGTCGGCTAGCCAAGGTTCGCGCGGAGCTCTCGATCGTGCCTCGCCGTACGTCCGCCCCGGTCAAGATCGGCATCACGGGCCTGCCGGGCTCGGGCAAGACGCAGACGCTGCTGCGGATCATCGGCCTGGTGGAGGAGGAGGGGATCCGCGTCGGGGGCGTCATCACCGAGCCGGTGGTCGAGAAAGGGCGACGGACCGGCTTCCGCATGACCGACTGGATGACAAAGGAGTCCCAAGTCTTCGCCCACGAGTCGATCACCTCGCGGGTCCGGTCGGGCCGCTTCGGAGTGAACGTGAAGGTCCTCGAGGACCTTGGCCTGAGGGCGCTCGCGGGAGCACGGGCGGGGGCAGACCTCATCGTGATCGACGAGGTCGGCAAGCTCGACGTCGACAGCGAGCCGTTCTCCCAGGCGGTCCTGGAGACGCTGGACAGCCCGACGTCGATCATCATGACCCTGCACAAGAAGTCCCGCAACCCGCTGCTCCAGGACATCCGCCGGCGCGACGAGCTCCGGCTGCTCGAGGTCACCCCCGTCAACAAGAACCTCCTGGCGTTCAAGGTCGTCAACCTCCTCACGGGCCGTGCCCACTAGTCGCACGACGGCCGGGGCGGCATCCCCTCCCCTCGTGTGGTCCGGGGAGGGGGCGACGCCGCTGTGGCTTCCGGCGATGCCCGCGCACCGCGGACCGGGCCGGCGGGCCCCTGTCTTCTACAATCCGGCGATGGCCGTGGACCGCGACCTCAACCTCGCGATCCTCAACGCGGCCCGAGCGCACCGCCGCGAACCGATGGACGCCTGGGAGATGCTCGGCGCGACCGGGGTCCGCGGCCTCCGGTGGGCGACCGAGACGGAGGCCCTCCGCTCCCTGACGATCACCGAGCGGGCTCCCGAGGCGCTGGCGGTCCTGTCCCGCAACGCTGCGTCGGCCGGCAGCCGCGTCCCCGTGCACGTGGAGGACCGGGACGCCCGGGTCCCGTGGGACGACGGGCGGAGGTTCGCCTACGTCGACCTCGACCCCTACGGATCCCCCCTTCCGTACCTGTCCTCCCTGTGGTCGGCGGTCGGGCCCGGTTCGCTCGTTGCGGTCACTGCCACCGACATGATGGTCCTCGCGGGGGCGATTCCGGGGGCCTGCGAGCGGATCTACGGGGCGAGACCCCTGAGGGGCCGGCTCGCGCCCGAAGGGGGCCTCCGGATCCTCCTCGCGGGCCTCGCGCGGTCGGCCCGGGAGCGGGGCCTCCGCGTCCGGCCCGTCCTCTCCTACGTCCACGACCACCACGTGCGGGCGTACCTCGAGGTCGTCCGGTCGGGCCCGGCCGATGCCGAGGATCCGATCGGCCGGATCGATCCGGGATCATGGGCCGGGCCCTCGCTGGGGGGCCGCCCGCCGTTCGGCCCCCTCTGGCTGGGTGCCCTCCACGACCGGGAGTGGGTCGACTCCCTCCTCCCGCCCTTGACGGCCGCGGACCCCCGTAGGGTGGCCGATGCGATCGGCCGGTTCCGCGAGGAGGCCCGGGTCGACGTGCCGTTCTACTACGAGCCGAACGAATTGGCCCGGGAGGCCGGCCTCCCCCGCCCTCCCTCCCTCGCGTCCCTGATCGGGCGGATCCTCGCGGCCGGCCATGCCGCGGCGCGGGGGCATCCCCGCCCGACGGCGATCCGGACCGATGCCGACCGGTCCACCCTCCTGCGCCTCGTCCGGGAGCCTCCCGATCCCGCGACGGACCGGCCGTGACGCACCGGCCGCGTCAGTCCCAGAACGCCCGGGTCCGGGCGAACGTCCGCTCGAGACGGACGAGCTCGGCGACGAACTCGTCGTCGTCGCGGTAGTAGCGCGCCAGGAGGCGACGGGCCGTCTCGGGCCCCACGCCGCGCGCAGCGAGGGCCCAGAGGGCCCTCTCCCCGTAGTGGGCGACCAGCTCCGCCGAGGTGTACGCCGCGCGAATCAGGCGGTTCACCTCCTCGGACGGGGGCCGGCCCGGCCGGCGGGACCGGGACGAGGCGCGCCGGCGGGCGTTCCACTTCGACTTCGCGTACCGGACGATCCGGGCGATCTCGTCCGGACGGCGGGGACTGACGGCGGCGCTCAGGGCTCCCCGGCAGACCCGGCAGACGCTGCCCCCCTGCTCCCGGTATCGGTCCGGCGTGATGGTCCGGGAGAACCCGCAGCGCAGGCAGACCAGGGTGATCGGCTCCCGCCCCAATCGTTCCCGCAGGGCCCGCAAGAGCGTCGGCGGAGGGGTGTCGGAGGCGACGCGCCAGCGCAGCCGCGCGATCGCCGCCTCGGCGTGGGGACCGCGGGGCGCCCCCGCGAGCCGCACGGTCCCGTCCCGGATCTCCTCGAGGAGGAGGAGCGCGTGCGGGAGATCGTGCCGGTCGTGGAGGGTCTTCTCCAGCGCCTCGTCGCCGAGAGGGGTCTGCCGGCTCGCCTCGAGGAGCGGCTCCAGGCCCTTGAGGTCCCTCGGGTCCGCCCCGCGGGGGATGAGGCCGAACTTCCGGGCGACGGTCAGGAACGTCCAGCGGTACTCCGGACCGCCCGGGACCCGCGACTCGACCCAGCCGGCGAGATCCTCCGGGGGGATCGTCGCCGCGTCGATCAGCGCGGGGACATCGAGGGCGACGGGCAGCTCGAGCACGATCGAGGTCGGCTCGACGGAGGCGACGCTGACGCGTGCCCCGAGCCGCTCGGTCAGCCGGGCGGCGATCGCGAGCGACAGGGTCTCGTTGGTCCGCGTCCCCGCGCAGATCCCGAACAGGGCGAGGCGGCCGTCCGCGGACACGACGATCGTCCGGTCGTCCGGGACCGGCCCGGCGGCGATCGCCTCGGCCCGGCGGGTCCTAAGGCGCTCGCGATCCGCCGGGTCGAGCGGGTAGTCCTCCCACGCTCCGGTGCGACGCAGCCGCCCGATCTCCCGGGCGACCTCGAACGGCACCGGAAGGTCCTCGCCGACCCAGCGGGGCTCCTGCCCGATCTCGTTGACGGCCTCGACCAGGAGCTCGTCCTCCCGGTGCTCGACGACCCGCCAGGTCCGGCCGTGCAGCAGGAAGATCTCCTCCGGCTGGGCGAGGATCTGGGTCAGGACGAACCGCTCGTCCAGCGTCCCGATCGGCTGCCGGGTGCCGATGTCCCGCAGGCGGTAGGTCCGCTCCTCGGGGATCAGCGAGAGGGTGGCGTAGAACCGGTCGAGCGTCCCGCGCCCGGGCGCGAGCGCCGCGCCTTGCCGCCGCACCAGGCCCAGCCCCTCGAGGTAGTCGAGGAGGTCCCCCCACTCCCCGTCGGAGAGTCCCTGCGCCGGGGCGGCCCGACGGACGACCCGCAGCAGGTCGGCCCGCTCGACCGTCCCCTCCGCCCGCAGGGCTGCGACGACGTGCTGGGCGATGGCGAGACGGTTGCGCGGGCGCCAGCGGATCGGCTCGAGCTCGCCGGCGATCGCGCGGCGGCAGAGGACCGCCGCCTCCTCGAGATCGTCGTCGTCGAAGGCCATCACGGTCCCGTGGATCGTCCGGTCCAGCCGGTGCCCGCTCCGCCCGACCCGCTGGACGAGGCGCCCGACCTGGTGGGGGGAGCCGACCTGGACGACGTGGTCGATCTCGCCGACGTCGATCCCGAGCTCGAGCGAGCTGGTGGCGATCAGCGCGCGCAGGCGGCCCTGCCGGAACGCCTCCTCCGCCTCCTCCCGGACCTCCCGGGAGAGCGACCCGTGGTGGACCGCGATCGGCAGGTCCGGCGCCAACCGGCGCAGTCGGGCGCCAATCCCCTCCGCGGTCGGCCGCGTGTTGACGAAGACCAGGGTGGTCCGGTGCGCGCGGATCTCCTCCTCGAGCTGACGCAGGATCGCAAGAAGCGGCCCGTCGGCCTTGAGCTCCCCGAGCAGGGAGGGATCGATCGGAGGCCGGTCGGTCCGGGCCGTCCGCGCGGAGAGCCGCATCGGGCGGCGCCCCTCCGCGGCGCGGATCTCGACCCGCCGCGGGGGGGGCGAGAGGAACCGGGCGACCTCCGTCGGGTTCCCGACGGTCGCCGACAGGCCGATCCGCCGGACGGGACGCCCGGCCCAGGCGTCGAGCCGCTCGAGGGTCAGGGCGAGCTGGGCGCCCCGGTCGGAGGGCACGAGTTCATGGACCTCGTCGACGATCACCGCCCGCACCGACCGCAGGGCCTCCCGCAACCGGCGGCCCACGAGCAGGATCTGGAGCGTCTCCGGCGTCGTGAGCATTAGGTCGGGCGGCCGCCTCGATTGCGCCGTCCGCTGGGCGGAGGGAGTGTCCCCGTGGCGGACCGCCGCCCGGAGTCCGACCTCGCGCGCGAGGTCGATGAGGCGGTGCTCCAGGTCCCGGTTGAGGGCCCGCAGGGGGGTGACGTAGAGGAGGCGGATGGGGGGCGACGGGTCGCGCAGCGCGGCGGAGAGGAGCGGGAGGAGCGCCGCCTCCGTCTTCCCCGTGCCGGTGGGAGAGAGGAGGAGCGCGTCGTCGGCAGAATCCCCCAGGAGCGGGAACGAGAGCCGCTGGATCTCGGTGGGGTGGCGGATGCCCCGCCGGCGAACCGCTTCGACCAGGCGGGGGTCGATCCCCCCCGCGCCGAACTCCCCTGTGGGGGAGGGCTCCTCCGGTCCCATCGCCTCCGGCCGGGTCCGCCGGGAGAAAACGGCGTCGGGCGGTCCCCGTCCCGGCGGCGCGGCAAGGTTTTCCTCCGCGGGGATTTGGTCGGCCCCGCATGCGCGAGGGGGACGGCCCGACAACGGCGGAGGTGCGGAGCGCCGTCGAACGGATCCGGGCCGGAGGACGGGCACTTGTCGCGATGTCGGGGGGGGTCGACAGCGGCCTCGTCGCCTCCTTGGCCCGCGAGGCGCTGGGGGCGGAGGTGCTCGCCGTCACCCTGGTGAGCCCGGCGGTCAGCCGCGCCGAGATCGAGCGGGCGGACGCCGTCGCTCGGTCGGTCGGCGTCGACCACCGCAGAATCCCGGTCGATCCCCTGGCGCGCCCGGAGTACCGGGCGAATCCTCCCAACCGCTGCTACTTCTGCCGTCGCGTGGAGGCCGACGCGCTGCTCCGGATCGGCTCGTCGTTCGGCGCACGTCAGTACTTGGACGGCATCCATCGGGACGACATGGCCGACGAACGGCCGGGGATCCGGGCGATGGAGGAGGCGGGGTTCCGCCATCCGCTCTTCGATGCCGGCTGGGGCAAGGCCGCCGTGCGCTCGCTGGCCCGCCAGCGGGGCCTGCCGAACTGGGACGCCCCGTCCGACGCATGCCTCGCCTCCCGGATCCGCCACGGCCAGCCGGTCGATCGGGAGACCCTGGTCCGGATCGAGACGGCCGAGGCCCTGGTCCGATCCGCCGGCTTCCGCCAGGTCCGCGTGCGGGTCGCAGGCTCCTCGGCCCGGATCGAGGTCGACCCCGGGGCCGTCCTCCGCCTGGCCTCCCCCGACGTGGCCGAGCCGATCGTCCGCTCGCTGCGGAACCTCGGGTTCCGCGAGGTGACGATCGACCCCGCGGGCTACCGCTCCCACGGGGCGGGCGCATGAGCGGGCGGGCTGGCCCGGCCGTTGCCGGGACCGGCCGGTTCGAGCTCGAGACGGACCTCGCGCCGCAGGGGGATCAGCCCCGCGCCATCGAGGAGCTGGTCCGCCGGCTCGCCGCCGGGGACCGCCGGCTCACGCTGCTCGGCGTCACCGGCAGCGGCAAGACCTTCACCATGGCCCACACCGTCGCCCGCCTCCAGCGCCCGACGCTGGTGATCAGCCCGAACAAGACCCTCGCCGCCCAGCTCGTCAGCGAGTTCCGTGCACTCTTTCCCCGCAACGCGGTGGAGTACTTCGTGAGCTACTACGACTACTACCAGCCCGAGGCCTACGTCCCGCAGATCGACCTCTACGTCGAGAAGGACGCGGCGATCAACGAGGAGATCGACCGCCTGCGACACCGGGCGACGCAGGCGCTTTTGACCCGGCGCGACGTGCTGATTGTGGCCTCGGTGAGCTGCATCTACGGCCTCGGGTCCCCCGACGACTACCGGGCGAACGTGATCCCCCTGCGCGTCGGCGCGACGGTCTCGCGGCGGGAGCTGCTCGATCGCCTCGTCCGGATGAAGTACCAGCGCAACGACGTCGAGCTCAAGCGGGGTCGATTCCGCGTGCGGGGCAGCACGATCGACGTGATGGGCGCGGGCGCGACGGTCCACCGGATCGTCCTCGACGACGAGGCGATCGCCTCGATCACGGAGCTCGATCCGGTGAGCCAGGCCGAGGTCCGCGAGCTCTCCTCCCTGTCGATCTTCCCTGCGACCCACTTCCTGACCCTCGACGACCGGCTCGAGGCCGTCCTCGCGGCGATCGATGCGGAGAAGCGGGAGCGCGTGGCGGCCCTCCGGGCCCAGGAACGCCTCGTGGAGGCCCAACGCCTCGAGAGCCGGACCGACTACGACCTCGAGATGATCCGCGAGACCGGCTACTGCGCGGGGATCGAGAACTACTCCCGCTACTTCGCGGGGCGGGCCCCCGGCGAGCCTCCCTATACGCTCCTTGACTTCTTCCCGAAGGACTTCCTCGCCTTCCTGGACGAGTCGCACGTGACGGTCCCCCAGCTCCAGGGGATGTACAAGGGGGACCGCGCCCGCAAGGACAACCTCGTCGAGTTCGGCTGGCGGCTGCCGTCCTGCCGGGACAACCGGCCCCTGACGTTCCCGGAGTTCCTCGCCCGGGTCCCTCAGGCGGTGTTCGTGAGCGCGACGCCCGGCCCGTTCGAGCGGTCCCACAGCACGGCGATCGTCGAGCAGATCATCCGCCCCACCGGGCTGGTCGATCCTGCGATCGAGGTCCGGCCGCTGGCCGGGCACATTCCGGACCTGATCGCGGAGATCCGGGCCACCGTCGACCGCGGCGACCGCGCGCTGGTCACCACCCTGACCAAGGCGACCGCCGAGCAGCTGGCCGACCATCTCGCGAACCAGGGGATCCGCGTGCATTACCTGCACAGCGACGTGGAGACCCTCAAGCGCGTCGAGATCCTGCGCGACCTGCGCCTCGGCCGGTTCGACGTGCTGGTGGGGATCAACCTGCTCCGGGAGGGCCTCGACCTGCCCGAGGTGAGCCTTGTCGCGATCCTCGACGCCGACAAGGAGGGGTACCTGCGGAGCGAGACCTCGCTGATCCAGACCGCGGGCCGCGCCAGCCGGAACGTCGACGGCCGGGTGATCCTGTACGCGGACCGCCGGACCGGATCGATGGCCCGCGCGATCGCGGAGATGCAGCGCCGCCGCAACGCCCAGCTGGCGTACAACGCGGAGCACGGGATCGTCCCGTCGACGATCCGCAAGGAGGTCCGCGCGCTCCTGGCGGAGGGGGACGAGGGGGGCGAGGATCTCTCCGGCACGTTGTCGACCTCGGGGCTCGGGCCCCGCTGGCGCAAGCGCCTGCCGCTGCTCGTGGCGAACCTCGAGGAGGAGATGCGCCTCGCCGCCGAGCGCCTCGACTTCGAGGAGGCGGCCCGGATCCGGGACCGGATCCGCCGCCTGACGAGCGAAGCGGCGCGACCGGAGGCGCAGCGGGGCACCGGACGGCCCCGAAACCGCGCGTGACCGGACCGGCAAAGGGACTTGAGCGCGGCCCCCCTCGCCCCGGCCATGCCCCCGGCGAACCCCTCGGGCCTCGCGGCGATCCGGCGGGGCGGGACGGTGAGCGAGCTCCTTCTCCTCTACGCCTGCGCGACGAGGGCGCCCACCCAGCTCAAGCCGATCGCCCAGGAGGTGGGCGTGACGCTGCAGGCGATCTCCCATCTGGCCCGCCGCCTCCGCCGCCAGGGAATGCTCACGATCGAGCAGGGGCGCTATCGCCCGACGGTCCGGGGGGTGGCGTGGCTGCATGAGACGCTGCGGGGTCTTCGCGAGGACGTGGAGGCACGGCTCGAACGCCTGCACGTGATCCGGACCGCGTGGGCGATCGCCGCGGAGGATCTTCCCGCCGGGGCCCGGGTCACGCTCGAGATGCGGGAGGGGGAATTGACCGCGCGCGCGGGGCCGTCGGGGCCCTCCCGGGGCCGGACGGCGACCGCCGCGGTCCGCGGCGAGGCCGTCGAGATCCGGGAGCTCGAGGGGATCGTGCCGCTGCCGGTCGTCCCCGTCGTGATCCGGACCGTCGCCCGGGGGGACCTGGCCCGTCCGGACTTTCCCCGGGCCGTCCGCCCGCTCTGGACCGACCGGCCCGGCCTGCTCGCGGCCGTCGGGCTGGAGACGGCCGTCGCGTTGCGGCGGGCGGGGGCGCCCCCGTTCGAGCGGTTCGCCGTGGCCGCGATCGCACGGGAGGCGAGTCCGGTCGGCGTGCCGGTGACGGTCCTCTGCCTGGAGGAGGAGCTTCCGCGCCTCCTCGCCGAGTTCGCGGAGGGGACGCCGCCCCCTCTCGACGTCCGTCCGCTCTACGGGCCGTCGGGGCGCCGCCGGGCCCGCTCGGCCCGCACGAGCGCCCGGAGATCCTCGACGCCGTCGACCTCGATCGCCCCTCGCGCGCGGGCGGAGTCGTAGAGGGCGCGGGCGCGGCCTCCGGTGAAGTCCCGATCCCCGATCGGCGGGCGGCGGACGAGGTAGATCGGCCTGCCGGCGGGCACGCTCGCCAGGTCCTCGAGGTTGCCGAGATTCGAGGGGCCGACCGCGAACGGCGCGACCAGGACGGCGTCGGCGGCCCGGAGGAGGGCCCGGGTTCGGGCCCGGGCGGTCTCGCCGAGCGGGGCGAAGGGGATCTCCTCCACCAGGGGAATGCCGAGGGAGGCCGCCGTCTCGGTGTCGCTGTCGAAGAGGGGCAGCGTTCCGGCGGTGACCGCGCACCCCTCCTCGACCAGCGCGTGGAGGTAGGGGCCGGCCGACCCCCCTCCGCCGACGACGTGCACGGTGATCCCGCCCCGCGGCTCCGGCGTCCCCTCCTCGAGAGGAAGGCGTGCAATCGGGATGAGATAGGGCGCGCCGGTCCGCTGGTCGGTCCGCCGCTCGGCCGAGACCCCCCAGACCCGGCGGAGGAGTCCCTCGGAGAGGACGTCCCGCGGCGTCCCCTCGGCGGCCGGCCGGCCGTGCGAGAGGACCAAAATCCGGTCGGCGAACCGGCCCGCGAGATTGAGGTCGTGCAGGGCGGCGACCACGGCGACACCCGTGCGCCGGCTCAAGGCCCGGACCCGCTCGAGCAGGTCCAGCTGGTGGCCGATGTCGAGATGGCTGGTCGGCTCGTCGAGCAGGAGCAGGGGCGCCTCCTGGGCGAGCGCGCGGGCGAGGGTGGCGCGCTGCCGCTCCCCTCCGCTGAGCGTGCGGATCCCGTCCCCCTCGCGATCGGCGAGACCTGCATCCTCGATCCGCTGGCGCACGATGGCGTAGTCGTCGGGAGTGTACGGGTCCAGCAGGCCCCGATGGGCGAACCGGCCGAGCAGGACGTAGTCCCGCAGCGGGATGTCGTCGCGGATCGACTCGTCCTGGGGGACCCATGCGGCCTCGCGGGCCCGCTCCCTCGGCGCCAGCTCGCGGGTCGGGCGGCCGTGGAGCCGGACCGATCCCTGCGTGGCCGGGACGAGGCCCAGGATCGCGCGGAGCAACGTCGTCTTTCCCGAGCCGTTGGGCCCCGCGAGGGCCACGATCTCGCCCGGGCGGACGGTCAGGTCGACGCCGCTCAACGCCACCCGGGGGCCGTAGCGGACCTCCAGCCCCTCGACCGACAGCGGGGGCGGGTCCGTCAATCGCCTCCCCCCATCCCGCTCGCCCGGGCCCGCCGGAAGAGCACGTAGAAGAAGAACGGGACCCCCGCGAACGCGGTGAAGATCCCGACGATGCCGACCCCGGCGAGCAGCGCGGCGTCCCAGGCCACGAGGAGGAAGATCGCCCCGACCACGAGAGAGCCGGCGAGCACGACCCGGTAGTCGTAGCCGAGGGTCCGGCGGACGATGTGCGGCGAGACGAGGCCCACGAATCCGATGATGCCGGTGAACGCGACGGCGACGGCCGTCACGACGGAGGCGAGGAGGATGAGGCGCATCCGTGTGGAACGGGGCTCGACGCCCGCGCTCTGGGCGACATCCGATCCCAGCTGGAGGAGGTTGAGCGCCCGGGCGTGCGCGAGGAGGAGGATCGCGACAAGGACCAGGACCACGAGCGTGAGGTCGATCTCGACCCCGTTCGCGTAGGCCACCGAACCCAGGAGCCAGTCGTAGACCTGCTGGCTGCTCTGCTGGCGGTAGAGCAGGAGCAGCGCCACGACGGCCGACAGGAAGCTCGAGAGGGCGACTCCGGCGAGGAGCAGGGTCTCGACCGACGCGGTCCGGGTCCGGGCGATCCCGAGCACGACCAGGGCGACGGCCACCGAACCGACGAAGGCGAAGAGCGGGAGCAGCCCGTTGAGCAGGCTCGGGCTGTCGAAGAAGTACAGGAACGCGATCACGGCGCCCAGCGTCCCGCCGCTCGAGATGCCGAGCAGGTAGGGATCGGCGAGGGGGTTCCGGAAGACGCCCTGCAGCGTCCCCCCGCTCAGCCCGAGGGCCGCCCCGACGACTCCCGCCAGGACGACGGCGGGCACCCGGAACTGCCAGACGATCAAGACGTAGGTTGAGCACGGGTCCGGCAGGCGGGCCCCCGCGCAGGGATCCGGTGCCAGCGTCCCGAAGCTGAGCTGGTGCACGAGGATCTGGAAGACCACGGCCCACGGGATCGGGGTCGGGCCGATGACGGGGGAGACGAGCAAAAGGAGCGCCAGCACGGCAAGGAGGAGCCAGAGCCATCCCCACCGTGGCCGGGGGACGGGGACCGGCCGTCCCGGTCCCCTCGGCATGCCGGTCCCGGCCCCCGTCCCGCTACGGGTGCAGGATCGCGATCAGGGCCGGCAGTCCGACCAGGATCATCGTCGGGTCGGGTTCCGTGAGATAATTCGAGTCCAGGCCGACCGCCCGGCCGTCCTGCACGGCCGAGAGGCTCGACCAGCCCGGGGCGCTCTGGTAGGAGCTCTCGTTCAGCCCGAAGCCGGTCCCGTAGATGATCCAGTAGGGGTTCGCCGCGAGCACCTGTTCGGCGGAGAGCTCCGGATACGGGTTGCTGGAGTTCGCGGAGATGCTCTGGCCACCGGCGAGTGCGATCAGGGATTGCCCGAACGTCCCCTCCCCGAACGTCCAGTATCCGTTCTGGTCGGTGTCGTAGGTGACGAGGACCGTGGGGAGGCTGGGGTACGACCCGAGCTGGGTCGTGGCGTTGGCGAGCTCCCGGGCCAGCGACAGGGTCAACGAGGTCGCGGCCGGGACGGCCCCGAAGATCTCCCCGAGGAGCCCGACGTCGTTGAGGATGCCCTCCAGCGTGCTCGGCTGCAGCATGACGACCGGAATGTCGAGCGTCTGGACGATCTCGGTGACCGCGGCGGCGGGAACGATCGTCGACGCGAGGACCAGCTGGACGCTCGCGTTCGCCAGTTCCTCGAGGGAGAAGGTCGGTCCGACCTGGACGCACATCGCGTTCGTGAGGTTCCATGCGGCGATCTGATCGGAGGAGTAGTCCTCGGAGAGGCCGCCGAGCGATGCGGCGTAGCAGTCGACCGCGACCACGTGGGACCTGAGCCCGAGCGCGACCATTGCGTCCATGATGCTCGGGCCGAAGACGGCGACGCGGGCCGGGTCGTACGGCACGGTGACCGATCGGCCGAGGTCATCGGTGACGTTCACGAAGCACGGGGAGGATCCGGGCGAGCACGGGGCCGCGGCCGGACGGTTGGCGTAGTGGTAGTAGGCCGCCGTCCCGCCGACCCCGCCGGCGGCGGCGACGATGGCGATCGCGACGACCCAGGCGACCGGGATCGACGGGCGGGAGGGCGCCGGTGGACGCGTCTTCAACGACATTGGATTCTGGGCAAACATCATTGAACATAAGGATGGCGGTCCGATCTTCCCCGTCGGGGCGGGCGGAGGGCCGCACGACCGACGACAAACGATATCTCCCTGTGCTCTCCCGGGCGCTGGGGGGACACCGGGAGCATAGGCTAATCTGGCAGACCAGCGGGCTCCAGTCAGGACGGCGCCCCGCGCCGTCCTGCGAGATCGGGTATGCGGAGGGCCGTCCGGGCCCCGTGACGAGTGACTGGAGCGAGAGGAGATACCCGCATATCGGGGTTCAAATCCCCGTGCTCCCATCCCCGCCCGGATTGCGGGGGCCCACGGTCCGAAGGTCCTGCCCCCCGGGCGGCTGGGCGCCCCGTCGCCCAACCCGTCAGCGACCGCTGGCGAAGAGGGTCAGGGGCCCGGTATAGCTGGTCGGCGGCAGCCGCAGGGTCAGGTTCAGCCAACCGGTGCCGCCCGGAGCGACCGTGAAGGGGACCTGGGCGGAAACGACATCGAAGCCGGAGACCCCGGAACGGACGGTCCGGACCGTGCAGGGGGACGTGAGATTGTGATTCGGGACCTCCAGGCTGAGCGATACGAGCGATCCTGTCGGGCCCGAGAAGGGGGTCGCGTAGTCCGCCGGAAGCACCGCGAGCCCACAGTCATTGTCGGGCGCCGTCAGCGAGACCGACCGTACCTGGACCGCAGTGTCGCCGACCAGGACGATATAGCCGAACACCGAGGCCGCCGTGGCCCCGAGGATCACGACGGCGACGATCACGGCGACCAGCCTGTGTCGGTGGCGGGCCGGGTCGCCCGGAGGGACGTCGCCCGGTCTCGGGCCGGCTCCAGGTGGGGGCTGGGAGGCGCCCAAGAGTCCGATCCCGAGGGGTCGGCCGCAGTAGGCGCAGAATCGGGATCCGGCCGGAGCGGCGTGCCCGCAGCGGGGACAGGCACCGGGCGACACGCGGGGAGAGAGGGGCCGGCCTATTTGGGGTTGGACCCGTCCTGCCCGGCGGCCCGGGGCGCCCTTGGGGGGCGTTCCACGACGCCCATATGAGGGGCACGCCGCATCCCGGTCGGCAGCATCGAGGCGGGAACCGACCGTGGGATCACCATCGCGCGCCGGGGATGGCCCGGCCGGGACCCCGACGCCCCGCTACAGCCTCTCGGTGAACTCCGCGAGCGTCTTCCTCGCGAGCGTCGCCATCCAGGCCATCGGGTTCATCGGGTCGCTCTTCGTCTACCGCTTCCTCGGCGGGAACACGGCCGGCCAGAGCCTGTTCGGGACGGCGCAGTTCTTCCTCCTGATCGCCTCGACGATCAACAGCCTGGCCGACCTGAGGCTGGGCGCCGGATACCAGTTCTTCCTCGCCCGGGGCCGGCCCCCCCGGCTCAACACCTTGACCTACCTGATCCTCCGCTACCTCCTGGTCGGGGGCGTCGGCCTCGCCATGTTCGCCCTCGCCCCGGTCTCGTTCGCCGGGGCGACGATCGCGCCCACGAACTACCTTCTCGAGGTCCTCGCGATCTTCCTCGTCCTGCCGGCCTTCTGGACCCTGGAGACGGTGTACCAGAACTACCAGATCGGGATCGGCAACTCCGCCCTCGCGCAGCTTCCCCCCCTGCTCGAGGTGATCGTGCGGACCCCCGCGGTCATCGCGGTCGCCTACCTCGCCCCCACCCTGATCAACCTCGCCTGGGCCTACCTCCTCGGGGCGGCGGCGGCCGGCCTGGTCTGCCTCCCGTCGCTCCTCCCCCTGCTCGACCGCTTCCGTCTCCGGGAGGGGAGCCTCCTCCTCCGCTACTCCTGGCCCCTGGTCGGCGCCCTGGGCCTCGCCACCGTCGCGGCCAGCGCCATCCCGTTTGTCGTCCAGGCCTCGTTGGGCCCGGCCCTCCTCAACCAGTTCAACCTCGTCAACGGCTTCCGGATCCTGCTGCTGATCTTCCCCTCGGCGATCATGATCCCCCTGTTCCCCTACATCGCCGCTCTCCACCGGAAGCTCGACTACCAGGGGATCCGCACCGGAATGTGGACGGCGTTGCGTTACTGCTCGATGCTCCTGGTCCCGGCGATCGTGGCGCTGAGCGTCTACCGGGTCACGGTCCTGGCCATCGTCAACTATGCCTACCTTCCCGCGGCACCGGTCTTGGCGATCCTCGTCCTCAGCGCCTTCCCCGCGTCCCTGTCGATGATCATGGGGGTCGGCCTTGCCGGCATCGGGTGGAGGCGTCTCGAGCTCTACCTGACGTCGGTGCAGGTCGCGCTCCTCTTCGGAGTGGCCATCGGGTTGATGCCTCCCTTCGGGATCCTCCCGCCCTCCGATGGCCTGATCGGTGCCGCGCTGGCGGTCCTCGTCTCATCGACCGCCGCCTTCGCGCTGAATTCGTACTTCACGCGCCGCCTGATGGCCGTGCACGTCTTCCCCCGCTCGATCGCCTTCATCGCCCTGAGCGCCCTCCTCTCGTTCTTCGCCATCTCCCGGGTGAACGCGTTCCTCCCGCTCTACCTCCGCAGCGACGCGGCGCAGCTGCTGCTCGGCGTGCTGGTCGGTGGGACCGTCTACTTCCTCGTCCTCGCGCTGGTCGGGGAACTCGCCAAGGAGGACGTCTGGAGGGTCGGCCGCTCGCTCGGCCTGCCGGCACCGTGGCTCGCGTTCGTCGCCCGGTTCTGCTGGCGGGAGGTGCCCCTCCACGTCGTGCAGCCGGTCGACGTCGCCCGGGTTCCCGGGCTGACCGACGGGAGCATCCCGGACCTGACGATCTCCGACGAGGAGGCGTTCGCGGGCAAGGGAGAGCATCCTCCCTAGCCCGCCCCACGGTCAACCGATCCTCGGCCCGTTCCCCGGTCGAGTCCCGGCACGCCGCTCCCTTCCGTTGCGCCGGGGACATGGTCTCCGGGGTCGGGACGGCGGATCTCCCGCCGTGGGCCAACCTGAAGGTCGCGCCGGAGAGGATGGGCCCGCGCCCGCCGCGTCCGGAAGCCCGGCATCCCCCGCGGGAATGCCGTCGTCCCCGCCCACCGGGCAGGTCACGACACCGCGGCCGGAGGCGGCGTCTCGACCCGCGCGGCGAGGGCCTCCACGATCTCCGGCGCGTCGTTCGGCTGGGGGACGCGGTGGTATCGGATCCCGCGGCCCTCGAGGCCCTCCCGGGCGACCACGTCCAGGTCGTAGAGGGTCTCCAGATGGTCGAAGACGAACCCGGTGGAGGCGAGCACGACCGACCGCGCGCCCCTCGCCTGCCAATGGGCGGCGACCTCCTCGATCAGCGGCCCGAGCCAGGGTTCGGTCGTGTTTCCCGGGCTCTGGTAGGTGAACGCCCAGCGCTCGAGCCCGGCCGCGGCGGCGACCGCGTCGGCGGTCGCGCGCACGAGCTCGGGATAGGGGTCGCCCCGGTCCCGGAACCGCTGCGGCAGGCTGTGCGCAGAGATCAGGACGGCCGCCGTCGGGTCGCCCACCCGGGCCAAGGTGCTCCCGATCTCCCGGGCCCAGTAGCCGATCCAGTGCGGGTCGAGGTGCCAGCCGGGCCGGAGATCGATCGCGACCGCGCCGTCCGTCGCCCGCCGGGCCTCCTCGATCCCCGCGCGGTACGGTTCCATGATCCACAGCGCGTCGTACGGGCTCAGGGGCACCGCGATCAGCCGCCGGATCCCCTCGCGGCGGGCCTGCTCCACGACCTCCGCGATCCGGGGGGTCCAGTGCTTCATGCCGAGATAGACCGGCCAGTCCCTTCCGGTCGCGGCGAGCCGGGCCTCGAGGCGCTCGCGCAGGCTCCGGAGGATCCGTGCTTGGGGCGAGGTCCCGATCCGCTCGTAGCGTCGCACGTACTCCGCGACCGTGTCCTCGCTCGGCCGACGGCCGTGCATCACCTCCGTGAGGTAGCCGGGAAGATCCTCGGGACCGGACGGGCTCCCGTATCCCATCAGAAGGACCCCGACCCGGCCCCGCGTTCCGTCCATCATCCGTCCCCCGCTGCGTGCACGAACTCGACCAGGGCGCGGACCCTCTCGGGGTCGGTCTCCGGCAGCACGCCATGGCCTAAATTGAAGACGTGCGAACGTCCGTCGGGGACCTCCGCGAGCACGCGGGAGGCCTCCCGCTCGAGCGTGGCCGGGTCGGCGAGGAGGGCCCCCGGGTCGAGGTTGCCCTGGAGCGCCGGTC
>JAVYSA010000017.1:0-30174 GCA_038729445.1 Thermoplasmata archaeon
AGCAGGGCCCGCTGGATGTCCCGGACGACCTCGCTCAGGAGCGCCTCGTCGACCGTCGAGCCCCGGGCGATCTTCTGCAGGACCCCCCGCAGGGACTTGCCCAGCGAGTCGAGCACCATCGTTTCCCGGACCTCCGGGGACGCTAGCGTCCCTCCGACCTTATAATCCGTCCCCCCGAGGCCGGGGCGGACGTACCCCGGGCTACCTCGGCGGGCCGGAGGCTCCGGCGGATGGCGGGCGACCCCATCCATGCGGGGAAGGAGGAGGCGCGCGGCGTGACGGGCCAAAGGCTTAACGGACCGACCTCCCTGCGGCCGCGATGGCCGGCGGCGGACCTCCCCCGGACGAGGCCGGACCGGCGGCGGACCTTCCGGAGGCGGAGGCCCGCCTTCTCCGCCTCCTCCGCTCCCGCCCGCTTCCCTTCGACGAGGAGGAGATCCCCATCGCCAGCGGCCTCGCTCCCGACACGGTCCGGGGTTCCCTGCAGCGCCTGCGGGCCAAGCGGCTCGCGAGGGTTGAGGAGAGGAGCTGGACGGAGCGGAGGCTGACTCCCCGGGGGGAGGCTGCACTCACCCAAGGACTGCCCGAGCGGAGGCTCCTGGATGCCCTGGCCAGGGGGGCCGACGATCCGTCGTCGCTGGATGCGGAGGAGCGTTCGGCCGCGATCGGCATCCTGCGCCGGCGGGGGTTCCTGCGGCCGGAGATCCCCCTCGCCCTCCGTCCGGACGCGCCGGACCCGGCAGGCCCGCTGCCCGAGGAGATTGCGCTGAGGGGGGTCGCCGACGGGAAGCCTCCGGCGGAGGAGGGCCTCATGCGGCTGCTCGAGCGGCGGGGTCTGGTCCGTTCGGTGCGGAGGACCGAGCGGCGCTGGTCCCCGTCGGAGGAGGGCCTCCGCTTCCCCCTCGACGCCCCGGACCGTCCCCGGATCGGAGCCCTGACCTCGGCCCTTCTCGCATCGGGCCGCTGGAGGGAGGGGACGCTCCGCCCGTACGATGTCCGCGCCCCCGTCCCGTTCGTCTCGGGGCCCCGCCCGCACCCCTACCTCGCATGGCTCGAGGCGTTCGAGGAGATCCTGGTCGGGCTCGGCTTCGAGGAGGCCGAGGGGCCCCTGGTCGAGACGGAGTTCTGGAACGCCGACGCCCTGTTCATGCCCCAAGACCATCCGGCCCGGTCGATCCACGACGCGCTCGCTCCGGCCGGCCTGGACGGCCACGATCCCCCGCCCGCCCTCCGGGAGCGCGTGGCGGCGGCGCACGAGGGGCGCCCCCTGCCGGGGGAGGAACGGGCGATGAGCCTCGGCTGGACCGATCGGTACGATCCGGCGATCGCCCGCCGGCCCGTCCTGAGGACCCAGACCACGGCAGTGAGTGCCCGGTTCCTCGCGCGGGCCCCTCCGGCCCCGTTCCGGATGTACTCCATCGGCCGGAACTTCCGGGCGGAGTCGATCGACGCCTCGCATCACGTGGAGTTCGCCCAGGCGGAGGGGATCCTGGGCCAAGAGGGCGCGTCGATCCGCGAGCTCCTCGGGATCTTCCGCACCCTCGCCGAGGCGATCGGGATCCGCGAGATCAAGGTCCGCCCGAGCTACTTTCCGTTCACGGAACCGTCGGTCGAGGGGTACGTCCGGCACCCGAGGCTCGGATGGATCGAGACGTTCCCCGGCGGGATCCTCCGGCCCGAGGTCGTCCGGCCGTTCGGGATCGACGTCCCGGTCCTCGCGTGGGGGATCGGCATCGCGCGGCTCGCCATGGTGGCCCTCGGATGCAACGACGTGCGGGAACTCTTCGAGGACGACCTCGACGCCCTGTCCGGCCGGAGCCCCTGACATGGCCCCCCAGAGCACCCTCGACTGGCATCGGGTCGTCGCGCGGCTCGGCGAGCCCCTGCCCCGGCCGCGGCTCGAATCCCTCCTCTTCGGCAGCAAGGCGGAGATGATCGATCTCTCTTCGGCCGGGGCCCTCCAGCTGTCGGTCACGCCGGACCGCCTCGACCTCCTCAGCGAGGGGGGACTCGCGCTGGCGCTCGAGGGGATGCTCGGGACGGCCGCGGGCGTTCCTCCGATCCGCATCCACTCCCCCTCCCCCCTCCACGGCACCGCCGCTCCGGCCCTTCAGGTCGATCCGTCGGTCGATCCCCTGCGGCCCTCCATCGCGGCGGTCATCGTGCACGCCCCGCGGGGGGGGATCGACGAGGGGACGCTCGCCGAGGCGATCCGGATGCAGGAGCTCGTGCACGCGAGCGTCGGACGCGACCGGCGGAGCGCGAGCCTCGGCCTCTATGCCGTCCGGCGGATCCGCTTTCCGCTCCGGTACGCCCTCGAGCCTCTCGCCGACGTCGAATTCGTCCCCCTCGACGGGGATCGACCGATCCGTGCCGATCGGTTCTTCGAGGAGCATCCGATGGCCGGCCGGTACGGTGCCCTCGGGCGGGCCGGCGGCCGGTGCCTGGTGCTGAGGGACGCGGACGGGCGGATCGCGAGCCTGCCCCCGGTGCTGAACGGAAGGGACTGCGGCGAGGTCCGCCCGGGCGACGGGCCCCTCCTGGTGGAGGCGACCGGCCGGAGCGTGCGGCCGGTCGCCGAGGCCCTCGCGTCGCTCCTCGTCGTCTTCGCGTCGCAAGGCTACTCGGTCGAGTCGGTTCCGATCCTCGATCCGATCCCGTCGGCCCGACCCCCGGCCCACATCGCCGAACGGCGGGTCGTGGAGGTCGCGGACGGGACGATCGAGAGGATCGCCGGTGCGTCGCCCGTGCCGGAGGAGGTCGTCCGCTGGGCCGGCGTCGCCCGGCTCGACGCGGAGCGGGTCCCCGGAGGATTCCGGGTCGCCGCCGCCCCCTGGCGGATCGATCTCCTGGGACCGGTCGACGTCGTCGAGGACCTCCTGGTCGCCCGGGGGCTCCGCGTCGAGGAGGCGAGGCCCGTGCCGTCGTGGACGCGGGGCCGCCGTCGGGAGGAGACCCGGTTCCGCCGGCGGTTTGATCCCGTGTTGCTCGGGCTCGGCTTCCAACCGGTCCACACCCCCGTGCTGGTCGCCGAGGAGGCCGTCGCGCGGGCCGGACGGCAGGCGGCCGCGATCCCGCTCGCGAACCCGACGAGCCGCGAGTTCTCCTGGCTGAGGCCGGCGCTGATCGTCTCGCTGATGGAGACCCTGCGCCGCAACCGGCGCGTGAGCTACCCGCAGCGGGTCTCGGAGTCCGGTCCCGTCGTCGTGCGATCGGCCCGTGCGGAGTCCGGGGCCGCGACGCGGCACCACCTCGCCGTCGCGGTCGCCGGCGACGGGACCGGATTCGCCGACCTCGCCGGCATCGCCGACGCCCTCGTCCGGTCGGCCGACGTGGTCGCGGTGCGGGTGCCGGCGGCGATCCCCGGCACGATCGCCGGGCGGGCCGCCGAGCTTACCCTGACGTCAGAGGCGGTGGGAGAGGTCGCGGAGGTCGATCCCCTCTGGCTCGAGGCCGTCGGCATTCCGGTCCCCGTCGCGTACGCCGAGCTCGATCTGACGGCCCTCGAGGGCCTGGTCGCCGGCCGGCCTCCGGCGGCCGAGGGACCCGCCGGCCGGACCGACGGCGGACCGGCGCGCCGGGATACCATCTAATAGGGTCGCCCGGTGACGGGACGATGGCCACGAAGGGATCGGTCCCGGCCACCGACGACCGGCGGACGACGGCCGCACCGGGCACGGGCGATCCCGCGGCCCGACGGGCCGCCTGGGTCCGCGCGGCCCGCCAGGCGCTGCCGGACCGGCCGGACGCGGCGATCGAGGCGATGCTCCCTCCCCCCGCGCCGGAGCCGGAGGCGACCTACCTCGAGCGGATCGGGTTCCCGGGGGAGTACCCGTTCGTCCGCGGGATCCAGCCGACGATGTACCGCGGCCGGCTCTGGACGTTCCGGCAGTACTCCGGGTTCGGCAGCGCGCGGGAGACGAACCGCCGGTTCCGCTACCTGCTGGAGGGAGGTCAGACCGGGCTTTCCGTCGCCTTCGACCTGCCGACCCAGATCGGCTACGACCCGGACCACGAGCGCTCCCGCGGCGAGGTCGGCCGGTGCGGCGTCCCCGTGCCCACCGCCGGCGCGATGCGGACCCTCTTCGAGGGGATCCCCCTCGACCGGGCGACGGTCTCGATGACCATCAACGCGACGGCCCCGATCCTCCTCGCGTTCCTGATCGTGACCGCGGAGGAGGCCGGGGTTCCCCGCGCGAAGCTCGGGGGGACCGTGCAGAACGACATCCTCAAGGAGTACATCGCGCGCGGCACGTACATCTACCCTCCCGGGCCGTCGCTCCGGCTCGCCACCGACCTCATCGAGTTCGCCACCCGCGAGATGCCCGAGTGGAACTACATCAGCGTCTCGGGCTACCACATGCGGGAGGCCGGCGCGACGGCGTCGCAGGAGGTCGCCTTCACCCTCGCCAATGCGATCGCCTACGTCGAGTCGGTCCGCGGTCGCGGGCTCGACCTGGACGAGTTTCTCCCGCGGCTGTCGTTCTTCTTCAGCGCCGACCGGGGCTTCCTCGAGGAGATCGCCAAGTTCCGCGCCGCGCGCCGCCTCTGGGCCTCGATCGTGCGGGAGCGCTTCGGGGCGCGCAAGCCGCGCTCGATGCAGCTGCGCTTCCACACCCAGACGGCCGGATCGAGCCTGACGGCCCAGCAGCCCGAGCTCAACGTCGTCCGGACGACGATCGAGGCGCTGGCCGCGGTGCTCGGGGGAACGCAGTCGCTGCACACCAACGCGCTGGACGAGGCGATCGGGCTGCCGACCGAGGCGTCGGCCCGCCTCGCGCTCCGGACCCAGCAGATCCTCGCCGAGGAGTCCGGCGTCCCGAGCACCGTCGATCCCCTCGCCGGGGCGTACGCGATCGAGGCCGAGACCGACCGGATCGAGGCAGAGGCTCGGGAGTACCTGGGCCGGATCGACGCGATGGGCGGGAGCTTGGCCGCCATCGAGCGCGGGTTCTTCCAGGCCGAGATCGCCCGCGAGGCCTACCGCACGGCCCGGGCCCGGGAGGCGAAGGAGGAGGTCGTCGTCGGGGTCACCGACTTCCTCGAGGGAAACCCGTCGTTCTCGCTCTTCCCGACGCGCGGACGCCGGGGGACCCGGGCCCAGACGATCCGTGCCGGCGAGGAGCGGCGCCAGGCGCTCGAGGTCGCCCGCTGGCGGCGGAGCCGGGACCGCGCCCGGTGCGAGGCCGCGCTCGGGGCGCTGGCCCACGCGAGCGAGGGCTCCGACAATGTGATGCCGCCGCTCCTCGCCGCGGTCCGTGCCGGCGCGACCCTCGGGGAGATCGCGGACGTCTGGCGCCGCGCGTTCGGGGAGCACGCCCCGTCGCAGGCGTTCTAGGGAGGAGGGAGACGACGATGGGATGGACGATCGATCACCTCGGCATCGCGGTCCGCAGCTTGGAGACGTCGGCCCGGGCGTGGGCCGGCCTCGATCCGGCCGCGCCGGCGACACCGGACGAGGTCGTCCCCAGCCAGAAGGTCCGGGTCCGCTTCGTCCGGGTCGGGGAGGCGGAGATCGAGCTCCTCGAGCCCACCGACCCCTCCTCGGGGGTCGCCCGGTTCCTGGAGTCCCGTGGCGAGGGGTTCCACCACGTCGCCTTCCACGTCCCGAGCGTCGACCGGGAGCTCCAACGGCTGCGCGGCGCGGGGGCACGGACCGTCGACGACCACGCCCGGCCCGGTGCCCGTGGCCGCCGGGTCGGCTTCGCGCATCCGTCGGCGTTCGGTGGGGTGCTGGTCGAGTTCGTGGAGGGCCCATGAGCACCATCCGCTCGGTCGATCTCGCCGGCATCTTCGACAGCCGGGGCCGTCCGACGGTCGAGGCGACGGTCCGGCTCGACTCCGGCGCGACCGGTCGCGCGGGGGCCCCGAGCGGCGCGAGCACCGGGATCCATGAGGTCACCGCGTTCCCCCCCGGGGGCGTCCCGGAGGCCATTGCGCGATTCTCCGCCGAGGTCGCTCCCCGCTTGGTCGGCCTGGACGCGACCGGTGTCGAGACGGTCGACCGGACGATCGCGGCCCTCGACGGGACCCCCCAGCTCTCCCGCATCGGGGGGAATGTCGCGACGGCCGTCTCGGTGGCGACCGCCACGGCCCGGGCCCAGGAGCTCGGCCGTCCGCTCTGGGAGGTCCTGCGGCGCCCGGGCGTCGACGGCGTGCGGTTCCCGGCGGTCGTGGGCAACTGCCTCAACGGGGGGGTCCACGCGGTCAACGGGCCCGAGATCCAGGAGTGCATCGCCTTCGCCGAGGGCCGGTCGATCGACGAGTCGATCCGGGCCGCGATCGACGTCCACCGCCGCATCGGCGCCGAGCTCCATCGGCGCTACCCGGCCGCGGCGCTGGGACGGGGCGACGAGGGCGGCTGGGTCGCGGCGATCTCGAGCGCCGAGGCGGTGGAGATCCTCGCGGCTGCCTGTGCGGCGAGCCGTGACGAGCTCGGGATCTCCGTCCATCCGGGGATCGACATGGCGGCCAGCGAGCTCTACCACGATGGCCGCTACCGATACCGGGACCGCTCGCTCGATCCGGCCGGCCAGCTCGGCTTCGTGGTCGACCTGATCGACCGCCATGGCCTGCGGTTCGTGGAGGACCCGTTCGACCAGGAGGCGTTCGCGGAGTTCGGGGAACTGACCCGCCAGGTCGGTCGCTCGGTCCTTGTTGTCGGGGACGACATCTACGTCACCCAGCGGTCCCGGATCGAGCGCGGGCTCTCCCAGCATGCCTCCAACGGGGTGCTGATCAAGGTCAACCAGGTCGGGAGCCTCACCGGGACCTTCGCCGCCTGCGACGCCGCGCGGGCCGCCGGGGCGTCCCTGGTCGCCTCCCACCGTTCGGGGGAGACACCGGACGCATGGCTGGCCCATGTCGCCCTCGGCATCGGCGCACGGGGGATCAAGACAGGGGTTCTCGGCGGGGAGCGCATGGCAAAGCTAAATGAACTCCTGCGTCTCGCCCGCGCCCGCGGAGCGTAGCCCGGAATCCATGGCGGAGGAGGAGGCGGTCATGCCCGAGGCGGAGGTCTCGTCCCTCGACAGCCAAGACACGGTCCCGGGCGAGCTGCTCGTCCCGGAGGAGACGTACCTCACCTCGGGGGTCCACATCGGAACCCAGCAGAAGTCGGCGAGCATGCGCCGGTTCATCCACAAGGTCCGGTTCGACGGCCTCCACGTCCTCGACATCCGCCAGACCGACCGCCGGATCCGCCTCGCCGCGAAGTTCCTTGCCCGGTTCCCCCGGGAGCGCATCCTGGCCGTCTCGCAGCGCCAGTATGGGCAGAAGCCCGTACGGATCTTTGCCCAGACGATCGGGGCGGTCTCGTTCGCGGAACGGTTCGTGCCGGGCTGCCTTACCAACCCGAGCCTCGCCGAGTACTTCGAGCCGAAGGTCCTCGTGGTCACCGATCCCGCCACCGACCAGCAGGCCCTGAGCGAGGCGGTCTCGATCGGCATCCCGATCGTCGGGCTGTGCGACGTCAACAACGAGACGCGCAACGTCGACCTCGTCATTCCGGCCAACAACAAGGGCCGGGTCGCGCTCGCGACGGTCTACTGGCTCCTGGCGCGGGAAGTCCTGCGCGAGCGGACCGGTCCGGAGACCCCCTATTCCCTGACCGTCGAGGACTTCCAGGCCGCCCTGTAGGGCGGGGCCACCGGCGGACCTTCCGGAGACGCCGCGGGTCAGGGCACCCCGCCGGAGGACATGGATTCCGACCGCCGGGTTCCGGAGAACGGCGGTTCCACCCTCGCGCCACCAATCGGCGGGCCGCACCCAATCGCGCCCAAGCCCGCCCGGGAGGGCCCCCAATGCACCGCCTCGCGGGTCCCGGTCGCCGTCGTTCGGGGATGGGATCGCACACCGCTCGGCCGGGTCCGGGCGATCGGCTCCCCGAGAACCCGGGGACCCGAGTCCGGGGGCTCCCTCCTCGCCCCCCGCCTGGATCGACGGCCGCCGACACGATCGGCCGAGGGGTCGCCGGGGCGGCATCGGCCGAAGATCCCGTGGGCTTCATGGGCCGTTCGATGAGCGCCCCGCGGCGCCCGTCGCCTCGGGTCCCGGATCGCGTCGCCTCGCGGTCGCCCCCTTCGCCCGGTTGGCCCGGAGGCACCGTGAGGCAGCGCCTCGGGGTCCGCCGGCGGCACGCGCCAGATGCGGGCCGAAGCGAGGCGGTCGGGGCCTTGGTTCTCCGGCGGAATGTGTGTAGTTACATTCGCTACAGTCGTGGGGCAAAGCGTTTTATACTACTGCCTCGCTTGTTTCCTTCCCCGTATGAAGCCATCGACCTCTTCTCGGCCCGCGAGCCGCCCCCGGCCGAACACTCCTCGCCCCTCGGCGGGAGCCCCTGCAGAGCCGTCGGGCGCCGCCGCGGCCGGCACCCCGCCCGGGGCGGCCGGTGGCCCCGCGGAGGAGGTCTGCTCGAACTGCGGCTCGTCGCACCTCATTCGGGACGAGATCCGCGGGGAGATCGTCTGTGCCGACTGTGGCCTCGTGGTCGACCAGAGCGCCCTCGTGAGCGATCGGGGCCAGCGGGGGAGCAAGGAGGACACCGGCCGGGAGGCCCGGGGATGGGGCCCGGTGATCTCGCCGCTGATGCCGGACAAGGGGCTCTTCAGCGAGATCGGAGTCCCGACGCGCGACTTCCAGGGCAACAGCCTCTCGCGCAACACCTCGCTCAAGTTCTACCATCTGCGCAAGCTCAACCATCGCCTGCGGGCGGCCCGCACCCACCAGCGCAACCTCGTGGTCGCCCTGGGGGAGCTCAACCGCCTCGCCGGCGTCCTCGGCCTCTCGCGGGAGGTCAAGGAGTCGGCGACCTACATCTACCGCCGGGCGCTCGAGCACAAGGCGACGCGCGGCAAGAAGATCGTGGCGCTGGTCGCCGCGAGCGTCTATGCGGCCTGCCGGCAGTGCCACGTGCCGCGGACCATGAAGGAGATCATCACGCACTCGAAGGCGACCAAGATCGAGGTCGGACGGGCCTACACCCTGCTCGCGAGGGAGCTCAAGCTGGGTTTGAAGCCGGTCGAGCCGCGCGACTACCTGGTCCGGTTCACGCAGGACCTCAACCTCTCGAAGGAGGTCCGGGCGAAGGTCCTCCAGCTCTTGGAGCAGGTCGAGCAGGTCTACTCGACCAGCGGCGTGCTGCCGAACGGGATCCTCGCCACGATCATCTACATCGCCTCGAACCTCATGGGGGAGCCCCGGAGCCAGGACCGGATCGCGGCGGTCGCGAACGTCACGCCGGTGACGATCCGCAACCACTACAAGGAGCTCCTCGACCTGCTGGGCCTGCCGAAGAACCTCGCGAACCCCCAGGCGAGGATCGCGCTGCCCGACGGCGAGCCGCCGTCGGCCGACCGCGACTCCCTCCCGACCGACGCGTCGGCGGCGGGCCACTGAGCCGGCGGCGCGCCGGCGCGGCGGCCCTCGTCGGCGCCACAATGCCTAAGGGGGCGACCGGCTGACGGTGGGCGTGCCGACCCCGCCGACGCTCAGCTACTCGTCGGTCCGCACCTACCTCGAGTGCCCGCTGCGGTGGAAGTTCCTCTATGTCGACCGCCTCTCCGAGGCGCCCCGCGGGTACTTCACCTTCGGCCGGACGATCCACGCGGTCCTGGAGACCGCGGTGCGACCCCTCGTCCGCCCGGCACCGCGCCGGGGCGACGGCGGGATTCCCCAGCGGACGCTCGACGAGTACGAGCGGGCCGCCACCGGTGGGGGGGCCGGCCCTGCCCATCCGATCCCTCCGGAGGAGGAGGTCCTCGCTCTCTACGACCGGCTCTGGTCGAGCGAGGGGTTCACCGGACCCGAGGAGGAGTCCCGCTACCGGGCGCTCGGCGCCGACATGCTGGTCGGGTTCGTCCGGTCGCTGCGCCGGTCGCCGCCCGAGCCGATCGCCGTCGAGGAGCACCTCGAGGCCTCCTGGGACGGGATCCCGATCCACGGCTATCTCGACCGGATCGACCGGACGGCGTCGGGAGGGCTCGAGGTGGTCGACTACAAGACAAGCCGGGAGCTTGCCGCCGACGAGGCCCAGCGCTCCGACCAGCTCGCCCTCTACCAGGTCCTGGTCGAGAAGAACTACGCGCTCCCGGTGGAGCGGCTGACCCTGTACCACCTGCGGTCCCTGACCCCCCTGCGCTCCCCGCCGCGCTCGAAGGACGCGCTCGAGGGCCTCCACCAGACGCTCGGGGAGGTCTCCGACGGGATCCGGACCGAGGCGTTCGATCCCACGCCGGGGCGCCCGTGCCGCCGCTGCGAGTTCCAGTCCCTCTGCCCGGAGTTCCGCCCCGTCCCGCCGGAGGAGGCCGAGCGGCTCCGCGCCCTGGTCGACCGGTTCGCCTCGCTCCGGGAGCAGGAGCGGGCGCTGGAGCGGCAGCTCGCGCAGGCGGCCGCCGACCTCCACCGGGCAGCGGAGCGGGCGGGGGTCCACCGCGTCCCCGGGAGCCGGGTCGTCGCGCTGAGGCGCCGGGAGGCTCTCTGGGAGTACCCTCCGATGCGGCCGGAGGACGGGCCGGCGGCGTTCGAGGCCTCGCCGGCCGACCGCGCGGCCCGGATCCGCCGCATGCTGCGGGATCCTTCGGTGCCCATCGAGGTCCGCCGCCGCCTCGCGGAGAGCGGGCGCCGCCGGGTCCGGTGGTACTGGGAGCTCGACGAGAACCCTCCGGACGGCGACGATTCGGGTCCTCGGCAGCAAGGGATATGAGTCGACCGCGCTAGGCGGCCATATGGGGATATCTCTCTCGACTCCGGCCCGCCGCGCGGGGCTGGAAGGCAAGGAACGGCCGGCGATCGCAACGCTCTGCTCGCACTCGTCGCTGCAGATCTTCCACGGGGCCCGGACCGAGGGGCTGCCGTCGATCGGCCTGTCGATCGGCCCGCCGTCCCGGGTCTACGAGGCGTTCCCGCTCGCGCGGCCGGACCGGTTCCTGTCGGTGCCGAGGGTCGAGGAGCTTCCCTCGCTCGGGCCCCAGCTCAAGGAGGAGGGGGCGATCGTGATCCCGCACGGGTCGTTCGTCGAGTACGTCGGTCCCGAGCGGTTCGCCCGCATGGACGTCCCCGTCTTCGGGAACCGCGCGGTCATCGGGTGGGAGTCGGACCGGCGCAAGGAGCGCGAGTGGCTCGAGCAGGCCCACGTGCCGATGCCGCGGCGGTACGAGGACCCGAGCGAGATCGATGGACCGGTGATCGTGAAGTACTACGGCGCGAAGGGAGGCAAGGGGTTCTTCCTCGCCAAGAACGCGAAGGCCCTCGAGGAGTTCCAGCCCACGGGACCCTACGTCATCCAGGAGTACGTGCTCGGCACGCGCTACTACGCGCACTTCTTCTACTCGCCGCTCTCCGACCACGGCTACCGGGCCGGCCCCGGGTCGATCGAGCTGCTCGGGATGGACCGGCGGGACGAGGCGAACATCGACGAGCTCTACAAGCTCGGCGCCCAGGAGGAGCTGCACCGGGCGGGGATCCGGCCGACGTTCGTCGTCACGGGCAACGTCCCGGTCGTCCTCCGGGAGTCGCTGCTCCCCGACCTGTTCGAGATCGCCGCCCGGATCGTCGAGAAGTCGATCGATCTCTTCGGGGGCATGGTCGGGCCGTTCTGCCTCGAGGGGATCATGACCGAGGAGCTGGAGTACAAGGTCTTCGAGATCTCGACGCGGATCGTCGCGGGCACGAACCTCTATCCGAGCGGGAGCCCGTACTCCGACCTGGTCGCGCCAGGGCTCTCGATGGGCCGGCGGATCGCCCAGGAGATCCGACGTGGGGTCGCGCTCGGGCGGCTCGACGAGATCCTGAGCTAGCGCCGTCGGGTCGCTCCGGCCGGGGCCGCGGGAGGGAAGGCAGGGGATGGCGGTCGTGCTCCGCGCCGAGCGCCTCTCCAAGCGCTATCCGTCGGCGATCGCGTGGGCGCTAAACGAGGTCGATCTCGAGGTTCCCGCCGGCATCACCGTGGGGCTGATCGGCCGGAACGGGGCCGGCAAGACGACCTTCGTGCGGATCGCGTCGACCCAGCTCGAGCCGACCGCGGGCCGGCTCGAGGTGCTCGGGCACGACGTCATGCGCGAGCCCCGGGCCGTCCGGTCCCGGATCGCCTGCATCCCGCAGGAGTCGCGTCCACTCTACTTCCTGACGGTCCACGAGGTCGTCTACCTCTATCTCAAGATCCGCGGGATGGAACCGGCGGAGGCCCGCCGCCGGACGGCCCGCGTCCTCGAGGAGCTCGATCTCGCCTCCCACGCCCGGACGGTCGTCTCCCGGCTCTCGGGAGGCCTGCGTCGCCGGGCCCTCGTCGCGATGGTCTTCGCCTCCGATGCCGAGCTCCTCTTCTTGGACGAGCCGACCACGGGGCTCGATCCCATCGCCCGGCGGCAGGTCTGGGACGCGATCCGGCGGGCCAACCGCGAGGCCCGGACGATCGTCCTGACGACGCACTACCTTGACGAGGCCGAGGCGCTGAGCGCCCGGCTCGCACTGATCGAGCGGGGCCGCCTGGTCCTGAGCGGGGCACCGGAGGACCTGCGGGCCCGGATGCCCTACCCCTACCGGGTCGTGATCGAGGGCGCCGTCCCGCCCGAGATCCTCTCCTCGTACGGCCGGGTGAGCCCCGTGGAGGGCGGCCACCTCGTCTTCGCCCGGGAATCCGACGCGCGCGAGCTCGCCCGGTGGGGGCTCGCTCACGGCCACCGCCTCAGCCTGGGCCCGGTCACGCTCGAGGATCTCTTCCTCGAGATCGTCGGCCGCCCGATCGCCGGGGACGACGCCGAGGACCGGCCCGACGAGACGGGCGGGGAGCCGCTCCGATGAGCGCGCGCCACCGGTGGCGCTCGATCGCGGCGCTCGTGCAGCTCAACGGGATCGTGCCGATCCGAACGCAGCCGCTCTACCTCCTGTCGATCCTTTCGTCGCCGCTCGCCTTCCTCTTCTTCCTCACCATCGCCTCGAACGGCGCCTACCTCCCGTTCGGCGTCACCGGCGGGATGGTCCTGACGATGCTCAGCATCGGCACCGGACTGCAGGGCGACCTCACCCACTACCGCAACGACCTCAAGTTCCAGGACATCGTCGTCGCCTCGCCGGTGGAGGCGCCGAGCTACATCGCCGGAATGGCCCTGAGCGAGCTCGTCTACTCCTCGCCCGGGCTCGCCGTCTTCGTGGTCCTCTGGGTCGTCGGCGGCTGGGCGACCCTTCCCGGCGCGGCGGTCCTCGCGGCGACCCTCCTCCTCGTCTGGGGGTTCGCGACGGCGCTCAGCTTCACGCTGGCGACCTACTTCACCGACGTCCGCGAGACGTGGATGTACAGCCCCCTGATCTCGCTGGGCCTGAGCGTCGTCCCGCCGGTCTACTACCCGATCACGGCCCTGCCGGCGTGGGCCCGCGCGCTCGCCTACCTCTCGCCGACCACCTACGCCGGCCAGCTCGTGCAGGCGGCCAGCGGCCTCGTGCGGCTCGACCTGGCCACCACGGCGGTCGACTGGGCGGTCCTGGTCGGGTTCACCGCCGGGCTCTTCGCGCTCGCGGCATGGAAGGCCCACTGGCGGGAGCCCTGAAGGCCGCCGGAGGGCCCGGCGGGGCCGTCGGGCCGTTCGGCCGAGCGAGCCCTTATGTAGGGCCGCACGGTCGAGACCCGCCCATGCTCGTGTTCGCCGACCAGCGAGCGTTTGCGAGCGCGGAGGAACGGTTCGTCCGGTGCGTCTTCTGCGGGAAGGAGCTGGTGGCCCTCCCCGACGACCGGCGAGGCAACTGCTGCTTCGACTGCCTTCCCCTGTCGGGAGCCGAGGGGGCCCCGTGCCCCGAGTGCGACTACCCGATCCCCGGTGAGCGGCGCGCGATCGGCTGTCCCGCCTGCGGCTGGTCGCCCGCCGGCGCGGACCGCCCCGCGACGGCGGATCCCCTCCGGTAACCTTATCGGTCCGGTCTCTCCGGGGGAGGGGAGCGTGCCGAGGTGGCTCAGACCGGTACGGCGCGAGTCTGGAAAGCTCGTGGCGGAAACGCCTCGGGAGTTCAAACGCCGGGCGCGGACGCCCCGCCCCGGGGGAAACTCTCCCCCTCGGCGCCTCCCCCTCCTCCGCCCGCGACGCGGGCGCCGGGCCAATGACCGTCCGTGAGCGGGAGCGCGTCCCCGCGCTCCTCCAGATCGAGGCGATCGTCGGGCGGCTCCATGGATCGTCGGCCCTCCAGGAGGTCTGCCGCTACCTGCGCGCCTCCTTCCCCGCGTACTCCTGGGTCGGCGTCTACCGACGGGACGGGGCGTGGCTCGACCTCGTCGCCTGGGACGGGGAGCAGCCGACCGAGCACGTCCGGATCCCGATCGACCGCGGGCTGTGCGGCCGCGCGGTCCGGGAGGACCGGTCGATCGTCGTCGCGGACGTGCGCGAGGCGCCGGAGTACCTCGCCTGCTTCCGGGAGACCCGGTCGGAGATCGTCGTCCCGATCCGGCGCGACGGGAATCCCGCCGGCGAGATCGACATCGACGGCGTCACGGTCGGGGCGTTCGACGAGAGCGACCGCCTCTTCCTCGAGGAGGTCGCCGGCCGGCTCGTGCGCCCGCTCGAGGAGATCCCCGCGCCGGCGCCGCCGCCCGCCGGACCCGCCGGTGGGCGAACCGGCCGATCGTAGCGAGCGCCGCGGCCCGCGCCGCGGCGGCGTCGAAGGCGGGGAACCTCCCGGTGCCGATCCGGTGCGGGCGGACCCGCGGGAGCTCCTCCGCGATCCGGGCGAGCGCCCGGCCCAGCTCGTCGACGATGGGAAGGTGGCTGCGCCGGCTGGTCCGGGACAGCGGGTTGAGGTCGATCGCGACGATCCGCGCGCCCCGGCGGCGGAGGGCCTCGGCACGGTCGCCGTCCTCGAGCGGGATGACGACCAGGTCGGCCTGCGCGATCCCCCCGCGGTCGACCGCGGCCCGGTCCGACGGGAGGCCCCGGATCCGCGCGGTGGGCCGGACCCCGAGGACCTCCCGGACACCCGCCCGGCGGAGCCGGTCGGCGATCGCGCGGGCCCGGCCCGGGGTCCGATGGAAGAGGTTGACCTCGACGCGGAGGCCGGGGCGCGCCCGGGCGAGCGCGGCGATCCGGTCGGCCGCGAGCGCCGCGACGTTCCCGTTGACGCTGATCACGGGCCGACGGGCGGCCCAGAGCCAGCGGGCGGCCATCCGCTCCGCGCGCCGGGCGCTCGGGGTCGTCCGCTCGCCGAGGAGGTAGTCGAACGCCTCCCCGCGACCGTGGGCGATCAGGCCCTCGGGGACAACGATCCCCTCGCGGGCGGCGGAGGCGAGGCCGGCGCGGACCCTCAGGCTCGCGTAGCGGGGGTGGCGGGGGTCGATCCGCGTCACGCCTTGGGCCCCGGGGGCAGGTCGAGGAGCTCCCGCGCCACGACCAGGCGCCGGATCTCGCTGGTGCCGGCCCCGATCTCGAGCAGCTTGGCGTCCCGGGCGAGGCGCTCCAGGGGGACGTCCCGCATGTAGCCGTAGCCCCCCCAGATCTGGATCGCGTCGAGGGCGGCCCGCGTCGACGCCTCGCTCGCGTAGGTCAGGGCGGCGGCGCTGGCCCGCGCGGAGCGCTTGTCCCGCTGGACGGAGGCGAGGGCGGCATGGACGAGCCCGCGCGCGGCCTCGAGATGGGTCCACATGTCGGCGATCTTGGCCGCGACCAGCTCGAAGGTCCCGATCTTCTGCCCGAACTGCTCCCGCGTCCGCGCGTACTCGATCGACCGGGCGAGGCACTCCTCGAGGATTCCGAGGGGGATCCCCGCGAGGACGGCCCGCTCGACGTTGAGCCCGCTCATCATCACCGCAACGCCCCGGTCCTCCTCCCCGACCAGGCGATCGGCCGGAATCCGAAGGTCCTGGAACGCGAGCTCCCCGGTCGGCGAGCCCCGCATCCCCATCTTGTCCAGGGACCGGGCGACCGAGAAGCCGGGGTCCCCCCGCTCGACGAGGAAGGCGGTGATTCCGTGCGCCCCCGCCTCGGGCCGGGTCTTCGCGTAGACGAGCAGGACGTCGGCGACCGGCCCGTTCGTGATGAACTGCTTCGAGCCGTCGAGGCGGTAGCCCGATCCCTCGTGCCGGGCCCGCGTCCTCAGGCCCACCGCGTCGGATCCCGCGCCGGGTTCGGTCAGCGCGAGCGCCCCGATCGCCTCTCCCCGGACCAGCGAGGGCAGGTAGCGGTCCCTCTGGGCGTCGGTCCCGTTGCGCGCGAGGTTGTCCACCATCAGGTTGGAGTGCGCCCCGACGCTGAGGGCCAGCGCCGGGCTCACCCGCGCGATCTCCTCCAGGACGAGCGCCTGCGCGAGGTAGGACCGGCCGAGGCCGCCCCACCGCTCGGGCACCGTGATGCCGAGGAACCCCTCGGCGCCGAGCGCCCGGAAGATCTCCCGCGGGAACCAGTCCTCCCGATCCATCCGGTCGGCGATGGGGGCGACCGAGCGCCGCACGAACGCCCGGGCCGCCTCCTGGATCGCGCGATCCTCCTCCGTGGGTCCGTCCGCCATCGTCCCGGCCGAGCCCGTCCGAGGATAAACCTGACTAGGCCGCAAGGCCGGTCCGACGGATGCTGATATGGTGCCGCCACGAGGGCCGCGGGTGCGGGAAGTCGGTCCGCTGGTGGCACCCCCGGCTCTCCCGCCGTTCCCAGGCCGCGCGGGCGATGAGGTAGGCGGTGGTGACCGCATGGGCCGACCGGTCGGGACGCTCCGGGCCGCCGGTCTCGGGCTCGAGCCGGCCCGCGAGATCCACGAACCGCGCCAGGGCGCGGGAGAGTCCGGCCTCGTCCCGAAGGATGCCGACCTCCTCCCAGAGCGTCCGGCGAACGAGCGCGATCGCCGCCGGCCCGGTGGCTTCCGGTCCCTCCGGGACCGTCGGCGGCGGCCAGAGCAGCCCGAGGCACCGCCGGGCGGGGGGGATCGTCGCAGGGTGGGGGGACCGGATCTGCCGGACGACCCGCTCCCCGAAGACGATCCCCTCGAGCAGGGAGTTGCTCGCCAGGCGGTTCGCGCCGTGGACACCGGTGGCGGCGACCTCGCCGCAGGCGTACAGGCCCGGAAGGGAGGTCCGGCCCTCCCGGTCGGTCCGGACCCCCCCGATCGTGTAGTGGGCCATCGGGGCGACGGGAATCGGGTCGCGGCTCGGGTCGATTCCGTGGTCGAGCAGGAAGCGGCAGATCGTCGGGAACCGGCCGAACAGCCGGTCTCGCCCGATGCCGGTGGCGTCGAGGTCGACGTGGTCGGTCCCCGTGCGGCGGAGCTCGAGGACGATCGCCCGGCTGACCACGTCGCGGGGCGCCAATTCCCCCTGGGGGGTGTAGCGGAGGAGGAACCGCTCGCCGCTTTGGTTGCGAAGGACAGCGCCCTCCCCCCGCAACGCCTCGGTCATCAGGAGCGGCGGCGACCCGGGGCGGGTGAAGATCGTCGGATGGAACTGGATGAACTCCATGTCGGCGAGCTCCGCGCCCGCCCGGAACGCGATCGAGAGCCCCTCTCCGGTGGTGATCGAGGGGTTCGAGCTGTTGCGGTAGAGCCCTCCGGCCCCGCCCGTCGCGAGGACCACGGGGCGGGCGGCGAGCTCCTCGGCCGCGGAGCCGTCGGGCGCCGAGACGACCGCCCCGATCCCGCGGGAGGAACGCCCCGGGACCAGCGCGCGCAGGACCGTGCGCTCCCGGACCTCGATCCCCTCCGCGATCGCGCGCGCCCGGAGCGCGGTCTCGATCGAGAGGCCCGTGGCATCCCCTCCCGCATGGAGGACCCGGGCCCGGGAGTGGGCCGCCTCCCGGCCGAGCGCGACGACGCCGTCGGCGGTGTCGAAGGCGACGCCGAACCGGACGAGGTCGGCGATCCGGCGGGGCGCCTCCTCCGTGAGGAGCCGGGCGGCCCTCCGGTCGACGAGGCCCGCCCCGGCGCGGATCGTGTCGGCCCAGTGGAGGCGGGGGGAGTCGTCCGGGCCCACGGCCGCCGCGATCCCCCCCTGGGCATAGCGGGTGTTCGATTCCGCGAGCCGCGACTTCGTGACGACCGTCGGCCGAAGCCCCAATTCGCGGAGCCGGAGCGCGACGAAGAGACCGGCGATCCCGCTCCCGACGATCAGCGGGCCTCGACCGGTCGGGGCCATTGGCCCGGGAGGGTCCCAGGGGTATAGGATTCTTGTTCTGCCGCCCCCTTCCCCCTCGGGCCCACGGACGGGGCTGGGGGGGCGAGGTGGCGACGGTGGGTCCGACCGGCAGCGACTCCGCCCCGCCGGTCGAGATCACGGAGGACACCGACCGCACGGCCCGTCTCGTGCGGCGCCTTCAGGGCCCTCCGCCCCCCCCGACGCTCCGCGTGACCGACCTCTTCAACCCGCGCGGCGGCTACTGGCGGCTTCGGGCCGGATCTCCCCCGCTCCCCCGACCGGAGGCGGCCGAACGGGGGATCGTTGCCCATCGGATCCTGCCGGCCCTGCTCGGCCCGGAGGCCCGGATCGAGGTCCGGGTGCGCGTGCGGGGGATCGCCGGGAGGATCGACGGCTGGATCGGGTTTCCGGTCGAGCTCAAGTCCGGCGCGGGCCGGGCGTCGCCCGAGTCGTGGAGGGAGAGTCGCCCCTGGGCGCTCGTCCAGCTGGTCGCCTACTGCGCGATGACCGGCGCCTCGCGGGGGTGGATCGCCCATCGCACAACCTCGCTGGACGATGGGGGTCCCGCATTCGACGTCGCCGAGCTCGCGGTACCGGATCCGAACCGCCGACGGGCCCTCGTGGAGGGCCGGGCCGACCGGATCCGGGCGGCGGCGGCCGCCCGCGATCCGTCGGTCCTGCCCCGGTGCGCGTGGTTCGCCCGGGGTTGCGAGTTCCAGCAGGCGGGGATCTGCGACTGCCGGGGGACGGAACCGCCGGATCCGCTCGAGCTCCTGGACGGTCTCCCTCCGGCGGCCCCGCGGCCGGAGGTCGAGGAGACGTGGACCCGGCTGGCCTCGCGGATCCCTCCGCCGGTGCCCTCCGCCATCGACGGGTACGCCGACCTGGTCTTTCCGCGGCGGACGCTCATGGATCGGGCCGATCCGGGCCGGGTGGGAGCACCGGGGGGAGAGGCCCCCGCTCGGGATCCGACAATGAAGGAGCGCCTCTGGGCCGCCCTGGACGGGGAGCCGTTCGGCGCCCTCGCGGCGGCGCCGCCCCGGAGCGACTGGGCTCCCGGACCGGTGGATACCTGGGACGGGATCCCCTACCTCCTCCGGGTCCGTCAGACCTACCGCGCGCCGACGCCGGAGTCCCTCGCGCGCGACACTCCCCATACGACGTGGGAGCTCGGCGTTCGGTGCGCGGCCGTCGGCGCGCGGGAGGCCCTCTTGGTCCTCGGGCGGACCCGGACCACGGACCCGGCGGAGGCGGCCCGGGTCTACCGGTACCGATTCCCGGACCTGGGACCCGTGATGCGCCGGTGGCGGGCCATCGTGGCGGCGCTCTCCCGGCCGGGGGGCCCCGCCGATCCCCGCTCGATGCCGGCGTGCCCGGCGTGGATGGCCCGGTCGTGCCCGCATCAGCCCGACTGCGGCTGTCCATCGGACCCACCGGTCTCCCGGTAGACCAGGGCCGTCGCGGTCGGGCGGAACCCCTCCGCCTCGTAGAGGGAGCGGGCGGATCGGTTGGCCTCCGTGACCCACAGCCGTGCCGAGGAGTAACCCAGGGACCAGAGGGCCCGGAACCCCCAGCGGAGCAGATACCGTCCGTAGCCCCGCCGGCGGTGAGCGGGGGAGACCATGAGGTCGAGGAAGATCGCCTGCCGCGGGTTGCACTCCGCCGTCAACAGGCCCGCGACGAGCTCCCCGGGGGGCACGGTGACCAGGGTCGTGGAGGCTTCCTCGATCACCCGGCCGAACCGCCCCTCGAGGATCTCGTCGAGGTTCCGGCGGATCTCCGTCCGGTCGCGGCCGACGAGCTGCTCGTCCGGCGTGCCGGCGAACGCCTGTCCGTCGAGCTCGGCGAGGGCCTCCCGCGGGACGGAGCGGATCGCCATATGGACCGTCCCCGCCGGGGTCCCCCCGAGCGGCTCGGCGTCCCGCTCGCCGATCGGCCGCTCCATCGCGATCCGTGTGACGAGCGCCGCGGATCCCCGTCCGCCGAGGCGCCGTCCGATCTCCTCCTCCCCCTCGCGGCTGAGGCCGGTGAATCCGGCGACCAACCGATGGGCCCGCGGGAAGAGCTCCGCACGGAGGGCGGTGAGGAGCTCGATCGCCCGCCCCGGGGGGTCCGGGCCCCCCTCGACATGCACATGAGCCGACAGGATCCCACGGCGGAGGGAGCCGATGGCGATGCCCGCCCCGCCGGGATCCCCTTCCGGAAAGTACCATCCGGAGAGGGACCCCGTGGAGAGTCCCGCGACGGCCTCCTCCACCCAGTCGGGGCCCGGGGACTCGCCCCGCTCCCGCAGCGCCCCGCGGACGCCCGCGACCAGCGCCTCGAGCTCCGCGCGGGGCGCGCCGAGGGCGGATCGCGGGGCGGTCATCCCGGGGGGAGGCCTCCGGCCGCCCTCCCCTCGCGCTCGAGGACCCGGGCGATGTCGGGCGCCACCGAGACCTTGAGCGCGCCGTTCGCCAGGGTGTCGGTCGCATAGATGGCGTCGGTCACGGCCTTGATCCGCTCGAACGCGTCGCGGAGGAAGAGGCCGTGGGTGCACGCCGCGGTGATGGCGCCGGCGCCTTGGTCGCGGAGCAGCCGGGCCGCCTCCACGACGGTGCCGCCGGTCGAGATGACGTCGTCGAAGATCGTCACGTGCTTTCCGGCGAACGAGCCGGCCGCCCCGTCCGGCACGCGCAGCTCGACGTGCTCGCTGTCGATGCGGCGCTTTTCGAGCGCCATCCACGGGCGGCCGAGGATCTCGGCGAGGCGCCGGACCCGGTCGGCCCCGCCCTTGTCCGGCGAGACGAGGAGGTCGATCGGCCGCTGGCGCAGCTGCCGGGCGAAGGAGGGGATGGCGCTCGCCTCGAACACCGGCTTCGTGAAGTGGGTCAGCGTCAGGGGGGAGTGCAGGTCGACCGTGATGACGAGGTCGGCGCCGAGCTCGACGTGCCGCGCCATCGCGCGCGAGCTCACCGGCTCGCCCGGAAAGAACCGGCGGTCCTGCCGGGCGTAGCCGAAGTACGGGATCACGACGAAGACGCGGCGTGCGCCGCCCTCCCGGACGGCATCCTCAAGCAGGAGGAGCTCGACGATGTCCTCGTCGGTGCGGGTCGACTGGACGACGACGACGTCCTCCCCTTGGAACTGGCCCCCCACGCGGAGGTAGACCTCCCCGTCCGGGAACCGCTTGACGAACGGGACGCCGAAGGGGGCGTTCCCCAGCTCGCGGGAGATCCGCTCGGCGAGATCGGTCGACGCCCGTCCTCCGACAACGTGCATGGCGGTCTCCGGCCGGGCGGCGCGACGGGCCCCTCCCCTAAAAGGATTGGGCCGCCGCCCGGGGGACCGACGCTACAGGCCGTCGTCGGCCGGGTCGGCCCGGCGCCTCCGCTGCGGCTCCGGTCGCCGGGTCTCGGCCGATCCGCGCCGGATCGACGGGCGGGGACGGCCCCGGCGGAGGGAGGGGTGGGACTGTCCCGGACGGGGCTCCGCGCGCTCCGGCCTCGGCCGGGAGGAGGCGCGCCGTCGCGTCCCCTCCGCGGGTCCGCGGTCGTCCTCGCCGGAGCGGCGGAACCGGGCCCAGAACGATCGGCGGGGTGGGGCCCAGGGCTCGTCGTCGCCCTCGCCCGTGGCGGCGGCCCGGCGCGGATCCGCGGGGCGGAACGAGCTCCAGGCGTAGTGGAGCGCGAAGGCCGCGAGGAGGAAGCCGATCACCGACACGGCGAGGAACGCCCAGGAGGCGGCCGGGACGCTTGCCGCGTCGCCCTCGAGCGCGAGCCGCAGGGCACCGAACCACGGCAGCATCCCCCGCGCGACGCCGAGGATCCAGGACGGTTCCACCAGCTGGCTGAGCCCGTCGGCCTGGTCGGTGATGCCGAAGCAGGAGGCCGAGCAGGAGCGGTTGGCGAGGTTGTAGTCGCCCATCGTCACGAACCCGGAGTGCGTCCCGAGGGTCCCGGCCCCGACCGAGATGTTCACCGTCGCCGAGCGCCATCCGACGCCGAGGAGCTGGAGGGTCTCCCCCGAGCGGAGGTCTTGGGCGCCGCAGCCGGTCGGGCTTCCGCTCACACGGTAGACCGCGTCCGCGGAGGCCCCGCACGGGAGGCCGGCGAGCGACGGCGCCGAGTAGGTCCCGTTGGACGGGCTGTAGTCGATGTAGACGAGGGCCCGGTGGATCACGGGCGTGGCCGCCTGGCCGTCCGGAAGGTAGATCAGGACGTCGCCGTACTCCCCGTAGGTCGCGTACCCCCGGAGCATCCCGACCACGTAGGGCACGATCGACGAGACGGGGACCTTCTGGGCGAAGACGATGTCCCCGGTGTTGATGACGCCGATCACGTCGCCCGGGCCGTGCTGCATGCTGTCCGACTGGATCACGTAGGCCGGAGGCCAGTTGCCGGTCACCGCCACGAGGCTGCCCAGGAGGACGGCCAGGACGAGCACGGCCACGACGGGGCCGAACCAGAACGAGTCGCGAAACCGCCAGTAGCGGGCCCGAGGGTGGGCGGCCGCCGCCTTCGCCCGGAGGAACTCCCGCTGCGCCGCCTCGAGCTCGGCCTCGGCATCCTCCTCGTCCTCCTCCTCGGGGGCCTCCCGGCGCCACCGTCGGAGGGGGCGGGCGGAGGCCCGGCGGATCGGGCGGGGTGGGAGGCGGCGGACCCGGTACGCCGCGCGCCGCGCGGACGGCGGGGCGCGCCGACGCTCCGCCGTCCCGTCCTCTTCCTCCTCCGGCGCGGCCCCGTCGTCTTCCTCCCCGTCCCCCCCCCCATCCTCGCCGTCCTCGCGGTCGTCGTCCGGCGCCTCGTCCTCCTCGTCCGAGAGGTCGTGCTCCCCGTCGTCCTCCTCATCGACCGGGGGATCGCGCGGACGACGCGGCGCCACGGACTCCTCTCCTCCGGAATCGCCCTTAACCCTTCGTCTCGAGGCGCAGGCGGCCCGGCGGGGACCGGGAGGAGATCCCTGCCGCTCCCCTTTTAGGCCTCCGGCGCCGTCCGACGCCATGGCGCGGCCGATCGACATCTCGATGCCCCTGGCGGTCGGGATGGCCGCCTTCCCGGGCGATCCCCTCTTCGCCGGGGAGCCGGTCCGTTCCCTGGCCCGCGGGGACGGCTACAACGTCTCGCGGATCTCGCTCGGGACCCACGCCGGCACCCATGTCGACCCCCCCGTCCACTTCCTCGAGGGGGGGGACCCGATCGACCGGGTCGACCTGCGCCGGCTCAACGGCCCCTGCCGGGTGCTGCGGATTCCCGATGGGGTCGAGCGGATCGGGCCGGCGCACCTCGCCTCCGTCCCGAGGGGGACCCGGCGGCTCCTCCTGCGCACCCGGAACTCCCGCCGATGGGAGGAGAGCCCGTCGTTCTTCCCCGACTACACGGCCCTCTCTCCGGAGGGGGCCCAGGCGCTCCTCGCGCGGGGAGTCGACCTGATCGGGATCGACTCGCTGTCGATCGAACGGGACCCGAGCGGAACGTTTCCGGTCCACCACGCGGTCCTGGGAGGGGGGGCCCTGATCCTCGAGGGGCTCCGCCTCGCCGCCGCGCCCCCGGGGCGGTACGAGCTGCGCTGCCTCCCGCTCCGCATCGCCGATGGAGATGGGGGGCCGGCACGGGCCGTCCTCCTCCGTCCGGGCCGGACCCGCTAGTCCCGATCCTCGGGCGGCAGGAGGTCCGGAATGCCGTCCTCGACCGGATAGGTCCGGCCGCACGCCGGACAGGTCAGCGTCCCCTCGACGATCTCCTCGCCCTCCGCGCGCCGCGTCGCCAGCATCAGGGTCCCGCGGCAGACCGGGCAGCGGAGGATCTCGAGGAAATCCGACCTCACTTCGCCCCTCCCTGGACGATCCCGTAGCCGATGAGCCGCCAGGCGTTGAGCCGTCGCGAGATCGCGACGCGGCTCTCCGGAAAGACCGTGACCGCGCGCCCGAGGGACAGCTCGATCTCGTCGCCGCGGGCGCTCGTGACCTTCGCCGGTGCCACGGTCGTGCCGACGGTGACCGCGAGGGTCTCGCTCGTCCGGATCTTCTCGACCTTGATCTCCCGCTGGGCGCCGAGGACCCGGTCGAGCAGGGTGACCCGAAGCCGGATCTTCTGGCTGACCGGCGGCAGGGTCCCCGGGGTCCCGACCAGCCTCCCGGTGAGCCCGTCGCCCTTCGTCAGGGATGGGTCGAGGGTCGTCCCGATCGCGGCGAGGCCCCCCGGGCGGAGCTGCTCCCAATCCTGCCCCCCGGCCTGGATGCTCACGATCGTCGTCCGGATCGACTCGACCTGGCCGCCGGTCGGTTGGGCGTAGCCGGGGCGGATCTCGATCTCGTCCCCGATCGCGAGGCGCCCCTGCAGCAGCGAGCCGCCCAGGACCCCGCCCTTCAGTTCGGCCGGCACGGTCCCCGGACGGTTCACGTCGAACGAACGGGCGACGTACATCAGGGGGGGCTTGGCCGGGTCCCTTGGCGGCGTCGGGATCGTCTCCTCGACCTGGGCGATCAGGGCATCGATGTTGACCCGGTGGTTGGCGCTCACCGGCACCACCGGGGCGGCGGCGATGGGGGATCCCGCGAGGAACTCCCGGATCTGCCGGTAGTTCTCAAGGGCCTGGTCGGCGGTCAGGAGATCGATCTTGTTCTGGACGACGATCACGCGGCGGACCCCGATGATGTCGAGGGCGTAGAGGTGCTCGCGCGTCTGGGGCTGGGGGACCGGCTCGTTCCCGGCGACCAGCAGCATCGCCCCGTCCATCAGCGCCGCCCCGGAGAGCATCGTGGCCATCAGGGTCTCGTGCCCCGGCGCATCGACGAAGGAGACGGCCCGAAGGAACTGCGCCTCCCCCCCGCAGCTCGGGCAGGTCGGGGTGGTGCTGAAGCCGGAAGGCGGCGGGCAGTTCGGGCAACGGTAGAACGCCGCGTCGGCGTAGCCGAGCTTGATCGAGATCCCCCGCTTGAGCTCCTCGGAGTGCCGGTCCGTCCACTCCCCCGTGAGGGTCTGGGTCAGGGTCGTCTTGCCGTGGTCGACGTGTCCGACCAGCCCGATGTTGACTTCCGGTTGCCGGGGGACCTTCATGACGCGCTCGCGCCCAACAGCTCCGCGAGCGGCTTCGAGCCCCTCTGCTCCACGACCAGGTTGATCTGGACCGTCTCCTCGCTGATCGTGTTGCCGCGGAACGTGCGGCGCTTGCGCATCCCCCGACGGGGGGCGGAGAACCCGAACCCGTCGCCGACGTAGAGGCGGACTTGGCGCGCGCCGGGAACATCCGGGCGCAGGGGGAACCCGCTCCGGTCGGTCCCTCCGGTGAGGCGGAAGGTATAGCCCGGGGCCCCGAGGAGCTCGCCCCCGACCGTCTCGCCGATCCGCTTCCCGAGGAAGCCGGCGGACTGCGGGTCGCCGACCGTCCGGGCGTAGGAGGTGGCGGCGTCGGAGACCACGAGCTTGTACTCGACCATCGCGCTCCTTCTCTGGCCCGCGCGCCAGAGGGACCATATTTAAATAGCTTGCCGGCGGCGAACGCCTCCCTCGGGGCCGCCCCACGGAACCTGCGCCCGCCACCCGCCGCGTCTCACCGGACGGACCGACTAGGTCCCGGTCCCCGAGGCTCCCCCATCGATCGGGAGGAGGGAGAGGGGATTGATGGGGCACGCTCCCTGATAGGTGCCGTGGGTCAGGACGTGGGAGGTGACGGCGTCGATCGTCGCGGAGAAGAGCTCCGCGGTCGCGTTCCCGGCGCCCAGCGTGCAGGTGCCGTAGGTCACGTTCCAGACCGGGTCGGGCAGGATCCGCGGCCAGGCGATCCCCCAGGAGCGGAGGGCGAACGAGGCGTTGGCAAGGAACGCGTCGCCCCCGACGCCACCGGCAAGCCCGACCGCCGTGGAGGAGTCGTCGACCGTTCCGGCGGATGGCAGGGCTCGGGCGGCCAGGGGGGCGATGGCGCAGACGCCCCCGGTGGCGGTGAAGACGGGGACGGCCTCGCCGGAAAGGACCGCGATGACGAGGAGCGCCGGCGTGGCGTTGTCCTCGAGGAAGATCCAGGCCGAGGAGGCCCCGGGCGAGGCGGCCGAGCCGGTCGAGGGGATCGTGAGCTCGTTCGCATCCGCCCCGGACAGGGTCACCGTGCATCCGGCCTTCCCGGTCAGGTTCTGGATGAGCGGCGCCAGGCTCTCGATCGCCGCGATCGGCAGCGCGATCGCGACCGCCGCGAGGGGCGCCCACGGTCCCCCGGGATAGCTCCCGGCGACCTGCGCCGCGTCGGACGCCGCTGCCGCGAACGTCGGCTCCGGGTCCGGGGGACCCGGGAACGAACGGGCGGGCGCCGGCGCGAGCCCTCCGGCGGCGGCGAAGGCCGCGGTCGCGACCGCCACCCCGACAACGATCGCGAGCGCCGGTGGGAGCCACCGGCTCCGGCGGGGCGGTGGCCGAGGGCGATCGGCCGCGGCGACGGGGTCCCCGGCCGGAGCGGACACGGGGGATCGAGCGGCCGGAGGTAGGAAAAGCTTCCGGCCCTTCCTTGGCGTCCCGTCCCTTATTACCCGTGCCGGGCTCGATGGCCGGGGGCCGGATGGGGATCGATCCCGCGGCGGTCGCCGTCGTCCTGCTCGCGGGGATCCTCGCCATCGGCGCCGGCTTCGACCTCGCGTTCCGCGAGGTCCCCGACCCCGTCTGGTGGTCGGCCGCCGCGGCGGGCCTCGCCCTCGGCGGGTGGGCCTTCGGCGCCTCGGGGCCCCCACTGGGGCTCGTCGCATGGTGGGTCCCGGCGCTGGTCGCCGCGGCGCAACTGGTCGGTGGGGGGAGCCCGCTCGCCCGGCGGGCGCCGAGGGTCGAGACGGCGCTGGACCTCGGCCTCTTGGCGGCCGCGGCCGTCGCGGCGACGCTCGGGATCGCCGGCGGCGCCGCGGGTGCGGCGCTCCCTGGGGCCGCCGTCGCCGGTGCGACGATCCTGGGACGGGCCCTCTTCGCGATCGGGGCGTTCGGGGGAGGGGCCGACGTCCGCGCGGTCGTGGCGATGGGGCTGCTGGCTCCGCTCGTCCCCTGGTCGCTTGCTCCCCTCCCCGCCACGGCCGTCCGGGCCCTCGAGGTCGTCCCGTTCGCATGGACCGCCCTCCTGGACGCCTCGATCATGGTGGCCGCGCTGGCGGTCGGACTCGGGGTGCACAACGTGCTCCATGGGGAGGCACCCACGGTCCGTGCGTTCTCGACCTACGCGCTGCCGGTGCGGGAGCTTCCGCGGCGGTTCGTCTGGCCGGTCGGGCTGCCGCCGGAGCGGACCGGCGCCCTCCTTGGCGCTGCCACGGCCGAGGAGGACCGTACGGCCCGCGCGCGGATCGCCGAGGAGCTCGCGGGCGAGGGCATCCGGACGGTCCGGGTCACCCCGCAGCTCCCGATGGTCGCCTTCCTCGCCGCCGGCGCGGGCGTCGCGCTCGTCGCGGGGAACCTCCTCTGGGATCTGGCCGTCGCGCTGGCCCGTTAGGGCGGCGCCGGGCGTCCCGCCGGGGGCGGGCTAGCCTTTTGGGGTCCGCGCGGTCTCCCCGGACCGTTCGGCAATGCCCGCCACGAAGCGGAAGGAGACCCCGATCCGGGTGCTGATCGCGAAGCCGGGACTCGACGGCCACGACCGCGGCGCGAAGGTCGTCGCACGGGCGCTGCGCGACGCCGGCATGGAGGTCATCTACGCCGGCCTGCGCCAGACCCCGGAGGCGATCGTGCGGGCGGCGATGGAGGAGGATGTCGACCTCATCGGCCTGTCGATCCTCTCGGGCGCCCACATGGCCCTGGTCCCCCGGGTCCTCGAGCTCCTCCGGGAGGGCGGTGGCGAGCCGATCCCGGTCTTCGTCGGCGGGATCATCCCCGACGAGGATGCCCGCCGGCTCCGCCGCCTCGGGGTGCGCGAGATCTTCGGCCCCGGTGCCACGCTCGAGTCGATCGTGAGCGCCGCCCGTCGCCTCGCCGGCCGGGGCGCATGAGCCGTCCGGAGGGCGTCGCCGAGGCGGTCCGCGCCCTCCAGGGAGGGGACCGCCGGACCCTCTCGCGCCTGATCACGGAGGCCGAGAACGATCAGCCGCGGGCGCGGGCGGTGCTCCGGGCGGTCTTCCCCCGGACGGGCCGGGCGAAGGTCGTCGGGTTCACCGGGCCATTGGGGGTGGGCAAGTCGTCGCTCATCGGGGCGCTCGTCGCGCACCTGCGCTCGCGCGGGGAGCGGGTGGCGGTGGTGGCGGTCGACCCGTCGAGCCCCTTCTCCGGCGGGTCGGTGCTGGGGGACCGGATCCGGATCGACCACGCGCCGGACGATCCGGGCGTCTTCGTCCGCTCGATGGCGAGCCGCGGCCACACCGGGGGTCTCTCCCGGCGCACCCGGGAAGCCGTCCGCCTCCTCGAGGCCGGCGGCTTCGCGACCGTTTTGGTGGAGACGGTCGGCAGCGGCCAGGTCGACGTCGAGGTCCGCGAGGTCGCCACGACGAGCGTGGTCGTGCTCGTCCCACACCTCGGCGACGAGGTCCAGACCCTCAAGGCCGGCCTCTTCGAGATCGCCGACGTCTTCTGCGTCAACAAGGCGGACCTTCCGGGCGCCGACCGGGCCCGGCGGGACCTCTCCGAGCTGGCCGCCCTGGGCGCGCGGGATCCCGCTTGGCCGGTGCCCGTCGTCGCGACCTCGACCGCCACCGGGACCGGGATCCCCGAGCTCTGGGACGCTGTCGAGGCCCACGAGCGCCACCTCGAGCAGTCCGGCCGGCGGGTCGAGGACGAGCGCCGCCGGCTCATGAACGAGATCCGGGGGCTCCTGCGGGACCGGTTCGACCACGAGCTCGACACGGACCGGTCGCTGCCGCGGCTGGTCGAGCCGGTGGTCCAACGGGAGATCGATCCCGAGGCCGCGGCCCGGCGCTGGTGGCAGGGGCGGGCCCGGTCCCGCCCCTGATCGGCGGCCATGGCCGGCGGGGCCCCGCTCGCGGCGGTGGCCGGGCTCGCGGCCGCGGGGTTTGCACTCTACTTCTTCTTCGGGAGCTTCTGGGCCGGGGCCGGCTTCGAGCCGACCGGGCCGCGCACGGCCCGGGCGATGCTCGCGATCGCCGGCGTCGGCCCGGACGACACGGTCGTGGACTTGGGAGCGGGATGCGGCGCGCTGGTCCTCCGGGCGGTCCGGGAGCGCGGGGCCCGGGCGGTCGCGGTCGAGATCGAGCCGATCCGCCGGGCGATCCTCCGCGGGCGACGCCGCCGCCTGCCGGACCCCTCCCGGCTCACGGTCGTGGGGGGGTCCCTGTTCGACGCGGATCTCACCGGTGCCCGGGTCATCCTCACGTTCCTCTGGCCGTCGGCGATGGCCCGGCTCCGGCCCAAGCTCGAGGCGGAGGTCGCGCCTGGCACATGGATCGTCTCCCACGCGCACCCGATCCCGGGTTGGGTTCCCGTGCGGACCGACGGCGCGATCCTTGCGTATCGGTGGCCGGAATCCCGGCCCCGGTCAGAGGGGATGGACCAGGAACCAGATCGTCCCCATCACCGCGAAGACCGCCAGGATCAGGATTCCCCCCACGATCCAGCCGAGGTACGGGTTAGGGGCTGACTCCGGTCGGGACGGGGTCATCCCGGGGCCGACCGCGCAGGGGTTTATCCCGCCTCCATCCGAACCGGCGGCCGCTGCGCTCACGGGATGCCGGCGCCCAGATAGCCGTAGAACCCGAGGGTCGCCACGACCGCGGCGATCACGACCCCGGCGGCGAACGCCACGAGGACGAACGTCCGGGAGGAGCTCGGGGGAGACGGGGATTCCTCCGGGGACACGGAGGGGGCACCGGGCCCGGGTTCAAATCGGGTTGGTTCGTTCCGTCGTCGATGGGGCGGCTCCCTCGGCCGCAACGGCGGGCGTCGCGGCTCCCTCGGGCGCCTTCTCCGGGACGGGGGTCACGTACTCCTCGACGAACCGGACGGCCTTGGGGGAGAGTCGGGTCCGGATCCGGTCGACGACCCTCGGCTTGGCGGCGAACCATGCGGGGTCGAACTTCGCGCGGTCGGGGGCCCTGATCGTGACGACGTGGTCCCGGATCTCGACGTGGAACTCCTCGCCCCGGCCGTACTCGATGTCGAGCACCGCATGGACCTGATCGGCCGGCTCGGTGATCC
>JAVYSA010000018.1:0-29169 GCA_038729445.1 Thermoplasmata archaeon
GCGCTCCTTCCGGAGCGCTTCGTAGACGTCCCGCTGGACGGCAATGTTCCGGCTGGGCATGTACTACATATGAATATGCATATACTTATCGGTTGCTGGTCGGGCGCGACGGTGCGCGGGCACCGGGGATCCGTAGGCAGGGCGCCGGCAGGAGCTGTCGGGGATCGGAAGGCGGGGCCTGCTGGCGCGCCTCCCGGGAGAGGACGACCTGCCTCCGATGGTGAGATCTCGTGAGACGAGGACCGAGCAGCCCAAGGTTCAAATACGGTATGGATGTCGCCCGGGCCTCCATGACATTCCCCGAGGTACCGGACTTCGGTCAATTTCGGACGGCGGTCAAGTCCCAGATCCTTTCCTACGTGAACACCTACCGGTTTTGGGTCATCTTCGGGATCGTGCTCGCGGTGGGTGGAGGCATTGACATCGCCTTCACGATCAAGGGTGCGGCCTGGGTCCAGGCGAACTTCGGGCCTCAGGCGTACGGCTACGTTGCGGCGGAAACAAGCTTCCTGCCGTTCCTCGCGATTGTGACCGGGGCGTTCTTCGGGGGCGACGCGATCTCGACGGACTTCGGCACCAAGACCGGCTACTACATGCTCGCCCAACCCGTGCGGCGATCCATCCTCCTCACGGGCCGGTACGTGGCCGCCCTGCTCGTGAGCGCCGGGGTCTTCGCCATCTTCTACCTTTTCACGATCTACGGCGGCTCGGCATTCTACGCATTCTCTTCGATTCCGTGGGCGAACCTCGCCCTCTCGTACCTCTTCTCGATCCTCCTCATCCTCGGTATCCTCTCGTTCGCGTTCACCCTCAGCGCCACGTCGCGGAGCCCCGCCATCGGGCTCGTGGTGACGATCATCATCCTTCTGGTGGTGTTCAACATCGCCGACGGCCTCGTGATTCGCTTCGCGGGCAGCCAGTATGTGGTGTACTCGATCCTCTACGCCTCAGGAATCATCTCCGGCGTTGTGGCGGCAGGCCTGCCGACGACCGGCCCGACCATCCCCGTGGGCATCGCGATCATGGTGGTCTACGCGGTTCTGTTCTTCGTCGTCGCCCAGGCGCTCTACCACCGGGAGGAGACCTGAGCCATGACGATCTCCGTGGAAGCGGTCGGCCTGACGAAGCGGTACGGTGCCTTCACGGCCTTGGATGGCGCCACGTTCCGGTTCGAGGGCCAAGGGGCGATCGGGTATCTCGGACCGAACGGGGCCGGGAAGACCACGACGCTCAAGATCATGACCGGGCTCGCACGCCCGTCGGCGGGCCGGGCGCTGCTCAATGGCATCGATGTCCAGGCGGACTCGAAGCATGCCCTCTGGGATGTCGGTAGCGTGATCGAATCGCCGGAGCCGTACCCATGGCAGACCGGCCAGCAGACCCTCGAGATGATCGCTGCGTTCCGAGGGATCCCTCCCGCCGAGGCGCAGCGGAAGATCCGGGAGCTGACCGACTCGCTTTCCCTCCCCCCGCTCAACCGCAAGACCGGGCGATTGTCCAAGGGACAGCGGCAACGCATCGTGATCGCCGCCTCCCTTCTCAGCGACCCTTCGGTGATCATCCTCGACGAGCCGACCAGCGGACTTGATCCCGCCGAGCGGGTCGCGGTCCGCGAGCTCCTGGTCCGCCTGAAGCGGGACCGCCTGATCCTGATGAGTTCCCACCTGCTCAGCGAGGTGACGGAGATCTGCGACCGTGCCGTGTTCATCAACCACGGGAAGATCCTCCTCAACGACTCGGTCGAAGCGATCGCGAAGCGGGCCGTCGACACCGAGGTCGACGTGGAGTTCGCGAATCCGGTCACTCCCGCCGAGCTGGGGCCCCGGATCGGGGAGTTCGTCCGGGGGATCTCGTCCCTTTCCCCGACGCGCCTGCGCATCGACTACGGGGGGGGTCAGGACAAGCGGGTCGAGATCCTCCGCCGCTGTGTGGCGTTCGGACCGGTGGTCAGCTACACGAGCTCCACGTTGACCCTCGAGGAAGCCTATCTCCAGCTGATTGGGCCCGAGAGCCCCGCTTCGGGCGAGCGGCGGCTCGCACAGGACTGAGCCGGCGAGACGCCCGAAGGGGGTCGGTCCGCCGGGTCCGGTGGTCCCGCGCGTAGAGGGCGGCGCCCAGGGCGGCGGCGTCCTCTCCCAGGGCTCCCGCGACCACCTCGGTATGGGAGGCATGCGCTTGGGCTCCCCGTCGGATCGCACGGCGGAGACTCGCGGGGGCCTCGGGAAGGCCCGCCGCCCACCCCCCGACCAGGACGATCCGTCCCGGATCGAAGGCGTTGGCGATGCCGACCAGGCCGTCCCCCAGGTACCGGAGGGCCTCGCGGACGATCTTTCGCGCGGCCGGGTCCCCCGCCCGGTGGGCCCCAAAGACCTCCCGGGCCGTCCGGGGGCCCGCGGGGGACCTCCCTCCGCGCTCGCCGCCCGTCTCCCTTCCGGGGAGCCGCGCGGGGAGCTCCCGGGCGCGCTGGGCGATCGCCCAGCCTCCCACGTAGGCCTCGAGGCATCCCCGATGCCCGCAGGTGCAGCGCCTCCCGCCGGAGACGATGGGGGTGTGCCCGATCTCCCCGAAGGAGCCGTGGGCCCCCTCGACGAGGCGCCCATGGAGGATCACACCGGCCCCGACCCCGGTGCCGAGGGAGAGCACGAAGAGGTCCCGGTGGCGCCGCCCCGCACCGGCCTTCCACTCGCCGTAGGCGGCGGCCTGCGCGTCGTTGATCACCACGATCGGCACCCCGGGGAGCCGTCGGCCAAGGCGGGACCCAAGGCGAACCCGTCCCCACCGGAGGTTCCCGGCGTGGAGGACCATCCCCCGGGCCGCGTCGACCTGCGCCGCGATGCCGACCCCCACCGCGCGGATTCGGTCCATCCTCCCTCCGGCGATCGACCGGACCAAGGACTCGATCCGGTCGATCACCTCCTCCGGACCCTTGGCCCGGTGGGCATGGGCCCCCGCGTGGGCAACGACCCGGCCGGCGGGGGAGACGGCCAGAGCCCGGATCTTGCTCCCCCCGACATCGACGCCGACGTAGACCGGGCCGCCCTGCCCGCCGGCCGCCGGCGCACGGGTCACGGAGGACCGCCGCACCATGACCTCCCCGGTCAGTCCTCCGGTCCGATCGGCCCGCCTTGGGCCGCGTCGCGGTACTTGTGGATGACGTCGACGAAGGTCGAGTGGGACCAGGCGAGGGGCATCGCGCTGGCCGCCGTCCCGCTCGCCCGGTCGATCTGCTCGGGCAAGAGCCCGGTCGGGGAGGCCCGGGCCGCGGTCCATTCGATCAGGTCGCGGCACCGGTCCGGCTCGCCGAGCCGAAGACGGGCCTCGGCAAGCCAGAGCGTGCTGATGATCCACGGGTTTTCCTCGCCGTAGTACCGGTCCTTCTCGTAGCGGGCGAGGCCCCCCGTGGGGGCGACCCAGAGGCGCCGCTCGATCGTGTCGACGATGGCCCGGGCCCGGGGGTCGGACCAGGGCAGGAGGCCCAGCTTGAGCGCGAGGAGGGCGGAGGCGTCCAAGCGCTCGTCCCGGGGGTCCACCGAGCGCAGGAAGCGATCCCCCGCGGGAGACAGGAGACGGGCGATCGCCTGCTCCCGGATCTCGCGGGAGGCATGGCGCCACCGGTCCGGATTCTTGCCGATCTCCTCCGCGATCCGCGCCGCGCGCTCGAGCCCATGCGCGACCGCGGCCGTCGAGTAGACATGGATGCCGCGGGTCTCCTCCCAGAGGTCGAAGCTGGGCGCCGGTAGGCCGGTGTGGGCGTCCCGGAAGTCGTGGAGGAAGTTCGCGGCCCCCTTGACCATCGGCCAGAGGTCGATGAGCAGGTCCGGGTCCCCGCGCCGCTTGAAGTGGTGCCAGACCGCCGAGATGACGATGGCGGTCTGGTCGATCTGAAGGAACGGCGGAGGATGCCATGTCGATCCGAGCGTCCCGTCCGCGCAGTGGCGGTGAAAGAACGATCCGTCGGACTGTTGGCACTTGGCGGCGAACTTCAGGAACCGGTCCGCGGCCTCGTAGAGGCCGGCCTCATCCATCGCCTTGGCGACATAGCCTCCGTCGCGCCACCAGCAGAAGGTGTAGGAGTCCCCCCCGATCGCGAGCGACCGGGTGTCCGGGGAGGCGATGATGCTCCCGTTCCGTCCGGCAAGGTGGCGCAGGACGAGGACGCTCGTCTCGTAGACCTCCGAGACCCGGGGGCTCAGGATCTCGGGAAGGTGGGCGGGATGGCGCCGGATCCAGGTTTCCCAGAACTGCTCGCTCTCCCGCGGGAACCGGGGAGGCCCTCCCCGCGTCACGTAGCCATGCATCTCCCGGATGGCCTCGATGCTGGTGCCGATCGCGAGGAAGAGCCGGACGGTCGCCTCCGGACCGCTCGTCAACGGGACGTCCCACTGCGCCACGCTGTCGGCGGCGCCGTGGGAGATGAGGCGGCCATCCAGATGCCCATCTTCCGCGTCGACGTAGGTCCCTTGGAGACCGCGAAGGGTGTGTTCTCCGCAGACCGCCTGGTCGAAGGACGGTTCACCGAAGAACCGGAAGTAGAACCCGCGCTTGAAGTGGGTGAGCGCTCCCGAGCTGGCCTCGAAGAAGGCGGTGTCCTGGTAGAGGGACTCCGCGATCTTCAGCGAATGGTAGGAGAAGATCCGGAACGGGCGCGGAGGATCCGCGTGCAGCCGGATTTCCCGGACGATCAGGTCATGGTTCGGGTGGACGAAGTCCTCGGTCTCGACCGACCAGCCCGGCCCGTCCCACCGGGTCCTCGGGCTTCGGGCCGCCAGACGCGGGTGGCGCTGGGAAACCGTCACCTCCGGGCCGCTGCGCAGCCAGAAGAACCGCCGGGCGCCGACGTCGTAGACGCCGACCCGGGCCTCCCGGAGGTGCTGGAAGAGTCCGGGATGGGGGTAGAAGAGGGAGTCCCACTCCCCCTCCTCGTTGACGGTCAACAGGACGCGGCCGTTGCCGGCGAGCTGGGTGATCACGGGTGTTGGCGGCTTCCCTCCCGGTGCCTTCTGCCCATCGGGCCCGAGGCTTTGAAGGCTATCTCCCACGCCCCCGCCGAGTCACCGGCCCCCCTTGGGTGCACCCCGGACGGTCCAGGTTAGGCCTGTCCACCCGCCGGAGGGGACCCCCCCGTGCCGGGAGCTCCTCCCATCGGCGGGAACCCAGGGATGGTGAGGACGGGGGGCATCGGACGGCGGACTCCGGTCGATGCGATCGTCAGGAAGTAGATCGCCACCGCGATCGCGGCGATGGCAATCAGGAAGCCCACGAAGACGAACGCGAAGACGGGGACGAGGATGGCGAAGAACGCGAGGACGATGTCGATCACACCGAGTGCGGAGGCGACGCCCCGTTGCCAGCCTTCGAGGTGGGTCGATGCCCCCACCCCGGCGACGAGGAACAGGCCCTGGAAGAGGAGCCCGACCGAGACGAAGACCCAGACCGCGAGGAGGGCGAACCGGATGTCGACCAGGGCGACGAAGGCGAAGATGATGATGATCACCCCGAGGATGAGGCGCAGGGTCCGGATCCCCGAGGGGGCCTCGGCATGGCTGGTGGCCGAAACGATGTCGGCGACGCCCATGGCGAGCAGGGCGACGACCGCGAAGACGTAGAGTGTCAGGGTCCAGACGAATCCGGAGGCGAAGAACGACGCCAAGAGGGCGATCGCGAAGGCCATCGCGATGATCCCCAGCACGGCGTACGCGACCCGGATCCCTCCGGGCACGTGCTGGGCGAAGGGCGCGTTCGTCGGAGAAGGCGGGCTCACGGTCGCCGTGTTCGGTTCGCCGCTCATGGGTGACTCCGAGACTCCGAAAGTAAGGTTCTCCCCGGATCCGTCCCCTCAATAGGTGGTCGTCTCCGTGAATCGGTGGACGCAAATGCCGTCCGCTCCGATGAGGAGGGCCCGGGTGCCAAGGGCGATGCTGGCGATCGCGATGACGCTCCCGACGATGACGACGGAGAAGATGGGGGAGGCCCAGCCGAGGATCCCGAAGAGGAGGACGACGCACCCCATGGCGATCGCGAGCTCCCTCTGCCATCCCCGGAGAAGCGCCCCCCCCGGAGGAGGAAGATTCCTTCCAGCGTGCAGGTGGCCGCGACAAGAATCCAGAGGAACGTGAAGGCGCTGAGGCCGGCGATGGTGGTCCCGAAGGTGACCGGCCAGATGGCCACGATGGCGAGCGCGATCACGATGGCCCCGATCAGGGCCCGCGCTGCCCGTGCCGAGTCCGAGGCGCCCTCGGCCCGGGTGGCGCCCGACACGATGTCCACGATGCCGAGAATCACCATCGAGGCGATCCCGATCCACGGGAGGAAGCCCTTCCCGAACGAACCGGTGCCGCCGTCCGCGCCGTCGAGGATTCCCGCGACGAGCAGATCGAGTCCCAGCCCGAGGATGATGGCCCCGAGGAGGGCGAACCCGGCCCTCGGCCCGTTGCCGAGTTCCTGACGAATCGTGGTCACGATGCGGGTCGTGGTCATCGACATGGACCCGTACCGTGGAACCAAGGGGGGGTTGTCCCGTATATAATCGCGCCGGTTCAATGGGCCCCGGGGGCCGCGTCTCCCCGCGGAATGGCGGCGATGCACCGCCGGCGCAGATCGCTGAGCGCGTTCATGTAGTTGGCATACGCGTCGTAGGGGCTCGCGTAGCTCGAGAAGTACCGGTGCACCGCGGCATCGTCCGGCGATCCTCCGACATACATGTAGTAGAAGTGGTCGCTGGTGAGCATCCGGCGCCAATCCTGCAGCAGCGCCGGCGAACCCGCGAGGCGGACCAGCGTGCCGACCTTGCGGGCCGCGTCGAGGGCGGACCGCTGCATGTCGTTGCCCAGCCATGCGCCGAGATCGCGCCCCCGGTCGGCCCAACTGATCGGCTCGCGGCTGTGGAAGCCCCCGGCGAGCGGATCGTTGAGGACGTCTTCCACCGTGGCCCACCGGAGCGACGGATGGCGGGAGACCGCACCGGGCAGAGCCTCCAGGAACTCGAAGATCCCGCTGGACGCCGGTTGGTGCTCGCCGAAGGTCTCGAAGTCCAAGAACAGTCCCACCACGTCTCCCGGCGTGCGGGCGATCCACCCCGCGTACTTCTCCGCGGTCAAGGGGTGCTCGGACCAACCCGGATCCGAGAAGCGGAAGGCGATGTCGTCGCTGAGGCGGTAATGCCGCGGGATCACCCGGACGCCCGGTGAGGCGGACTCATAGAGGTAGTCGGGCGACCGGGCCCCGAGGACCCCCTCCCATCCCTCGGCCAGCACCGCACGGAACCCCAGTTGTCCCGCGAAGCGGGCGATCTCGTCCGAGAAGATGAGCTCGGTCATCCGCATCACCCGCGGGTGGCTGCGGAACACTTCGGCCAATCGCCGAAGGTGGCTGCGGACCTCCTCCTCGAGCTCTGGGGGCGGGAGGAGGAAGGCCATCGAGTGGTAGTATGATTCCCCGAGCAGGACCGCGGTCCGCCGGGCGACCAGGGAGCGGATCGACTCGAGGACGTCCGGGGCCGCCAGCTCGGCCTGCTCGAGGAAGGTCCCGCTCATCGACAGGCTGAGCCGGAACTCGGGGTGACGGTCCGCGATGGCCTGGAGCCGGGCGAGCGTCGGCCGGTACGACCGGTCGGCGACCCGCCGGAAGATCTCGAGATTCTGGGGAATGTCGAAGTATGGCTTCCCGCTGCCCAGGTCGAGATACCGGTACCGGGCGAGGCGCCAGGGCTGGTGCATGTGGAGCGTGAGGAGGATCTTCACTGGCCCGCTCCGTAGGACCGGATCGCGTCCCGGTAGACCTCGGCGGTCTCGCGCGCCCGGTCCGCCCAGCCCTCGCTGAGGGCCTCCTCCCGACCGCGCTCCCCCATCTCGGTCCGCAGGGGCGGGTACTCCAGCAGCTCCGCGATCCGGCTCGCGATCTCGTCCACATCCCAAAAGTCGACTTGGAAGGCCGACCGCACGACCTCCACCACCCCGCTCGTCTTCGAGACGATGGTCGGGACGCCGGCCGCCATCGCCTCCAGCACGGCGATCCCGAACGGTTCGGTCACGGAGGGAAGGACGAACACCGCCGCATCCCCCAGCAGCGCCTTGCGCTCCGCCTCGGAGACCTTGCCCAGGAACAGGACCCGGTCCCCGATGCCGAGCGTGGCGGCGAGCTCGACGAGCTTCGGATACTCCGGCCCCTCTCCCGCGACCACGAAGCGGATCTCGGGGAAGGAGGGGGCGACGCGGGCGACCGCCTTCAGGAACGTTTCCGGGCCCTTCATCACCGTCAGCCGACCGAGGAAGAGGACGAGGTCCCGGGTCCGGGCTTCGGGCGAGGAGAGATCCTCCGGCGGGCGCACGGCGTTGTACACCACGCGGACCCGCCTCGGATCGGCGCCGTAGTGCCGCACCAGCTGCCGCGCGAGGTGCCGGCTCACCGCGATCACGCGCTGCGCGGCCGAGACGCCCCACCGCTCGCGCTCCTCGATGCCCGGGTCCGGATGGCCGACGGAACGATCCACCTCCGTGGAGTGGACCGTCATGACCAGCGGGACGCGCAGGCGCCGGGCGAGCGCCACGGCCCCCCGCGTGCCGAACCAGTCGTGGACGTGGACCACGTCCACGCCGCGGAGCGGAAGGCCCGCAACCCACGCGTTGAACTCCTCCACCTTCTCCCGGAACCCCCGGTCGTAGAGCTCGGGGGGTGCGTAGGCGGGATGCGGAACGCGCCCCGCCTCCGCGGGCGGCCCCAAGGCCCGGATCTCCACTCCCTCAGGGACATCGTACGGGAGCGCAAGGGGTACAAGGAAGAGGACCCGGTGGCCCAAGCGGGCCAGTTCCCGCGTCAACTCCTGGCAGTGGACGCCGAGGCCCCCCGCGTGGAACGGGGGGAACTCCCACCCGACCATGGCGATCGAGAGGGGACGCCCGGCCTCCGGTTCGGGAGCACGACGGGCCGGACCGCGCGGCCTCCGGGCGGCGATCCGCCGGGGGGCCGGCCCGCTGCGGGCCGGGGCCCGGCGCGCGGGCCCAATCCGAACGCGCCGGCGCTTGCGCCCCGGCGGGCGCGGATGCCGGGCCGGGGCCTTCCGCCGGGACGGGGCGCGGGCGGGCGGACGACGGCGTGGGGAGGGGGATGACGCGTTGGCCATAGCGAACGAACACAAGGACCCCGCCAAGGGGTCACGTCCACATGAAGCCACCGGTTCGGTCTACCCCGCGAGGGAGAAGCCCCGCATCAACTCCCGCACGGCGAGCGCGGGACGCTGGGCCCTCGCCACCGCGCTCGCCACGAGGACTCCCCGGCTTCCCAATCGCAGCGCGGAGGCCACATCGGTCCGGTCGTGCACCCCCGCTCCGCAGAGGACCTTGGTGCGAGGACTCACCCGGCGGACCGCCCGCACGGCCGCTGAGACGATCTCGGGCCGTGCGGTCGAGACCGACCGGTCCCCTCCGATCAGTTCCGGGGGCTCGATCGCGACGAAGTCCGGCCGGAAGCGCGCGAGACGCGCGGTGGATCGGAGGTCCCCCGCGCAGACGATCGATGCGAGGCCGACCGCCCTCAGGCGTCGGACCGCCTCGCCGACGGAGCGGTCCGGGATCGGCCGCTCCGAATGGTTGACGAGGCTCCCCCGCACGCCGGCCGCGGCGAGGGCCTCCGCCGGGACCGATCCGGTCCGGGCGCCGGCATCGACCGGGTCGACATGCTGGGCAAGGACCGGGATCCGGAGCCGCCGACTCATCCGGGAGAGCTCCGTCGCCGGTGGGCAGACCGCCGCCGACACGCCGGCCGCCCGGGCTTCGGACTCCACCGCACGGCCGATCCGGAGCGCCCTCTCCCCGAAGACCGTCGGATAGGCCTTCAGGTTGACGACAAGGAGGGGGACCCCAAGTCCCGAACGCCTATCGCGGGGGCTGGCCATGCGCCCTCTTCGGGCGGGAGCAGATCGCGTACTCGTCGCCGTCGAAGAAGACATCCCGGTCCGGATTCTTTCGCTGCAGCTCGGAGATCTTGGTCAGCACATCCTCCAGCGTCATCGACTCGTCGTTCGGGTCGATGCGGAGATGGACGAGCTTGTCGGTCCGCTCGGTCGAGTGCCGGGGGTTGACCATGACACTCCGAGGCACACCCCCTTACGCGGGCGTCCCTTAAATGAGCTTTGCGAAACCGTGCCGACCGGCCCCGGTGCCCCGAGTGGGGGGATGGGACGGACATGGACTCGTCGGATCTCCTCCTTCCGTGGCGTCCGGCAGGGACCGCGCGGGAGATGCCGGCCGAGGGCGGAGTCCCCCTCGCTTCCCACGAACGGGCATATACGCTCTCCCGCCATCGGACGTTGGACGCAGGGATGGCAGACCGTCCGTCGAGGGACCCGGCGGAGCGAACCGAGATCAGCGAAGCCGAGATCGCGGTCCACTGGAAGGAGGAAGAATACTACGATCCTCCGCCGTCGTTCGTCAGCCAGGCCAACCTCACCGACACGGCGACGTTCGATCGCTTCTCGCGTAGGCACTTCCCGGAGTGCTTCCGCGAGTTCGGGGATCTCCTGAGCTGGGACCGCCGCTGGAGCCAGACCCTCGACACCAGCCGGGCCCCCTTCTACCGATGGTTCGTGGGGGGCGAGCTCAACGCGTCGTTCAACTGCATCGACAGGCACCTGGGCGACCATCGGAACAAGGCCGCCCTCCTCTTCCAGCCGGAACCGGAGACGGAGCCGCCGGTCGCGATCACCTACCAGGAGCTGTATGCCCGGGTCAACGAGCTTGCGGCGCTCCTGCGGGATGTCGCGGGTCTGCGGGCCGGCGATCGTGCCACGATCCACCTCCCGATGACTCCCGAGCTCCCGATCTCCATGCTGGCGTGCGCGCGCCTCGGGGTGATCCATTCGGTCGTCTTCGCGGGGTTCAGTGGGGAGGCATGCGGACACCGGATCGCGGACAGCGCGAGCCGCGTCCTGATCGGAATGGATGCCTACGAACGGAACGGGAAGAGGATGGACCACAAGCCGGCCGCGGACCTCGCCTGGGCCACGGCGGCCCGGCTCGGTCGGTCCCCGGAGAAGGTGCTGCTGTGGAAGCGGTTCAAGGACCGGTACGCGAGCGCCGAGCCGGCCAATCCGGGCCGGGACATCCTGATCGACGATCTTCTCCCCGCGTATCGGGGACACCGCGTGGCTCCCGTTTCCCTGCCGGCCGACACTCCCTTGTTCCTGATGTACACGAGCGGGACGACCGGCCGGCCGAAGGGGATCCAGCACAACCTCGGGGGGTACCTCGCCTACGTGGCGGCGATGTCGAAGTACTACCTCGACCTCCACCCCTCCGACGTCTACTGGTGCATGGCCGACATCGGCTGGATCACCGGTCATTCGTTCATCGTCTACGGCCCCCTTGCCTTGGGGGCCACCAGCGTGATCTACGAGGGCGTACCGACGTACCCCGATGCCGGGCGCCCGTGGCGGATCGCCGAGCGGCTTGGCGTCAACATCTTTCACACCTCTCCGACGGCGATCCGCCAGCTCCGCAAGCTCGGACCGGACGAACCGGCGAAGTATGGCTACCGGTTCAAGCTCCTCACCACGGTCGGCGAGCCGATCGAACCCGAGGCGTGGCGGTGGTACTACCACGCGGTCGGCAAGGGGGAGGCGGTCGTGATCGACACCTGGTGGCAGACCGAGACCGGCGGCTTCCTCTGCTCGACGGCGCCCGCGATCCACCGCATGAAGCCGGGCAGCGCCGGCCCCGCGGTGATGGGGATCCACCCGGTCGTCCTCGACGAGCACGGGCGGCCGATCCCGGCAGGGTCCCACCGCGCGGGCTACCTCTGCATCCAGCTTCCGTGGCCGGGGCTCATGGCCACCATCTGGGGCGACCCGGAGCGGTACCTGGAGACCTACTTCCGGCGGTTCAATCGGGATCCCCAGTCCACGGACCCGAGGGACTGGCCGTACTTCGCCGGGGACGGCGCCGTGCAGTCCGCCGACGGGTACTACCGGATCCTGGGGAGGATCGACGACGTGATCAACGTCGCCGGGCACCGGCTCGGGACGAAGGAGATCGAGTCGGCCTGCCTGACGGTGCCTGAGGTCGCCGAGGCGGCGGTGGTCCCGGTCGTCGATGAGGTGAAGGGGCGGCTCCCCGAGGTGTACGTGTCCTTGAAGCCGGGGGCATGGTCCCCGGATTCGGTCCGGAGGCGCGTCGTCCATGCGATCGAGGCACGGATCGGCAAGATCGCACGACCGAAGACCGTCTGGATCGTGCCGGACATGCCCAAGACGCGCAGCGGGAAGATCATGCGGCGCGTCCTGGCCGCGATCTCCAACGGGATGCCGGTGGGCGACCTGTCCACGCTCGCGAATCCGGAGGTGGTCGAGCAGATCGGCCGGGCGGTGGAAGGGGCACGGACGGGGCCACCGGGGGCCGCTGCCTCGGACCCGCACCCCTTCGGCCCGCCCGAGTAGGCGTGCCGACCGCCCGGACCCGGTGCGGATCTCCGTGTCCTCCGCGGGCGGCCTCCGCTCAGACCTTGCGAATCACGTCGAACCCGTGCGGGTTCGGAGGCCGGAGCAGCGTGTAGAAGAGCGTCCCGCACTCGATGTAGGAGACGGGGAACTGGAGCAGCAGGGTCAGGATGGAATACCGTCCCTTCGTCATCCAGGCGCCGTACTGATAGAACCCGAAGTACGAGACGAGGTTGAACAGCCCGAGGATCACCAGCCAGACGGGGAAGGGAATCCCGAGGGCGATGTTCGCGACCCACAGGGTGAGCCCGAAGAGGCCGGTCCATCCGACGTAGTAGCGGTAGATGAACCAGACCATCACGCTCCAGCGCATTCCGGCGATCCTGCGGGCGGCGGAGACGAAGGAGTAGTGCCAGCGCCGGCGCTGGGTGTAGAGGTCCGAGATCGTGATCGGAGGGGCGATGCGGATGTGGTAGGGGATGAACCCCCAACGGTAGCGTCGGCCGACCTGAATGCCCGTCATGAGGTCTTCCGCGCCGAAGGTGGCGTAGTCCCAACCGATCTCCTCCTCCACATCGGCCCGAAGGGTCAGCCCTTCCCCGTGCACCATCATCGGCTGGCCGAGGCTGTTGAAGTTCGCGCAGAAGGCGTCGCAGTCCGACACGCGGACGAAGTCGGTGAGCGTGGTCCAGAGGCTGCGTCCGTACTCGCGCAGGCGGAGCGTGCCCTGTCCTCCCTCTTCGTGCATCCCGAAGACATGCTCGAGGTACTCCCGATCCGGCACGGAGTCGTCGTCGAGGTGCACCACGTACGTCTCCGCCCCGTAGCCGTGCTGGCGGAGCCATTCGGCAGCGTACTGCTGCGCGCGCATCTTCCGGCGGGACCCGTGGGCGGTCGAGTACTCGGGCGGGACGACGATCTCGGCGGCCGGATACCGGTGAAGGTCCCCCGCTTCCTTGACGACCGCGAGCTCGATGGGAAGCCCGTACCCCCGGAGCTCCGCAAGGATCTTCTCGACCACATGGGGGGCGTTGCCCGCGGTCGTCATCATCACGAGGACATGCCGCCCCGGGACCGGCGGAGGGAGCCGGCGCCGACGCCGCCGGAGCCTGGTGAGGAGGATCCCGACATCCTGCAGCAGTGCGATCGGGAAGTATCCCACGATGCAGACGGCGGAGGCGACGAAGAGTCCGAGCTCCCAACCCGACAGCATCGGCGCAGGTGCGTCACGGATTCCGGCACCCGGTCGGATAAACCTTTGGGCAACCGACCGGGGTGCACCGGGGCGGGCTCCGCGCATCCCGGGAGGGGGATGACGGGCGGCGGTCCCCTGTCCGACCGAGAGCGTTATCCGACCGAAAGCCTCATCGCGCGCGATGAAGGACCGGGGGGATCTCCGGCGAATCGTCGACGGGCAGACTCGGGTGGTGCTGGTCCGGGACCTCTCGGTGATGAACCCGAACCTCGTGCCCGGTGCCCAGGGCCTGGTGGTCGGCCGTCTCGCCAACTACACGCTCAAGGTCGCCTTCCCCCGCGTGACCGTGGGGATCAACTGGCAGGACTGCGAGATCGTGGAGGGGAAGACCGGCATGCCGACCGACGCGGAGCAGCCGAAGGCGATCCCGAAGCCCCGGGCGATGGGCGACGAGTAGTCCGGGGCCCCCGATCCCGGGCAGGGAGGATGTCGGAGTCCGGTCGGACGGGCAGCGATCCGCCGCTCGCGCCCGGGGTGCCGTTCCGCGAACGCATCGGCACTCCGGGAACCCGGGAGGCCGCCCGGGTCCTCCTGCTGGGCTCCGGGGAGATCGGGCGGGAGATCGCGATCGAGGCGATCCGTCTCGGGGCGGAGGTGATCGCGGTCGACCGCTATGCCGGGGCCCCGGCGATGGCGGTGGCCCATCGAGCCCATGTCCTGCCGATGACGGACGCCGGCGCGATCGCGACGGTCGTCGAGCGGGAGGCTCCGGACGTGATCGTTCCCGAGATCGAGCAGATTGCCACCGAGGAGCTCGTCCGCCTGGAGCACGACGGCTGGACGGTCATCCCGAACGCCGAGGCGACCCGTACGACGATGGATCGCGAGAGGATCCGCCGTCTTGCCGCCGACGTCGCCCGGGTCCCCACCAGCGCCTTCCGGTTCGCCGACTCGCTCGAGGAGGCCCGGGCCGCGGCACGGGACATCGGGTTTCCCTGCCTGTTCAAGGCGCTCGTCTCGAGCTCCGGCCACGGCATGACCTGGGTCCGGTCGGGGGAGGAGGTCACGCGGGCGTATGCGGAGGCGAGCGAGCACGGCCGTGTCCCCCGCCCGCGGATCATGATCGAGGAGTTCGTGCGCTTCGACCGGGAGGTCACCCTGCTCACTCTGCGCCACTATGACCCCACCGGGGCGATCGTCACCACCGTGATGGATCCGATCGTTCACGCCCGGCCGGGAACGCTCTACCACGAGAGCTGGCAGCCGGACGAGTCGATCGACGGATCGGCACGGGAGGCACTCCGGGCCACCGCGACCGCGGTGACGGACCGCCTCGGGGGCATCGGGATCTTCGGCGTGGAGTGCTTCGTGGCCGGCTCCCGCGTCTACTTCAGCGAGGTCTCGCCCCGCCCGCACGACACCGGCCTCGTCACCCTCGGCAGCCAGTGGAACAGCGAATTCGCGCTGCACGCCCGCGCGATTCTCGGCCTCCCCTATGTCGGGCCCGAGCCGGTGACGCCGGCGGCCTGCCGGGTCATCCTCGGTCGCGCGGCCGGCTGGGGCCCGATCCTGGGGGGCCTGCGCGAGGCACTGACCCCGCCCGGCGTGCGCCTCTTCCTGTTCGGGAAGCCGCAGAGCTACCCCGACCGGCGGCTGGGCGTCGTCGTCGCTCGCGCCCCGACGGTCGAGCAGGCGAGGCAGACCTGCCGGCAGGCCGCCGAAGCCGTCGAATCCCAGATCAAGCTCGCCTATCCGGCCGACCGGCCTTGAGGAGACCCTCTCGCTTCGCGGGCGGATCCCTCCGGGCCCGCCCGACGGAACGCGACAAGGGCCGAGGCGGCCGCCGACCATCGCTGCCGCACCGACCCCCAGTGCTCCTCCATCGCCAGCAGGCGTTCCCACGAGATCGGGTCCGCCCGAACGGGCTCGAGCCGTTCGGGCTCGCTCCCGAGGAGGGGGGCGACCGCGCTGACCGCCTCCACGGTGAAGCCGGTCGGTGCCGCGGCGATGAGTTCGTCGACCGTCCATCGACGGAACGGGCTCGCGGAGGCCGGGCGCCGGGCGGGAAGGCGCTCGAATCCTTCCCGGTCGATCCGGGGCTCCAGCCACCGGCTCGGCGCGCGGAGGATCCTGCGGACCACGGACGGCGGGAGGCGATGCAGATACACGGACCGTTCCCCCGGCCCGGGGGCCACCTCGACCACGAGCATCCCTCCCGGAGCCACGAGGTCCGCGAGCACCCGGAGGGGCCGTTCCAAGGGGGCCGCCGCGAAGCCGAGGAGGTTACCGAGGACGACGACCCCTCCGAACGACTCCGGGACGAACGGGGGCCGCAGGGCGTCCCCCCGGACGGGTTCCCAGCGACCCGGGCCCGCACCGCCGCTGGCTCCCGTCGCCCGGGGCGAGATCTCCCGGGCTCGCTTGAGGGCCGTCCGCGCGAGGTCGAGAAGGACCCGGGGGGCGTCCGGCGGCCCGATCGCGGCGGAGAAGCGGCCCGGCCCGCTTCCGGCGTCGAGGACCCACCCCCGGCACTCTGCCGTATGGCGCCGGAGGAACCGTTCGCGCAGCTCCCGAAAGAGTTCACGCAGAGGGGTGCCTTCGTAGCGGAGCCACTCCCGTTCCACCCGGTAGGCATCCAACCGAACGAACCGCTCCCGCGCCGTCGCCGGATCCCCCGTCCCGCGGCGGTCAGGATCCCGACCCGACCGGGCCGGACCGGTGCGTCGCATCCTTTCCTCCGTCCGGCCCCCGGGCCTCCATCCGAGGGTTTATATCCTCACCGCCGCTCCATTCCGCGGTTCCATGCCCTACTACGAGTGCCCGAAGTGCGGCGGAGGCTACGTCATCGATGTCCCGCCCAGCGCGCACCCGGTCTGCGACCGTGATGGCGCCCGCCTGAAGCGGACGAGCGACGCTTCCTACGAGCGAAACGCCCGTTCCGACTAGGCGGACAGGGCGCGGTCCCCGAACGACGAACCGACGGAGTCCTTCGCCGTGGCGTCGATCGCTTCCGGGAGGATGGGGCCGCGGGTCTTCCCGGCCGTGCACCGGGGCTCCGCCCTCCTTGTGCTGTCCGGCGCCTTGATCCTCGCCACCGGAATCGCGGCCGCGATCGCGACCCCGGGCGCTTCCTTGCCCGATTCGACGTGGAGCGACCTCCTGGTCGCCCTCCCTCCCCCTTCCCGGCCAATCCTCCAGGGCGCACTCGTCCTTGCCGGGATCCTTGCGATCGCAGGGATTGTCCTCCTCCCGACCGCCTTTCCACGGAAGACGGCCCGGGACGGCGGCCTTCTCCTCCTCGTCCTCGGCGCCGCCGGCGCGATCGGCTTCGCGGTCATCCCCCAGGGATCGGTGACGCTGGCGGGCCGATCGGTCCACTCGGCGACCGCGGCGCTCTGGTGGGGCGCCTCGGCGCTGGGCCTGATCGCCCTGGCATGGGCGATGCTCCGGGACACCCGGTGGGGCGGGATGCGACTCTTCACGCTCCTCTTGGGCCTGATCTCGCTGGGGGCCGCCATCGCCCTATATCTCCATGCGTATGGTCCTCTTGGGCCCGGAGGGCTGGTATGGGTCGTTGTCGTCCCCTGCCCGATCTGGTTCGTGGTCTCCGGCCTGCGGCTCTTCCGGTTCGAGGTCGTACGGGATGCGGGAGGGCCGGCGACCTGAACCGGTCGGCGGACGGGAGGATCGGATGACGACAACCCCATCGCTGCCGAAACCGCGCCCCTCGGAGCCCTCCGCCGCGGACCCGATCTCTTGGACGGTCCGCAGCAAGGCGCCGATGCGGATCAGCTTCGCTGGCGGGGGGACCGACGTGAGCCCGTACCCCGAGACCCGGGGCGGGGCGGTGCTGAACGGCTCGATCGACAAGTACGCGTTCGCGACCGTCCGTGTCCGGGACGACCGGCAGGGCCAGCTCAGCGTCCGGAGCGTCGACTACGACATGAGCGCACGCTACAGCCTGACCGCCGACTACGCCTACGACGGCCAACTCGACCTGGTCAAGGCCTCGATCAAGGTGCTGCGCAGCTACGCGGCGGACCGCCTGCGGGCGGGCCGCTCGATCGAGCTCACGATCCATTCGGACGCCCCGCCGGGCAGCGGCCTCGGCAGCTCCTCGACCGTCTGCGTCGCGCTGGTCGGCGCGTTCGCCCACTACTACCACCAGCCGTGGACCCCCTACGAGATCGCCGAGATCGCCTACCAGATCGAGCGGGAGGAGCTCGGCATCCGGGGCGGGCGGCAGGACCAGTACGCCGCGACCTTCGGTGGATTCAACTTCATGGAATTCTACGGCGACCGCACCGTGGTCGCCCCGCTCAAGATCCCACGGGGCGTCATCAACGAGCTGAGCTACCGCCTCCTCCTCTGCTACACGGGGGTCACCCGCTACTCGGGGGGGATCATCGAGCGCCAGCAGGCCGGCATCCGCGACCCGCAGAGCGACTCCATGGCCGCACTGGACGCCACCAAGCAGCTTGCCCTCGACATGAAGAACGAGCTCCTGCGCGGGAACGTCGACGAGCTCGGCCGGCTCCTGGACGCGGGCTGGCAGCTCAAGAAGCGGTTCGCCGAGGGGATCACGAACCCCCAGATCGACGCGTTCTACGCGAAGGCGCGCGAGGCCGGGGCGATCGGGGGGAAGCTCCTCGGCGCCGGCGGAGGGGGGCACCTCTTGCTCTTCTGCGACTTCGAGAGGCGCTCCGAGGTCATCCGCGCCATCCGCTCGATGGGAGGGGAACCGGTCGACTTCGCCTTCGAGTTCGACGGGCTCCAGACCTGGAACGTACGCAGCCCCGCCCGGGCGGTCTCCCCGTCGCCCTAGCCCGCGGGGGGGCTGCGGGCGATCCGCCCGTGCCACGGACAGGGCCGCCCGAGCCGGCAGAACCGGCACTTCTCCGGCTTCACCGGAGGGATCGCCTTGCGCAGGCGCCCGTACTTGCGGCGGGGCATCCGACCCGGCCCCCCCGAGGGGCTCAGCCCTCCCCGGGAGGCGGCGGGCGGCCCTCCGACGGGACGTCCGGAGCGGCCTCGCCCTCCGGCACGACCGTTCCTTGGAGACCGGCCCGTCGGCTCCCGCGGGCGCGGCCGGGCCGGGCGGCCTCCTCCGGCCCCTCCGCCGGTGGGCCCGGGGACCGGGCCACTGAGAGCACCGAGCGTCCGTCGACCTTGCGGACCTCGATGACGTGCTCGGCCACCGAGGCGAGGGCGAATTCGTGCGAGACGAGCAGGACCTGGGGGATGTCGATCAGGTCCAGCAGCTCCCCCATCCGCGTGATCTGCTCCGGGGAGAAACCGTCGGTCGGCTCGTCGAGCATCAGGAGGTCGAGGCGGATCCGTCCCAGCGTGCGGACAAGACGGCCGAGAGCCAGACGGTAGGCGAGCGCGAGGCCGGTCCGCTCTCCCCCGCTGAGCGCCTCGGCGGGGGTGTCCGCGCCCTGGATGAGGACCGAGGGGGTGAAGGTGGGATCGATCCGGGCCTCGAGGAGCGGGTCGTCAAGGAGCGCGCGGAAGTAGCGGGCAAAGTCCTGCTGGAAGATCCCCTGCGCGTGCGACAGGATCGTCCGCTCGATCGTCAGCACGGCCTCGCGGAACGGGCCCCGGAGCCAGGAGGCCCGTTCCTCGAGCGCCCGGACCTCGGCCCTCAAGGCGAACCGCTCCCGCACGCGCTGCTCGGCCTCCGCGCGGAGCTGACGGGCCGCCTCGATCTTCGCCCGGAGCGAGGCGAGCGCGACCTCGGCCGATCCGACCGACTTCTGGGCCTGGTTCTCCTCCGTCTGGGCCTCCCGGAGGGCCCCCTCCAGGGCGGCGAGCTCGCGCGCCCGGGACCGAAGGTCGGCCAGACGGCCCTGCCGGGCCTCCCGCCGGGCCTCGAGGGCCCGCAGCCGCTCGACGAGGCCCCCGCGAAGCGATTCCTGCGCGGATTGCTCCCGCTGGGCCTCCTGGGCCCGCCGTTCCTCATCCCGGACCGTCTCGACCGCCGATTCCCACCCGCGGAACCCACGCTGCCATGCCTGCCACTCCGCCTCGGTCCGCTCCGCCCGGGTGCGCCAATCGGCAAGGGCCTCGACCGCTCCGACCGCGGCGGCGAGGCGCTCCCGGGCCCGGGCGAGCCCCTCCTCCGCCTCCTGCCGGCGCGACGTCGCCCGCTCCATCGCCCGCCGGGCCTCGGCCCGTCGCCGCTCGGCCTCCTGCCACTTCCCGTGGACCCGTTCGTATCGTTCCCGGGCCCGCCGTTCCTCCTCGAGCGACCGGACCCGGGCCTCGGCCTCCGCCCGGGACGTCTCGGCGGCGCGCAGCCGCTCCTCCGCCTCGGCCCGGTGGGGGGCGAACGTCTCCGGACGGACCGGCTGCTGGCAGCGAGGACAGATCCCCGCCGAAAGGAGGGCCGACCACTCGTCGAGGTCCCGGGAGGCGGCAACGTGATCCTCCCTCGCCTTCGCGAGGGCGTGCCGCGCGTCGGCGAGCTCCGCATCGATCCCCTCGAGCGTCTTCGGGGTCGGCGACGGGGGCTCGTGCGGAGGGCCATCCTGCGCGCCGGCCCGAACGGCCCCCTCCGCCTCCGCGACGTCCGCGGCGGTCCGTGCGACCGACCGGAGCGCGTCGCCGACCCGCTCGTCGGCTGCACGGCGCTCCTGCTCCGCCCGCTCGAGGGCCTCGCGACCCTCGCGGGCCTGCCGGAGGCGGGCCTCCCACTCCGCCCGCTCGGCCTCCCAGCGGCTTCGCTCCCCCTCGAGGGCTTCCCGCCGTTCGGTGGCCGACGCGGCGGCCTCCGCGGCCCTCCGGAGCGCGGCGAGGCGGCGTTCGGCGGCCTCCCGCGAGGCCGAGAGACGGTCGATCTCCTTCCGGTCGGCCTCCTCCTCGGCCTCGAGGGCCTGCCGCTCCCGTTCGTCGCCGAGCGCCGCTTGGTGCGCGGCCGACGCCTCGCGGAGCCGGGCCTCCGCGCCGCGGTGGCGATCCGCGGCTCGGGCGCATTCGGCTTCCCGGTCCAACAGCTGGGCCTCCAGCGCATCGAGCTGTTGGGCCCGCTGCGCGAGCGCGGTCTCCCATTCTTCGAGCCGGTCCGCGGCCGCTTGGCGGTCGCGGGCGACCGCCCGGAGCCGCGCGGCGACGAGCTCGGCGTTCTCGGCCGCGAGGCGGTAGCGTTCGAGCCCCAGGGCCTTGCGCACGGTCCTCAGGCGGTCGTCGGGCCGGCCCGTCAGGACCTCGCGCATCTGCTCCTGCGGGACGTAGACCGCCCAGCGCCAGAGCTCCGAGCTGGACCGGGGGTTCGGGTTGTCCGGAAACCCGAAGAGATCGATGACCCGCTGCCGGAGCTCCGTCACCGAGTAGGCGGTCCGCACTCCGTCCTCCCCGTAGCTCAGCCGCTCGTTCTCGTACGCTTCGCGGCCCTTGCGTTGGGTGCGGCGGATGCGCCGCACGATCTCGTATCGGTGCCCGTCCCCTTCGAGCGTGACCGCGACCTCGGCGTGGATGGCGCCGTGCCGGATCAGGAACGCCGCGTCGACCTCGGTGGTGCCGAAGAAGGCCATCTCGACCGCGTAGAGGAGCGAACTCTTGCCGGAGCCGACGTCGCCGGCGAGGAGCGTCCGGCCCGGACGGAGCGGAAGGTCGACCGAATCGTAGCTGCGGATGTTGCGCAGCCGGATCCCCCTAAGCTGCACCGCCCGACGCGTCCCTCCCGCCGGGGCCCCGCATCCCCAGGATCGCCCGGGCGCCAGCGACGCGCGCCTCCTCGTAGTCGGCCCGGCTCTCGCCCTCGCCCGGTTCGGTCGAGAGCTCCCCCAGCAGATCCTGCATCCCCCGGATCGCCGATTCCGGATCCGCCCACCACGACGGGCCGCCTTCCGCCCGGGCCGCCCGCTCGAACTCCGCCCGCTCGATCTCGGACTCGCTGGCAACCGGTGCCTCCACCGGACGTGCGGAAACGACCTCCGAGGCGAGGATCTCGATCGGGTGGTCGGAGAACCGCGGATCCCGGGTGATCGCCGGCAGATCGATCTCGGAGAGGGTGTGCGTTCCCGTCGACCCCTCGAGCCGGAGGACCAGCGGGGACCCCTTCGGGACCCTCGCGACCTCCCGCTCGAGGCGGGCGAGGACCGTCCGGTGCATCTCGTCCGGCGTCATCCCCGAGAGGTCGACCGGCGCCATCGCCGTTTCCTTGCCGTCCGGGCACGGATCGTAGATCGTCACGCTCGGCCGGCCCCCCTCCACGTGGACGAGGGCGAGGCCGTGCCGGCCCCGGTAGGTCGCCTGGTAGTCGAGATCGGTCACGCTGGTCCCGAAGATCGTCCCCGGATTGACCAGCAGCCCCCCGTCGGGCCCCTCCCCGAGGTAGGGGCAGTGGATGTGCCCGCCGGCGTAATACTGGCACCCGGGAGGGAGATCCTCGCGCCGGACTCCGGCGATCTGGCCCCGAAGGGGAGCGGGGAGGTAGTCCTCGACCGCCGCATGGAACTGGAAGATGCGGAACCCCCGCTCCGAACGGAACGCCTCGGAGTCGGCCGTGCGGAAGTACTCCCGGTCGAGAGAATGCGGGCGTCCGGAGATCCCCGCGATGACGGCGCCGGTGGGCGGGTCGATCACGTACGGCAGGGTCCAACGGGTCCCCTCGGCGCGGACGGAGTCGGCCGCGACGCGGACGAACACCCCCGCCTCCGCGAGGACGTCGAGCCAGCTCGTGCGATGCGCGACGTAGTCGTGCGAGCCGTAGATCGCATAGATCCGCGCACCGGTGTCCCCGAGCCGGCGCAGGGCCGCCGCCACCGGGGCGGCTTCCGAGGGATCGGGTGCGGCGGTGTGGAAGAGGTCCCCGCTGATCAGCAGGAACTCGACCCGCTGCTCGGTCGCCCGGTCGATCGCGCGGAGGACGGCCTGGCGGAGCGCGGCGCGCAGGGACGGATGCCTTGGCCATGCTCCGACGTGCGCGTCGGAGAGATGGGCGAAGACGAACCGGTCGCTCCCCACGCTGCGGCGTCCTCCCCTATCCCGATCCGGTCCGGGCGGGGGTCCCCGTCTCGGCGCTGGCACGGGAGGCCGCGGTCCCCGGGCCGGGCTCGCGTGCCCGGCGGGAGCGCTCCGCGACCGCGAGGTGGAGGCCGGCTCCGAGGCTCAGGAGCAGCATCCCCGCCGCGAGGAGATCCCCCTCGTCGATCGTCCGCCGTCCGACCGGAGGGACGGCCGGTGGCATGGACGGCGGCGGCGGAGGGACCGGAGGGGGGGACGGGGCCATCCGGGCCGGCATCATCGCCGAGGCGCGGAGGCCCTGGATCGTCTGGTCCATCAGGCCGAAGAGCTCGGTCGCCTCCTCCATGGTGATCTGGCGGTTGCGCAGGCGCGCGACGAGGTAGGCATAGCGAATGCCCGGTCGGGGCGCCTCCTCCGCGGTCGGGGCGGGGTTCGGACTGGCCATGGGGACCGCAGACCGCCGCGGGTTCTTCAAGCGTCCGGTCGGCCCGGGCCTTGACCTTATAGGCGGGACGGGACTAGAACGGCCCCATGACCGACCCGGCATCCCAGGACCGCGACCGGCACCTCCACGTGCGTCTCACCGACGACCGGACGGCGATCTACGACCTCATCACCGAGTACCTCCAGGCCGCCGGGAAGGCGCCCGACTGGTACTGGCGGCTCGCCGGCCGGCTCGAGGGGAGCGACCCGGACAACCTCGAGGAGCTGCTCTCGAGCGCCTTCGAGGCGGGCGCGTTCATCGCCCACGACCATCCCGAGGACCTCCAGTTCTCCTGGGTGACCGAGGAGGAGTGCGACCGGGAGAAGCGGCGGGAGGAGCGCGGCGCCGAGCGCACCGACGCGGCGAAGGAGCGCTCCAGCCTGAGCCATTACGCCTAGGCAGGGCGCGTCGCGCGATCCCGCTCCCCCTTCCCGCCGCCACCCCAGCTCGGGCGGCGGCGCGGCCCGCTCAGAAGTGGACCACGCCGATCACGCTGTGGGCGACGATCAGCGAGATGAACAGGATCGAGATCGTGTTCACGACCTTGATGAGGGGGTTGATCGCCGGGCCCGCGGTGTCCTTCGTCGCGTCCCCGACGGTGTCGCCGACGACCGCCGCCTTGTGCGCATCGGAGTGCTTCCCGCCGTAGTGGCCCGATTCGATGTACTTCTTGCCGTTGTCCCAGGCGGCCCCGCCGGTGGTCATCAGGATGGCGAGCGGGAAGCCCGAGACGATGACCCCCATCAGGAGGCCGGCCAGCGCGAGGGGACCCAGGACGAAGCCCACCACGAGCGGGGTGACGACCGCGATGATCGCGGGCAGGGCGAGCTGCCGGAGGGCGGTGACCGTCACGAGGTCGACGCAGCGGCCGTACTCCGGCTTCGCCTTCCCCTCGAGGATCCCGGCGATCTCGCGGAACTGGCGCCGGACCTCGAAGACGACCGACTGGGCGGCGACGCCCACCGCGTTCATGAGGAACGACGTGAAGAAGAACGGAAGGATGGCGCCGATGACGAGTCCCGCGAGAACGAGCGGGCTGTCGAGCGTCAGGTAGCTCGTGAAGTCGCCCCAGATCGTCTGGCCGCTCCCCTGCCAAGACTGCGCGGCGGCGAAGGTGTACGCGGCGAACAGCGCGAGGGCGGCGAGGACCGCCGAACCGACGGCGTAGCCCTTGGTGACCGCCTTGGTGGTGTTCCCGACGGCGTCGAGCGGGTCGGTCACGTTGCGCGCCTGCTCGGGAAGCTCGGCCATCTCGGCGATCCCCCCGGCGTTGTCGGTGATCGGTCCGAAGGCGTCGATCGAGATGATCATGCCCGTGACGGCGAGCATGCTCGCGGCGGCGATCCCGATGCCGTAGAGGCCGAGCTCGACGTTCGGCGCCGTCGTCCATCCCTGCCAGCCGACCGCGAGGAAGGCGATGAGGGAGGCCGAGACGATCACGACGCCGCTCACCCAGGTCGCCTGGAGGCCGACCCCGAGCCCGGTGATCACGTTCGGGCCCGCGCCGCTCTGGGAGGCGTCCGCGATCCGCTTGACCGGCCCGTAGTTGCCGGTGTAGTAGTCGGTTGCGAGGACGATGAGGATCATGACGACGAGCCCCATCACCGAGGCGACGAAAATCCCGGGGTTGCCGGCCATGAGGTAGTAGTCGAGGACGGCGAAGCCGACGATGCCGACGGCGGTCGTCACCCCGAGGCCCTGGTAGAGGCCCCCCATGATCGTCCCCTTCGGCCGCATCCGCACGAAGGCGATGCCGACGAGCGTGGCCACGATCGCCCACGCGCAGATGATGAGCGGGTAGAGGACGGCGTTCGGGAAGAGGGCCGCGAACGACGCCGCCCCCGGGACCCCGAAGTCGGCCATCAGGTAGGCGAGCAGCATCGCGCTGACCGCCGTGACGACGTAGGTCTCGAAGAGGTCCGCCGCCATGCCGGCGCAGTCTCCGACGTTGTCCCCGACGTTGTCGGCGATGACCGCCGGGTTGCGCGGGTCGTCCTCGGGGATGCCGGCCTCGACCTTCCCGACGATGTCGGCCCCGACATCCGCCCCCTTGGTGTAGATCCCGCCCCCGACCCGGGCGAAGAGGCTCATCAGGGAGGCGCCGAAGAGGAGGCCGACCATGAGCAGGACGTTGCCGCCAAAGGCCCAGTAGAAGACGATCAGCTCGAGCAGCGCGAGCCCCGCGACGCTGAGGCCGGTGACCGTGCCGCCGCGGAAGGCGAACCGCATGGTCTTCGGGAGGTCGCCGCTCCGTGCGAGGGCGGCCGTCCGGACGTTGGCCCGGACGCTGACGAACATGCCGACAGCCCCCGCGAGGGCGCTGCCGGCGGCGCCGAAGAGGAAGCCGATGGCGAGGTCGGGACCGTTGCCGGTGATCCCGAAGGCGAAGGCGATCACGATGGCGAGGACGACCGCCGCGACGAAGACGACGGTGTACTCCCGCCGCAGGAAGGCGTTGGCGCCCTCGCGGATCGCGTGGGAGATGCTCTTCATCCGCTCGTCGCCCTCGTCCGCCCGCAGCACCAGCAAGGTCTGCACGGCGGCGTAGATCAGGGCCAGCACGGCGGCCAAGACGACCAGGATCTCCAGCTGCACGGTGCTCAATCCCATCGTAGCCCTCTCCTGGGGTGGTGCTCGGGCGTAGGGCGGTCCCTTTTTAATGCTTCGTTCGCGGGGAACCCCGGGCGCCGCGGAGGGAGGAGGCGGCCGGCCTACGGCTCGAACGCACGGCGGGCGATGGCGTCCCGGATCCGGGCGAGCATCTCCGCCCGTGCCATCGACTCGCTCTCCCGGACCCCCCGCCGGCGCAGCGAGATCGTCCCGTCGGACGCCTCCCGCTCCCCGACGACGGCCATGTACGGGATCCGCTCGAGCTCCGCGGCCCGGATCCGCTTCGGCAGGCTGTCCGTGGTGTCCGACACGTCCGCCCGGATCCCCGCTGCGGCGCACTCCTCCCGCAGCGCCCGGGCCGTCCCCACCTGGGCCTCGCTCACGGGGAGGATCCGGGCCTGGACGGGGGCAAGCCAGGGGGGCAGGCGGCCCGCGCAGTGCTCGAGGAGAACCCCCACGAACCGCTCCCAGGTCCCGAGGATCGTGCGGTGGATCACGATCGGGGTGTGCATCTTCCCGTCCGGACCCTGGTACTCGAGCCGGAACCGCCGCGGCATCTGGTAGTCGAGCTGGATCGTCCCGGTCTGCCAGGGCCGGCCCAGGCTGTCCCGGACGTGGATGTCGATCTTCGGTCCATAGAAGGCCCCCTCCCCCGGCGAGATCCGGTAGGGGGTCCCCGACCGCCTCAGGGCCTCCTCCAGGGTCCGCTCGGCCCGCTCCCACTGCTCCGCGTTGCCGAGCGCGGAGGCCGGGCGGGTCGACAGCTCGTAGCTCCATTCCATCCGGAACGTGGTGAATGCCTCCCGGATCCACTGGAGGAGGACCTCGAGCTCGGGCGCGACCTGCTCCTCGGTCACGAAGAGGTGCGCATCGTCCTGGACCAGCTCGCGGACCCGGGTGAGGCCATGCAGGGTCCCGCTCGCCTCCAGGCGGTGGAGCGGCGCGAACTCCGCGAGCCGCATCGGCAATTCCCGGTAGCTGCGGGCCCGGGACCGGAAGATCAGCATGGATCCAGGGCAGTTCATCGGCTTCCACGCATAGGTCCGATCCTCGAGCGTCGTCAGGAACATGTTCTCGCGATAATGCTCCCAGTGCCCGCTCTCCTCGTAGACCGACTGAGGGAACAGGAGGGGGGTCCGCACCTCGGCGTAGCCGGCGCGCCGCAGGTGCTCGGTCACATAGCGCTCGAGCTCCCGGACCACGATCATCCCGTTGGGCAGCCAGATCGGGAAGCCGGGCACCTCCTCAAGGAACTGGAAGAGGCCGAGACGGGGCCCCAGGACCCGGTGGTCGCGCGCCTCCGCCTCCCGCCGCCGGGCAAGGTACTCCTCGAGCTCCTTCCGGGTCGGGAAGGCGACCCCGCGGATGCGCTGGAGGGCCGGCCCGCCCGCGGGACCTCCCTCGACCGCGGAGTGGCCGAGGATGTGGGTGCCCGCCAGCCAGCCGGTGTCCGGCACGTGAGGGCCCCGGCACAGATCAACGAAGTCGGAACCGGTCTCATAGACGGTGATCGGTGTCCCGGGCGGAGCTTGGGCGATGTACCGGAGCTTGTGCGGGTTGCGGGCGAAGAGGGCCTCCGCCTCGTCCCGGCCGACCTCACGGCGCCGGAACGGCTCCCGGGCGGCGGCGATGGCGTCGATCTCCCGCCGGACCCGGTCGATCTCGTCGGCCGTGATCGGGCGTACGTCGAAGTCGTAGTAGAATCCCTCGTCCGTGGGCGGGCCGTGGGTCGGCAGAGCCCCCGGTACGACCCGCAGCAGCGCCTTCGCGACCAGATGTGCGGCGGAGTGCTCAAGCACGTCCCGACCTGCCCGGTCCTCAAAGGTCAGCGGCCCCAGTGTCCCCCCTCCCGCGACAGGGCGGGCGAGGTCGATCGGCTGGCCGTCCAAGACCGCGGCCAGGACCCGTCCCTTGAGCTTCGGATCCCACCGCAGGAGCACGCTCTCCGCCGTCTCCCCCGCGGCGAACGAGACCCGGCTCCCGTCCGGCAGGGTCACCACGGTCGGGGGATCCTCGGGCACGGGGCCGCGAGCGAGCCTCGGCTCTAAACCTTTGGCTCGAGTCGGCCCCGGGACCTTCTCGGGAGCCCGGCAGCCGTCGGATCCGGCCGACAGTGCCGGACGGGCCGAATCGCTGCCGTACCCCATGAGTAACACGGTCGACCTATAGGTGATGACCGAGCACAGCGAACCGAAACGACAGAGAGTGGGGAAGCACCTGCGGCGCGGGGCCGGCACGGAAGACTTGGCCCGGGACCGAGATGGGGCCACCGCCGATGGGGGGACCTGCCCCGACCGGTGTTCGGATGGCGCATTGACAAGGACGGAGCCCGCCTTCCGCGCCTTGCGGATCGGACCGGGTCGATGGGCGGTCCGATATCCGCCGACCGCCCGGAAGGGGGGCCGATGAGGACCAAGGTCTGTCGCGCGGCCCGTCACGTGCACATCTGCTCTCTCGAGCCGCCCGAGGTCTACCTGATCTACGATGGTCTCATCGGGGTCTCGAACCGACGCATTGCCGCCGACATCCTCCACGGTCTCCGCGCGGGGGGAGAGGACCGGCTGCGGTCGTTCGTCGAGGCGATCCGGCGCCGTCGGTGGGCCCGCGTGTGGGTGGATTTCGATGACTACGTCCAGTATGGGCCGGGGGGCGGGGAGGCCACGGCCGAATTCTACTTCGGGACGTTCCGGATGCTCCACGAGCCCGCGTCTCCCAAGAGCGGGATCCCCGAGCATATCGCGATCCGCCGGGACAGCCACTGGGAGCGGACATCGTTGGATGGGCTCGGAGAGGGTCCGGAGACGGAGGATCCCGAATCCCCTGGGAGGCAGGACCCGCGTCCGGCGCGGTCGAGCCATACGGATCTCGGGCCGCCACGGCGCAATCCCGAAGGGTCCGCGACGGCGTAGGGATGCTCTCGCGGGGGGCGATGGTGCCGAAGCCAAAGATTGTCTCCACCCCTTTCCTGAACGCCCATCGGGCCGCGTCCCCCGCGGGCTCGGCCCAGTCTTCCCGATCTAGGCGTCGGCCAACAGAGCCCTCCACCCTACGAGCGAGCGGCGGCCCGTGGGCGCGTCCGGCACCCCCCGCCGCAGAGATCGGCCGTGCGTGCGATGCGGGACCCGCTGAGTCCCGCCGGCGTGCCTCCACGCGGCCGATCGCGAGGAGGCGGGGCTTCCGATCGACGGATGCCGCGGGGGCGGCCTCAGCCAGAGAGGGCTAGGTGAACCTGTGGCAGGTGGCGGGCTTCGTGCCCTCCGGGCCGAGACCGATGACCTTCGGCCGGCGGAAAGGAAAGAACGTGACGGCGGACCATTCACCCGCCTCCGCCGAAGCGGAACGTGCGATTTCGATGCCGAAGGAAGACCGGGAGGACCGGGCCCCAGGAACGCGGGCGCGGCAGCCAGATCGGATCGACTCTCGCGGCATCGCCTTTGGTCACCGGGAACGCGACCCGTTCCGACCAATCCTTCGTAGAGGGTGGGG
>JAVYSA010000019.1:0-27703 GCA_038729445.1 Thermoplasmata archaeon
CCGGGACATCCAGCGGGCCCTGCTTCAGGCCGACGTCAACGTGCAGCTGGCGCTCGACCTCACGCAGCGGGTCCGCCGCCGGGCCCGCGAGGAGAAGCCGCCGGCCGGCGCCGGCCTGAGGGACTTCCTGATCCGGATCATCTACGAGGAGATCCGGGGGATCCTGGGCGAGGAGAGGGAGTTCGAGGCCCGCCCGCGGCGGATCCTCCTGGTCGGGCTCTTCGGCCAGGGGAAGACCACGACCGCCGCCAAGCTCGCCCGTTATCTGCAGAAGAAGGGCGTGCGCGTCGGGCTGGTCGGCGCCGACGTCCACCGGCCCGCCGCGATCGACCAGCTCGAGCAGCTCGCGCGGAAGGTCGGCTGCGAGTTCTACACCGACCGCTCCGAATCCCGGGCCGAGGCGATCGTCCAAGCCGCGCTCGCCCGCTTCCCGCCGCACCTCGCAGTCCTCGTGGACACCGCCGGGCGGAGCGGGATCGATCCCGAGCTCATCGAGGAGATCCGCCGGGTCCGCGCCGTGCTGGCCCCCGACGAGACGATCCTCGTGCTGGACGCCGCGATGGGCCAGTCGGCGGGCCGCAGCGCCGCCGCGTTCCACGAGGCGGTGGGCCTCACCGGCACGATCCTGACCAAGATGGACGGTTCCGCGAAGGGCGGCGGGGCGCTCTCGGCGGTTGCCGCCACGAAGGCCCCGGTCCTCTTCCTCGGGGTCGGCGAGCACCTCGACGACCTCGAGCGGTTCGTCCCGACGCGGTTCGTCTCCCGCCTGCTCGGGATGGGGGACCTGCAGACCCTGCTCGAACGGTTCGAGGAGCTGAGGAACAAGGAGGAGGCCCAGAAGGCCGCGGAGCACCTGATCGCGGGCCGGTTCACCCTCAAGGACCTGCGGACGCAGATCGACTCGCTCGGGTCGATGGGATCGATGGCGAAGCTGCTCAGCTTCCTGCCCGGCGTCGCCTCGGCGAAGATCGATGACCAGAAGCTCGCCGACACCCAGCGCCAGATGCGCCGGTACCGGGCGATCCTCGACTCCCTGACGGAGGAGGAGCTTCAGGACGCGAACCTGATCAAGGGAACGCGGATCCAGCGGATCGCCCGCGGCAGCGGCCAGAGGCCGCAGGAGGTCCGCGGGATGCTCCGCTACTACGAGACGACCCGCAGGACCGCCCACGGGCTCGTCTCCAACCGGCGCTTCCGCCGCCAGTTCGAGCGGCAGATGCACGCCCCCCCCTCTTCCGGCGGGCCCGACGCCTGAGCGGCGAGTCGCCCGAAGCTTCATCCGCGCCCCTGGGGTCGGGGGTCCGGGTCGCCCGTGTCGGCCGTCGTCGGCGCGCTCGAGTTCACGGCGGGGATCCTCCTCCTCTTCTTCCTTCCGGGGGCCGCGGTGACCCTCGCCCTGTTCCCCGAATGGCGCCTGACCGGTCCGGGCGGCCGCCTCCGCACGGTCGAGACGGTCGCGCTCTCCTTCGTGCTCAGCGTCGCGCTCACCATCCTCGGGGGCTATGCCCTTGTGGTCGCCAGTCCCGTCGGGTTCTCCGCCGACTGGTCCGACCCGCTCCTTGAGGGGCTGCTCGTGGCGATCACGGTCGCTGCCCTCATGGCCGCGCTCGCCCGGGGCCGCTTCGCCGTCCCGCCGCCCGTTCGACGGGCTCCGGACGCGCCGGGAGAGACCGGTGAGGACGGGGCCTGGGAGCTCGGCCGGCGCCTCGATCGGATCGCCCGCGAGGAACGGCGGCTCGCCCACGCCCTCCGGAGCACCCCGGCGGGGCCCGCCCGGGAGGCCGTGGAGCGCTCGCTCCGCGACCTCGCCCAAGAGCGGGAGCGCCTGAGGGAGGCGCGGGAGGCCGAGTACGCCCGCTGAGCGCCCCTCGCCCCGGGACGCACGTCCGGGCCGACCCGTCAAGATGGTTCTGGTCCTCCGGGGGGAACTCCGGCTGACCGCCGGCAAAGCGGCGGCCCAAGCCGCCCACGCCGCGGTCGACCTCGCGATCCGCTGCCGGGACTCCGACCCGGCCCAATGGGACCGCTGGAGGGCCCAAGGGGCGCGGAAGATCGTCCTGAGGGCCGAGACCCTCGGGGAGATGCTCTCGCTCGAGCGGGCCGCCCGCGCCCGCCACCTGCCGACCCTGTGGATCGAGGACGCGGGCCTGACCGAGGTCCCTCCCGGGACGCGCACGTGCCTTGGGATCGGCCCGGGCCCCGACCCGTTGGTCGACGAGGTCACGGGATCGCTCGACCTCTACTGACGCCCCCGCGCACGCTGCCGGAAGGAGGAGACCCGACCGTCGGATCCCCTGCGGGGCATTCACAAAGGAAAGGAAGGGAAAGGGTTGGCCCTACGGAGGGGCACCACCCTCGGGGTGGCGCCCCTCGCCTCCCGTCGCCCTACTTCGGGGCCTCGGAGGACGACGTCGTGGTCGTCGACTCCGAACTCTTCCAGGACTCGGGCGGGTTCGCCGGAGGCCGCCGGCCGCGGGCCATGAAGGTCGTCGCGATGAAGATGATCACAAGGACCACCAGCACCGCGATGACGATGTAGGCCAGCGTACTCAGGTACGTCCACGCAGGGCTCGAGCTCGACGAGGTCGAGACCATCGAGACCGCCAGCGGGGTCGTCTGACCTCCCGCGATCGTCACGTTGTTGAAGTAGGGGGCGTAGCCGTTGACCAGGATCTCCACCGAGACCGGCCCGACCGGCAGGTTGCTCTGCACGTAGGTCGAGTTGGTCCCGCCGCTGACGACCAGCGTCCCGCCGATGTAGAGCGCGTAGCCGGACGGCAGGCCCGTCAGGCGCAGCGTTCCCGTGGTCGGCGTGAACGTCACGACAGTCAGCACGTTCCCCTGCGAGAAGTTGAAGACCCCATAGGCCGGGTTGGCCGTGAAGCCGCTGGGCGGCATCACGACGTAGGTGTACTGCGCCGTCCGGCTCGTGTTCAGGGTGCCGAAGATGATCGGGTTGTGGGCGCCGGCTGTGTAGAGCACGCCGTTCACCATCACCGACCAACTGGCCGCCGTCGCCGGGAGACCCGAGGGCTGGTAGGTCGCCTCGAAGCCCGCGAACGAGAACGTGACCGCCGTCGTGTTCACGATCGCGCCCTGGCCGGAGGACCCACCCGAGACCACCATCGTGCCGCCGCCCGGAGTGGCCACGTACCCGCTCGAGGAGATCGAGTACTGGTACGTCCCGTTGAAGGCATAGTACGTCACGGAGGTCGCGGTCGTGGTCTGCGGAACCCCGTTGAACATCACGGTCCACGCGGTCCCGGGGATGAGCCCGGTCTCGGTGAAGGTGATGCCGAACGAGTAGACGCCCTTCGGCGCGTAGTTGATCGCCTGCGTCAGGCCGGAGGAGCCGATCGTCAGCGCCCCCGAGGCGTTGGTCGCCACGTAGCCCACCGCGGTCGACGCCACGAAGTTGTAGCTGCCCACCGGGACCATCACGGTGACCGCCTGGGCGCTCGTGACAACGAGACCGGGTCCGGACGTCGAGGCGGCCACGGTCAGCATCACCGACCAGGTCTGCCCGGCCGAGAGGACGAGCCCGTTGGCCGAGAGGGTGAGCGGGGCGAGGTTGACTGCCACCGTGTAGTCGACGTTGACGTAGACGTTGCCGGCGGAGATGTTGACGCTCCCCGTCGCCGGGGTGACCGTGTAGCCGCTCACGTACCCGATGCCATAGTTGTAGCTCGTGGTCACGAGGTTGCTCAGCGGCACCGCGATCGACGAGGACGAGCTCGAGTAGGTGTTCCCACCGATCGTCACCGACCAGGTGGTCCCCGAGGCGAGACCCGTCTCGTTGAACGTCGCCGTCGCCTGGCTGTTCGCGTAGGCGATGGTGTACCACGTGCTGTCACCGCCTCCCCCGATCACGATGTTGCTGTTGATCGAGGAGCCGAGGATCCACGGCGCGTAGCTCGCGGGAGAGACCTCCTGGAAGTTCCAGACGTAGAGGCCGAGGAGGTACTCGAGCGAGTTGGCCATCTGGTAGACGAGCGCCCGGTACGGGCTCAGCGACAGGTGGAGCGCGTAGGTGAACCAGTAGTTCGAGATGTTGTACGCGACGCCCTGGCATCCCTCGGGAAGCGCCGCGAGGTTGTGGTAGTAGACGAGCGCGGGCCAAGCCGAGCCAGCCGCCGTGTAGTTGTTGACGTACGGGCAGGAGGCGAGGTTGTACTGCGGCTGCATCAGGACCTGGGCGACGGAGTCCGCGTAGGTGTACGTCTCGTTCGGCAGGTACATCGGCTTCACGTAGTCCGACGGGTCGGGGTAGTCTGGAGCCCACCCGAGGTTCCAGAGCGGGCACGGGTTGGTGCTCTGGCCGGGGCCGCTCGGGCCGCCCGACGCACAGTAGGTGATCAGGTTCGTGAAGGTGAGGTCGAAGGTGTAGGGCTGAAGGCGGTCGCCCGTCAGCTGCTTGATCTCACCGATCATGTCCTGGATCTCTCCGTCGTGGAACGTGTCGCCCTGCTCCCCGATGAGCGGGAACGTGCACGGGCTGGAGGCCGTGCACGCCGCCAACGCCGGGTCGTACCACGAGGAGTTCGGGTTGTTGACCTGGGCCCACCACCAGGCGGCCGTGCCGACCACCGTCGGGGTGTTCAGCGGGTCGCTCTGCGGCCAAGAGACGTTGTAGGAGTAGTAGTTGTATCCGCCCATCAGTCCCTTCGGGATGGCGCCGCCGTACCCGAATCCGATGGAGATACCGCCCTGCAGCTGGAGCAGGGTCGAGTTGACGGTCGCGTACGGGACCGCGTTGATCAGGAACTGGCGGAGGCCAAGGTTGCTGAAGAAGTTCCCCTTCACGTTCGTGGTTCCGGCGGCTCCCGAGATGTTGTTCGCGGCCTGGACGTTGAAGTTGAGGTTGATGGGCTGGAAGAAGATCGAAATCGTTGCGATGTTGGTGTACTTGATCTTCCCCGAGCTCACGAGGGAGTTGAACGCGGCGATGTCCGCGGGAAGCTCAATCCCCGCCATGTCTGCCTGGCCGGCCTTGTACTCGGTGATCCCGTTCACATCGGAGTCTTCCCAGTATACGTTGACCACCTTCTGGTAGGTCCCCGGCAGCGGGAAGCAGCCCGGCTGGCCCGCGCACCCGGTCGGGGCGTTGTAGGCCGGGTTCGCTTGGAGGAAGTAGCCGACCGCGGGGTTGATGGTACCGGCGGAGTAGTACGGCCCGGACCCGACCATGTTCCACTGGAGGTTCGGGTTCGGAGCGTAGTTGCCGGCCGCCGCGAGCTGCTGGACGGAGTCCCACGCGGTCGGGTTGCTCTGCATCTGGGAGAGGTAGGCTTGGAAGCTGGCCTGGGAGGTGGAGGTTGCGTTGCCGGGCAGCAGGCACGGACCGTCGCCCTTGGCCGCGGTGGTGCCGTAGAAGCCCGGAACCGTCGCACCCTCGTAGGTACCCCAGCCGCACGGAATGACCGAGGCGCCGAGGTTGTCGGCGAGCAGCTGCATGATGAACGGCCAGTTGGTCGTCCCTCCCTGGCCCACGTCGAGGGTGATGCAGCCGTGGTCCTGGGTCATCGCGATCGCCGGACAGTAGGCGGAGTCGTTGACCAGCATGGAGGAGAGGATCCAGCCGGGCGTGTTGTTGTACGGAGCGTGGATTCCGCCGTCCCAGCTGGGGTTCACTCCCTTCGTCGGGAGAAGCGCCTGGCTCAGGATCCACCCGTTGTAGACGCCGGACGCCGGCAGGTTCGCGAAGTTCATCGTCCGCGCGAACGAGTACATGACGTCCGAGGGGTAGACCCCCCAGCTCGCCTTCGTGGACGGGTCATAGAAGTGCGCGTTCGGGTCGATCACGAACGTCAGGTAGGCCGGGAAGCCCGTGGTCGGGTTGTACTGGATCAGGGTGCTCCCGAACTGCTGGAGGCACTCGCTGGTTCCCGGAACGCACGTCGCCAGGACCGGCACGAAGTTCCCCGTGCTGGTGCCATTGTAGGCGATGAGCGTCTCGTAGACGTTCAGGATCGGCTCGTAGCTCACAGTATCGTACGCCACCGCCGGATCTTCCGTCGTGGCACCTCCCGGAGCGACCTCGTACACGTCGAGGGTCCCCGGGTGGGGGGATACCGGGCCGTTGTAACCAGGAGTCGCCTGGCTCGACGTCGTGGGGGTGGGCAGCTGATTCGTGACGATCGACGCGGGCGTCGCCGAGGTGGAGCTCGCGCCGGTGATGTTCGCCCCCGGCACCAGCAGCACGCTCGCGATCATCATGATCGCCGCGATCGCCGCAAAGATCGTCGCCTTCCGCGCTAATCCCTGCATCTCTTCTCCTCACTCGTTCCGAACCGCGGGGCGGTTCGGAGCTACCCGACCGTCTTGGGGTAGATATAGCTTGTATGTGACGGCATGTCACGGTAGCCGCCATCGGCATCGGGCCGGGAATCGGCCGGGGATTCCCCCCGTGCGACGGGTCCCGGTTCGGCGGTCGCGAGGGCCCCGCGGCAGAATGCGCATCCAGCCGAAGCGGACCGGGGTCCGGTCCCGAGCTCCTCCCCTGGAGGGTGGCCTAGGGGGGATTCCCCTTCGGGATCCGCGGTCCGCGCTGCTCCTCGTACAGCCGGAGGAGTTCGGAGACTGTCGTCGCCTCCGTCGGGCCCTTGTCGTCCCGGATTCGCCCGGTGAACCGGGGGAACCGCAGGGCAAGGCCCGATCCCCCGGCGATCGCACCCGACCCGGCGCGGTGGACCGGGCTCCGGGACAGCTCGGCACCGCGGACCTCGAGGACGAGCCTCGGCCGGAACCACTGGTCCGGGGTCATCAGGGCGTCAACCTCCGGCGGCTTCTCGGGGCAGCGATCCTCGTGGAGGCGCCTCGGAAGCTCCGCCAAGGCCGCGTCGTCGAGTCCGCTGCCGACCTTGCAGAAGGTGGGGAACCGCCCGGTCTCGGGATCGTAGACCGAGAGGAGGTACGCGCCGAAGTGGCCGGCCCTCCTCCCCCGGCCCCAGAACCCCCCGACGATCACTCCGTCGATGGAGTCCGCCAAGTCGGTCCGATACTCCTTCTTGTACTTGATCCACCAGAAACCGCGGCTTCCGGCCCGGTAGGTCGACTCCGGGGCGGTTGACTTGGCGACGATCCCCTCCGCCCCCTCGGCCACCACCTCCTCGAAGAAGCCGAGGGCCTCGTCGGTCCCCTCCACCACGCGCTGCTCGGCGAGGCGGACCGAGGGGCCCGTCCGGACCGCCTCGGCCAGTGCCTCCCGCCGCTTCGGGTAGGGCTCCTCGTAGGTCTCGCGGTCCCCCAAGAGCAGGGCATCGAAGGCGAAGAAGACGACCGGGACCTCGGCCTGCGCGCGGTCGAGGTCGTGCTTGCGGCCTCGGCGCCGGGAGATCTCCTGGAACGGCCTCGGCCGACCGGTCGACGGGTCGATCGGCACGCACTCCCCCTCCACGATGGCGGGGCGGATCCGGACCGCCTCGGCGATCGCGCGGGCGACCTCCGGGAACTGGCCCTCTATCGATTCCAGGCGCCGGGAGAAGAGCCGGACGGGCCCCTCCGTGGGGAGGTGGGCCTGGGCCCTCAGGCCGTCGTACTTGTACTCGACCGCGAACGACGGCCCCATCCGCTCCTCGATCTCCTCGATCGCGCCGGCCCGCTCCGCGAGCATCGGCCGGACCGGCCGGCCGGGGGTCAAGCGCACCCGGGCGATCCCGGCGATCCCGCCCCGGGCGAGCCGGTCGGCAAGGTCGCCGAGATCGCTCGAGAGGTTGAAGGCCCGTTCGATCGCCTCCCGGGACTCGCGGGCCCCCTCCCCGTAGACGGCGGCGAGGGCGTCCAGCAGGGTCATCTCCCGCACGCCCACCCGCAGCTGCCCGAGGACGAGGCGGGCGAGGAACTTCGCTTCCGTCGGGGTCGACCGCGCGAAGAGCGCCGCAAGACGACCGGTCTTGCGCTCCTGGGACCCTTCCCCCTGGTCGGTGGCGATCGCCCGGAGGCCCTCGAACACCTCGTCGACCGTGAGGGGAGTCTCCGTCTCCAGCCGATGGGAGGCGCCGACCAGCTCCGCCGCGGCGAGGCCCAGGTCCCCGACCCGCCGGGCACGGCCGGAGACGGCCTCGGCCGAGTGGTGCGTCGCCGCGGCAAGGGCCCGGGCGGCGAGGGATCCGGCGACCCCCAGCTTCACGCCTTCGAAATCCGGCCCGATCTGTCCTTGGAGGAGGTAGAGGACCCGGGAGAGCTCGGGGGGCCGAAGCGGGGCAATCAGGTCGGCGAGGAGACGGCGGCTCTCGAGGCGGGAGGGGTTTGCCTCGAGTCTCTCGAGGGCCGCCGCGAGCGCGTCGAACCGCACGTCCGGCTCACCCCTCGACCGCCCGTCGCAGGGAGCGCAGGGCCGCCACCGGATCGGCCGCCCCGTAGACCGACTGGCCGCAGACCAAGAACCGCGCCCCGGCCGCGGTGGCGTCCCGGGCGATCGGCTCGGTGACGCCGCCGTCGATCGCGACGACGGGGGAGGAGGGGAGGGCCTCGGACCGCCGCACGGCCTCCCGCACCCTCTCGAGGGTGCCCGGCAGGAACGTCTGGCCGGAGAAGCCGGGTTCGACGCCCATCACCATGAGCTCGTCCAGGTCGGGGAGCCACGGCTCCGCCGCCCCGAGCGGGGTCCTTGGTCTCACGGCGAGGCCCGCCCGCGCCCCGGCCGCGTGGATCGCGGCGAGCGTCGGGCCGATCGGGTCCGAGGCCTCCGCGTGGATGACCAGGGTGCTCTGCCCGATGGCGGCGAACGACGGAACGAACCGGAGCGGGTGCTCGACCATCAGGTGGACGTCCAAGGGCAGCGCCGTCCGGCGGCGGATCGCCCGGGCCCAGGACGGGCCGAAGGCGATGTTGGGGACGAAGTGCCCGTCCATCACGTCGAGGTGGAGGGCGCCCGCGCCCCCCTCCTCGGCCGCCCGGATCGCCGAGGCGAGGTCGGCCGGGTCGGCGCTCAGGAGGGAGGGGGCCAGGACGACGCCTCCACGCGACGGCACGGCCGGCCAGCGGGGGGCGGTATTTGATGGCGCCGCGCCCCCCGGTTCACAGGAACTCGTCGGGATCGACTCCCTCGAGCCCCGGGTCCCCCGCGAGGATCTGCCGGTCCCGCAACGCCCGCTCCGGCGTCCACCGGCCCATCTCCACCGGGCGCCAGAGGCTCCGCCGGAACGGCACGCCCCGGCGCCGCCGCGGCTCCTCCGGGTCGGGCCGGTACCATAGGCATGCGTACAGGAGGTACTCCGCGTAGACGGATGCCGCGAGCGCCGGTGCGATCGCCCAGATCGCCCCCATCTCGAGCAGCTGGACCGTGACCCAGCTGTCGAGGATCAGGAAGACGATGACGAGCCACCACTTGAATGCCTGGAAGTAGAGCCAGTCGTGCCAGGAGGGCCCGGGCTCCTCCCGGGCCCGGCGCTTCTCCTCGGCGACCGCCTCGAGCCTCCGCCGGGTCTCCGGGTCGAGCCGGGAGGAGGAGCCGTCGGAGGCTCCCTTCGGGTCGTCCTTGGGCGTGAGGATTGGGGCCATCAGCCCGCGGGAGGTGCGGCAACCGCGGAGGGGGAGCCCTCCGGGGCCACCCCCGACGCCCCCGGCTCCGGTGCGGTGGCAGGCCGCATCGGGGTCGGGAAGAGATGGCAGGCGACGAAGTGGTCCGGCCTCACCTCGATGAGGGGGGGCTCGACCTGGGAGCAGACCGGCATGACCGCAGGGCAGCGGGTGTGGAAGTGGCAGCCGGGAGGGGGTGCGGCGGGGCTCGGGACGTCCCCGCTGAGCACGATCCGCTCCCGCTTGAGCTCGGGATCGGGGATCGGGATCGCGGAGAGCAGCGCCTGGGTGTAGGGATGCATCGGGCGGTCGAACAGGGGTTGCGTCGGGGCCTCCTCGACGATCTTGCCGAGATACATCACCGCGACCCGATGGCTCACGGCCCGGACCACGCTGAGATGGTGCGAGATGAACAGGTAGGCGAGGCGCTGGTCGGCCTGCAGGCGCTTCAGGATGTTGAGGACCTGGGCCTGGACCGACACGTCGAGCGCGCTGGTCGGCTCGTCCAGCACGATGAACTCCGGCCGCCGCGCGAGCGCCCGCGCGATCCCGATCCGCTGGCGCTGGCCTCCCGAGAACTCGTGGGGGAACCGCCACTCGTGCTCGGGGTTGAGCCCGACCTGCTGCAGCAGCTCCCGGACCCGGGCATAGCGCTGGGCGGGCGTCCCCTCGTGGGCGATCGTGAGGGGCTCGGAGACGATGTCCCGGACGAGCATGCGGGGGCTGAGCGAGCTGAACGGGTCCTGGAAGACGATCTGCAGCTGGCCCCGGAGCCGCCGGAGGCTGCGGGCGCCCATCCGGTAGATCGAGTACTGGTCGGCGATCTCGTCCAGCTCCTTGAGCAGCGCCTGGGCCTCGGGGGAACGGCGGGCATCCCGCGACGCGCCGTCGTTGCCCGGACCCTCCTTGGGGGACGCCGGGTCCCGTCCGCCGTCGAGGTGGCCGAGCTCACCGTAGATGGCCTCCAGGCGCCGGTAGACGTCGGCCGGCGGCCGGTAGAAGACGTGCCCGCTCGTCGGCTCGATCAGGCGGAGCATCAGCCGGCCCATCGTGGTCTTCCCGCAACCGGACTCCCCCACGAGGCCGACGGTCTGGCCCTCGTAGACGTCGAGGCTCACACGGTCGACCGCGCGGACATCCCCGACGTGGGTGCTGAAGAGCCCCCCCCGAATCGGGAAGAACTTCCGGACATTCCGCGCGGACAGGACCACCGGTGGCTTGCCCACACGTCCGCCGTCCCCCGGCACTGCGTCCCCTCAGGTGTGGGCCACGGGGCCCTTGTATAAATAACAGGCCACCGTGTGATCGGGTCCCTCCACGGTCGTCGGCGGTCGGGCCTGCTTGCAGATCGGCATGGCATAGGGGCAGCGCGGGTGGAAGCGGCACCCGGGCGGAGGGTTGATCAGGTTCGGGACGGACCCCGGAATCGAGCTGAGCTCGCGGTCGGGCTGGTCGAGGCGCGGGATCGACGCGAGCAGGCCCTGCGAGTAGGGGTGCAGGGGCCGCCGGAAGATCTCCCGGACGGGCCCCTGCTCGACGATCTGCCCGGCGTACATCACGCAGACCCGGTCGGCGACCTCCGCGATGACCGCGAGGTCGTGCGTGATCAGCAGGATCGCCGAACCGATCCGTTCCTTGAGGTCGCGGATGAGCTCCAGGATCTGGGCCTGGACGGTCACGTCCAGGGCCGTCGTCGGCTCGTCGGCGATGAGCAGCCCTGGGTCCGGCGCGAGCGCCATCGCGATCATCACGCGCTGGAGCATTCCTCCCGAGAGCTCGTGGGGGTACCCCCGGGCGACCTGCACCGGGTTGGCGATCGAGACGCCCTCCAGGAGCCCGACGGTCCGCCAGAAGAGCTCGCGCTTCATCGACCGCTGGACGCGCGAGCGGACCCCCCAGAGGCCGTAGTAGAAGTGGGACCAGCGCTCGATCCGCTCCGCCGCGGAGATGCGCCGGCGTTCGCCCGCGTGCGAGCGGCCCTCACGCATCTCCCGGAGGTAGACGTCGTTCTTCCGCTGGCGCAGCGTGACCAGACGGCGGCGGTGCTTGAGGTACGCCCGCTCCATCCCGCGGACCGTGAACCGGTCGAGGCTCCGCAGGATGTCGCTCGCCAGCGACTCGGTGTTGACCCCGGCGTCCCGCGCCAGGTAGAACGCCTCGGTCCCCGCGGAACGGGCGCCGAAGACCTTCCCGAGCTCGGTGCACAGCGAGCGGAGGCGCGAGGTCTCACCCTGCGAGGCGGCCGCCACGATCGCGTCAATCGCCGCCATCACCTCCGGCCGCTGCGACGCCGGACGGCGATCGGCAAGCAGTTGGTCGATGATCTCCCCGCCGCGGTGCAGGAGGAGCGACTCGCCGACCTGGTCGGAGATCGAGAAGATCGGGTTCATCGCCTGGCTCGGCTCCTGGAAGATCATGCCGATGCCCACGCCGCGGACCGACGAGACCCGGTCCTCGGCAGCGCGGATCTCGCGGAACCGTCGGCGGATCTTCATCCGCTTGGTCCTCGGGTTCTGCGTGATCCGTGCCTCCCGCTCCAGCCCCCAGAGCAGGTTGGCGCCCCGGTAGCGGACCTCCCCCTCGATGATCCGCCCGGGCGGGTCGGGAATCAGGCGGGTGACTGAGAAGGAGGTGACGCTCTTCCCGCAGCCGGTCTCCCCGACCAGCCCGACCGTCTCCCCTCCCCGTACGGTGAAGTTCACCCCGTCGATCGCGCGGACGATCCCCTCGTAGGTGAAGAAGAACGTGCGCAGGTTGCGCACCTCCAGCACGACATCCAGGGTCGTGCCCGCCTTCGCCGAGGACGACCCGGTGGAGGAGGGGGCCGGCGGGGCGGGCGGCGGAGAGGGGGCCTCCGCCGCCGCCCGTCCCTCGCCGAGACCGGCGTCGGACGGGAGGCGCGAGGGGGGAACGGCGGTCGCCATCGCCCCGTCTCACCTCCTCAGCCGGGGATCGAGGGCATCCCGGAGCCCGTCCGCGAAGAGGTTGACGCTGATGGCGAAGAGGAAGAGCATGAGGCCGGGGAACAGGAACTGCCACCAGGGGATCGTGCACGTCCCGACGATGCAGGTCGACAGGACGTTCTGGAACTGGTAGACCGAGGCGGCGGAGAGGTTCCCCCACTCGGGGAAGATCTGCTGCGGCGGGACGACGCCGAAGAGGTTGAACCCGAGGAACGAGAGGGCCCCGACCAGGAGCGGGATGGAGCCGACGTCGAGGGACATCTGGATGAAGACGGGGTACATGCTGTTCGGGATGATGTGGCGGAAGATGATCCGGCCGCGCTTCGCCCCGCTCGCGCGCGCCGCCTCCACGTACTTCTGCTCGCGGACCACGAGCACCTGGCCCCGCACGATCCGGGCGTAGAACGGCCACCAGACCACGATGAACGCGAGGCACAGCAGCAGGATCGTCGACTGGAGCTTGCTCAATCCGGGGATCGAGAAGGTCGTCAGCACGGTCACCGTGACGATGACGAAGAGCAGCTGCGGGATCGACAGGAAGATGTCGACCAGACGCATGATCGTCTCATCGACCCCGCCGCCGTAGAAACCGGAGATCGCCCCGACGACCAGCCCGATCATCGCCCCGGCGACCACGATCGAGACCGAGATGATCATCGACCAGTCGGCGCCACGGAGGATCCCCTGCCATGTGTTGAAGAAGAACGGCGGGGACGATGGCACCGGCGCCATCGACCCCAAGGGGAGCGGGCCGGGCCCGCTGCTCAGGGAGAGGGTCGGGGGGATGTAGAGCGGGGTGCTGGAGCTCACCTGGTAGCAGTTCGGGCTCGGCGGGGGCCCGGAGGAGTAGGTGCATACCCAGGTGCAGTCGATCCCCGGGCTCCCGCCGCCGCAGTACTTCACCATGTTGTTCCAGGGCAGCGGCAGCGTCGCCGCGACGAGGGCGAAGACGACCAGGAACAGGATGATCCCGAGGCCGACCAGACCGAGCGGGTTGCGCCGCAGCAGGTACCACGTCCGGCGCCACTGGTCGATCCGGGGGCTCGCGCGCCGGACGGTCGGGCCTCGGGTCGCGTCGGCCGAGCGGATCGTGCCGGAGGGGGCCGCGGGGGGTGAGGTTGCGCCGTCCATCGGTGAGTCCCTCCTATCCGAGACGGACCCTCGGGTCGAGGTAGGCGTAGAGGACGTCGACGATGAGGTTGGCCGCGACCACGAGGATGGTGAACAGCAGCACCGAACCGAAGATGATCGCGAAGTCCTCGGGCGGCAGCACGGAGTAGGTCAGGACGAGTCCGATCCCGTTCAGGCTGAAGACCGACTCGATGACCGGGAACCCTCCGAGGAAGAACGCGAAGGTCAGCCCTAAGACGGTGATCGTGACGTTGAGGGAGTTCCTCCCCGCGTGGCGCTTGATCACCGTCGATTCCGGGACCCCCTTCGCGCGGGCCGTGCGGACGAAGTCGAGGTTCATGACCTCGAGCATGCTGTTGCGGACGAACCGGAGCAGGACGGCGACCGTCCCGAAGGCGATCACCAGCGCCGGAATCACCATCCGCAGCACGGTGTCGAAGGCGATCCAGTAGGCGCCGTGGATGATCGCGTCGATCGTCGGGAAGCCGGTCGGGCTGCTGATCACGCCGGCCTGCAGCCAGTTCGGATAGTACGCGTTCGCGGGATTCGCCCCGGGCCACGCGCAATTGCCGGCCGAGCTGGCGGAGGGCCACGAGCCCGTGATCTCGTTGAGGGCGGTCTCGCCCGTCGGGCACCAGGGGGTGTGGATGTAGTTGGAGGTGCCCAAGGCGAGGACGATCGCGAGGACGAGGAACGTCCCGAGCAGGAAGGCGGGAAGCGCGTAGCCGGAGAAGGAGAGGACCCGCGAGGCCTGGTCGATCGGGCGGTTGCGGTAGACGGCCGCCAGGTTGCCGAGCGGGATCGCGATCAGCAGGATGATCACGAGCGAGAGGATCGCGAGCTCGATCGTGTAGGGGAGGAGCCACGAGAACAGGGTGATCACGGCCGGCTGGTCCTCGAAGAGGCCCCCGAGCGGACCCTGCTTCTCGGAGTCGTGCGCGGAAACGTGGCCCCATTGGAACGTGAGGCTGTGGTACATGTAGATCGCCCATTGGACGATGATCGGTTTATCGAGACCCAACTGGGGGGCGTACTTCTGCCAGAGAGGGTTCGGGCAGTTCCCGGTCATCGAGGAATTGATCTCGCTGCACGGGATCACCGGGTTGTAGCTGCGGATCGTGGAGTGCTGGGGAGGCGGGCCGAAGTAGGAGGTCAGCTGCTGGACCGGACCCAAGGCGGTCGTCAGCGCGAAGGTGATCGTCATCACGCCGATGATGACCGGGACCACCAGCGCCACTCGGCGGACGATGTAGATCCACATCTGCATGGGGGGTTCCTCCGTGCGATGCCGTCTCGCGGGGTCCAACCGAGCCGCGGTATTTATGGATTAGACGCGTGCACCTCGGGGACGGCCACGGCGGGCCCCGGAGGCCGGGCCGGTGGGGAGCCCCGCTTTCCGCTGGACCAAAGGACTAAGAAGCCGGACCTCGTCCTCGGGGATGCGAGGGACGCGATGCTCGTCGAAGCGACGGAACTGCTCGGACGCCAGATCTACACCAGCGAAGGACGACTCCTGGGCGATGTCGACAACGTGGTGGTCGACGTCGAGGCCGCGAAGGTCGACGGGCTCTACCTCGAGCGCGCCAATCCGGTGCTCGTCGACGAGCCGCGCCCAGTGAGCGTGCCGTACCGCTGGGTCTCGGCCGTCAACGACGTGGTGCTGCTCAAGTACTTCCCGAAGCGGGTGTCGCTCAAGCGCGCGGCCGGCCGCTCCGACAAGGACGAGAGCCCCGAACCGGCCCCGGGGGCGTGATCGGCGGGCCGGTCGCGTGCGGGGATAGCCAAGCCCGGTAACGGCGCAGGACTTAAATCGCCGGCCGGGGCCATCCCCGCCGGGGCGGAGATCCTGTCGCGCAAGGCGTTCGCCGGTTCGAATCCGGCTCCCCGCATCCGGCCGCCGACCCCCCGCGGATGAGCGGACCGGCGGTGGGCCGGCGGGCGACCCTCGTGCGGGCCCTGCAGGGCGTCCCCGGATTCGACGCGCCCCGCCCGGACCGCGAGCAGGTCGTCACCCCAGCCGAGGCCGCCGCCGATCTCCTCGAGGAAGCCCTCGCCCGGGGGGACCTTCGGGGCCGGCGCGTCCTCGACCTCGGCTGCGGCACGGGGCGGCTCGCGATCGGGGCGGCCCTGCTCGGCGCGCGCTCGGTCTCGGCGGTCGATCTCGACGCCCGCGCGATCGATGTCGGGAGGGCGGCGGCGCACCGGCTCGGGCTCGCGATCGACTGGGCGGTCTCCGCCGTGGAGTCCGGACCGCTCGCCCCGCGGTCCTTCGACACGGTCGTGATGAACCCCCCGTTCGGCGCCCAGCGGCGTGGCGCCGACCGGCCGTTCTGGGACCGTGCCCTGACGGAGGCGGGCGGCGCCGTCTACGCCTTCGCGCTCCGGGCGTCGCGAACCTTTATAGCGCGGCGCGCGGTCGCTGCCTCCGCACGGATCGAGTCCCAGCGGCCGGTGGCATGGGAACTTCCCCGGACGTTCCCCCACCACCGACGGGCGAGCGCCGCGCTGGCGGTCGACCTCTGGGTGATCCGCATCGGAGACCGATCATGACGCCCCCGGACCTGCCCCTGTTCGTCGTGCCCGGAGACTACCTGGGGGCGGCCGAGGAGTTCGTCCCGGGCGCCGGGACCTACGAGACCTCCGGAAGGATCTTTGCGAGCGTCGCCGGCCGTCCGACCGTTGACGAGCGCGACCGGACGGTCCGGGTCGAGGCGGCGAACGCCGTCCCGACGCTCGCCGAGGGGCAGGCCGTCTTCGCGCGGATCGACGAGATGAAGACGGCGATGGCGATCTGCACGATCGTCGCCGACGCCCGGACCGGGCGGGGGATTCCGGGGGCCCCCGAGGGGACGATCCACATCTCCAAGGCGAAGGAAGGCTACACCGAGTCCTTGGCCGACGAGTTCTCCGTCGGGGACGTCGTCCTCGCCAAGGTGCTTCAGGCCTCGCCGTCCGTCAAGCTCACGACCGCCTCGCCCTCCCTTGGGGTCATCAGCGCCCGCTGCCACGCCTGCCGCGGGCTCCTCGTCCCGACCGGGCGGGGCCTCGAGTGCCTGCGCTGCGGGAACCGGGAGCGGCGGAAGCTGGCGACGGGATCCGACCACCTCACCCCGTTCCTGCCGCCGTCGTGACCGACGCGGGGGATTCCGCCGAGGCCGAGCTCCGCCGCCTCGTCCGGGCGCACGACCGCTGGCGGGGCCGGTCGGTCTTCAACCTCCTGCCCAGCGAGAATGCCGTCTCCCCCACGGCGCGGCGGTACCTCGCGAGCGACCTCGCCGGCCGCTATACCCTGCCGATGGCGGCCGACTGGAAGGGGGAGCGGATCGACAACTCCTACACCGGGACGCGGTATACCGACCAAATCGAGGCCCTCGCCGACCGGGCCGCCGCCCGGCTCTTCCGCGCCCGCCACGCGACGGTCCGGCCCCTCTCCGGCCACATCGCGGCGCTGAGCGTCCTCGTCCCGCTGGTGCCGCCTCGCAGCCGCGTGCTGGCCATCGCCGCGGACGAGGGGGGATACGACGGCTACGGTCCCGACTACCTGCCGGCCCTGCTCGGGCACGAGGCGCGGCGGCTGCCGGCGACCGGCCCGGGGCACTCCGTCCGGGCCGAGGAGGCGGTCGCCGCGATCCGGGACGAGCGTCCTCAGGCCGTCGTCCTCGGCCAGAGCTTCTTCCTCTTCCCGTATCCCCTCCGGCCGATCGTCGAGGCGGCGCGGGAGGCGGGGGCGCTGGTCCTTTACGACGCCTCGCACGTCCTCGGCCTCATCGCGGGGGGCGAGTTCCAGGATCCGCTCGCGGAGGGCGTCGACGTCGTCTACGGGAGCACCCACAAGTCGTTCCCCGGCCCGCAGGGGGGCCTCATCCTGACGAACCGGGAGGATCTCTTCGCGCGGATCGCGCCGGCGCTCGTCTGGCGGGTCTTCGACAACGCGCACTGGAACCGGATCGCCGGGGTCGCCCAGACCCTGCTCGAGCTCGAGCGGGTCGGGAGGGAGTATGCCCGGACGACCGTCGCGTCGGCCCGGCGCCTCGCCGAGGCGCTCGCGGCCCGGGGCTGGCCGCTCGTCGCGGCCGAGGAGGGCTTCACCCGGTCCCACCAGATCCACCTCGACGCCGAGGCGCTCCGCCGCCAGCGCGGGTTCGGCACCGCGACCCTCGCCCGACGGCTGGAGCGGCAGAGGCTCCTCATCGACCTGGTCGGGAGGATCGGCACCGCCGAGATCGCGCGCCTCGGCCTCACCCCCGAGGAGATGGAGCGGCTTGCCGATCTTCTCGACCGGGGGAGCCGGGCGCCGCCACGGGTGACCGACGAGGTGGCCGCGTGGCGGTCCCGCTACCGGTCGCTCCGGTTCCAATGAACCGACGGCCCGTCGCGCTCACGGGGGTCCCCGGGACCGGCAAGTCGGCCGTGGCGGCCCGGCTGCCGGCCGAGCTGCGGGCGGTGGAGGTCGCGGACCTCGCGATCGCGCGGGGAGCCGGCCGGCGTCGATCCGGCGGGGTCGTGGTCGACATGGACCGCCTCGCCCGGTCGCTCGCCCGGCGCCCGGAGCCGGGCGTCGCGGTCTACGTCGGGCACCTCGCACACCTCTTGCCGGTGCGGAGGGCGATCGTCCTGCGCTGCGACCCGCGGGAGCTTGCCCGCCGGCTCGCGGCCCGGGGGGACCCGCCGGCGGAGCGGAGGGAGAACCTCCTGTGCGAGGCGATCGACCGGATCGGCGCCGAGGCGGCCGACCGGGGCCGGCCGGTGCTCGAGATCGACACGACCGGCCGGCCGATCGGGGCGGTCGCCCGGAGGGTCGCCATGGCGCTCCGGAGGCCGGGGCGGGGGAAGAGCCGGCCGATCGACTGGCTGGGTACGCCCGAGGTCACCGCGCATCTTTTGGACTGGTCCCGCTAGTCCGTGCCATGGTGCTCGAGGGGCTGCGGCGGCGCGTCGCGCCGTACCTCGAGCGCCTGAGCCGGCCGTACCTTGCCTGGCGGCCGGACTCGCTGAGCTGGCTCGCCTTCGGCCTGCTCGCCGCCGCGGCGGTCCTTTCCGGCCTCGCCCACTGGGCCGGACCCTGGGTCTTCCTCCCGGTGGCGGCGCTGATCTTCGTCGGCGGGACGTTCGACGTCCTCGACGGGGAGGTCGCCCGCCGGACCGGCCGCGCGAGCCCGCGGGGGGACTTCCTGGACCACGTCCTCGACCGGTACGCGGACACGGTCCTCCTGCTGGGGATCGCCGCCTCGGGCTTCGCGATCCCGCTGCTCGCCCTGCTCGCGCTGGCGAGCCTCCTCCTGACGAGCTACATGGGCACCCAGGCGCAGGCCGTCGGCCAGGGGCGCCTTTACGCCGGCCTTCTGACCCGGGCCGACCGGCTGGTCCTCCTCTGCCTCGCCGCGCTCTTGGAGTTCCTCTGGACGATCCCGTGGCCGTGGGCCCCCCAGATGCCGTTCGCCCGGTTCGCCCTCGCCGGCGTCTCGTTCACCGTGATCGACGTCGTCCTCGCCTACTTCGTCATCGCGGGGCAGTGGACGGCCTTCTCCCGGGCCCGGGCGGTCTGGCATCGTCTGGCCCCCCCTCCCCCGCTGCGGTGACCCCGGCCCCCCCGTCGCCCCGGATCGTCCCGCCCCGCCACCGGTAATACTGGAGCGGGTGCCTCAGGGCCGGGTCGAAGCAGCGGGGGTCCCGGGCCCGGTCGGCCGGGTCCGGCGCGGTGGGGTCTCCCTCGCGGGCGCACAGGCCGTGCGAGCGGATCGTCGCGCACTCCGGCGGCTCGTAGCCCCGGCCCCCGTCCCGGCGCACGATATGGTCGACCTGGTAGCGCGTGATCCCCTCGTCGAAGTCCGGCGCGCCCCGGTAGGCGTCGACGATGCGCTCCGGCGGCACCCCCGCCCGGTGGAGGAACGCGGCGAGGGCGAACCGGCCGGCGTGGGAGAGGTTCTCGCCCGACTCGAGGGTGCGACGCATCCTCTGGATGCACGGGGGGAACCACTCGGGCCGGGCGGGCGAACCGGCGGCGATCACCGCCGGCGCCGGGACCGACCGCACCGCCGCCTCCACGAGGTCCGGCGCCTGCGCCAGGATCTCCGCCGCGAGCGCCGGATCGACCGGGCGGGGCCCGGCGAGCTCGCGCCGGACCGCCTCCTCGATGAGCCGGGCGGCCCGGGCCCGCGCGACGAGGACCCGGCCGCGGTCGACCGTCTGGGCGGCCAGTCGGAACCCCTCCTCACGGATCGGCGTGGCCAGACGCACGTAGTCGGCGACGTCGAGGGAGAGGCGGCCGTCGCCCTCGAGCCGCATCGGGACGCCGAGCCCCCCGGCGATCCGGGCGGCGACGGACGGATCGGTCCGTTCGATCCGCGCCGACGCCGCCTTCGCCTCCGCGACGGCCCATCGCCGCCGTGGCGCCGGGACGGGGAGCGCGGAGAGGAGCAGGCGGGCGTACAGGAACGAGAGGAACCGCTCGGTCGGCGTCGCGAGGGCGAGCTCCTCGGCGGCCGGCACGGAGGTCGGATCGTCCGCGCCCGCCCGCGCCCGGGCGAGGCCGAGGGACCGCACCCGGGCGAGGGCCGGCGACCGGACGAGGTCGCCGACCGCGAGCGACAGGCCCGCGACAAGGTCCTCGGCCCCCGGCAGGAACGGGTACTCCCCGAGGAGGTCGGCGTCGGCTACAGGCGGGGGACCACGAACTGCCATAGGAGCAGGAGGAGGACGGCCAGGGAACTGGCGACCGCGAACGAACTGCCGAACCGGTCGATCCGCACGGCATCCCATCCGCGCCGCAGCCGGGCGGCGAGGGCGCTCGCGTAGTCGCGGACGAGCAGGCCCCCGTCGAGCGGGACCAGGGGCAGCGCGTTCGAGGCGCCGAGCAGGAAGTTCATCCACGCGAACCAGTAGAGGAGGTTGAGGAGGATCCAGCCGGCGCCCGGGCCGACCGCGCCGAGGGGCCCGACCATATGGTAGAACGACGCGGGCCCCCCTTGGAGGGGCTCGAGGCCCGCGATCGGCAGGAGCAGCCAGGTGATCGCCCCCGTGATCGGGTTGCCCGACAGGGCGAGCGGGTCCAAGAGCGCCGTCCGGATCTGCGAGGGGCTGAGCGACGAGTAGTAGACCCCGAGGTAGCCGATCGTCCGGTTCGTCGGGTTCGCCCCGAGCCGGACCGTCGTCTCGACGGTCCGTCCGGCCACGGCGGAGAAGTAGGCAACCGAGACCGTCTGGTTCGGATGGGTCTGCGCGATCGCGGCGGCGAACGCCGCGTTGGTCGGCGTCGGCGTCCCGTTGAACGCGGTGATGATGTCCCCGCCGGCGATCCCGGCGGAGGCGGCCGGCGCGCCGGCGACCGTCTGGAGCACGCCGACACCCGTCGCGTTCGGCGCGACGGAGCTGGCGACCAGGCCGCTCAGGAGGAGGAAGCAGACCAGGGCGATCGCGAAGTTGGCCAGGATGCCCGCGGCGGCGACCCGGTCGCGCCGGCGGCGATCGGCCTGCTCCATGTCGGCGTCGTCCTGCTCGACGAACGCGCCGATCGGGATGACGCACCAGAGGATCCCGAGGCTCTGGACGCCGATCCGCTGGGACCGGGCGACAAAGCCGTGGAACAGCTCGTGGAGCGCGACCCCCACGACGAGGGCGGCGATCCCGTAGCCGATCGGGATGATCGGGTTGATGCCGGGGATCCCGAGGGCCTCCTGCACGCTCGGCGCCGCCCCGGTGCGGACGGTCACGGAGACGGCGGCGTCCAGGACGAGCAGGGCCACCATCGCGACCATCGAGGCCGCCCCGAGGACGATCGCGACGTCCCCCGCGATCGACCACGCACGGACCCGGCGGCCGACCCGCTCGATGAACGAGCGGCCCCTTCGCGTCTTGATCATGAGGGCCGGCCCGAACAGGGAGAGGGTCCGGTCCTTGCCGATCCAGCCGGCCCTCCACAGGCCGTAGACGATCGCCCCGTAGGCGACGACGAGCAGCCCCGCGATCGCGTAGCCGTTGAGCGTGAGCGACGCCACCGGGGTCCCCGGCGGCATCGAGCCCCGTCCGCCTTATGAGGGTTCGGTCCGCCGGGAGACGCGCCCGCCGCCGCTCATCCCTTGACGACGCCCATCGGGACGAGGCGGGCAACCCGCCGGGTCAATCCCGCCCCCTCGGCGACGCGGACGACCTCCTCGACATCCTTGTAGGCGCCGGGGGCCTCCTCGGTCACCCCCTCGCGCGTCGCGGCCCGGACGACGACCCCGCGCTCGGCGAGCGCGGCGGTGACCGACGCGAAGCCGAAGGCCCGCGCGGCCGCGTGCCGGCTCAGGCGGCGGCCCGCGCCGTGGCAGGAGGATCCGAACGACCGGCCCAGGGCGCCCGGAAGCCCCGCGAGGACGTAGCTCGCCGTGCCCATGTCGCCAGGGATGAGGACCGGCTGGCCGTACCCGCGGTAGGCGGCCGGCACCTCCTCCCGCCCGGCCGGGAACGCCCGGGTCGCCCCCTTGCGGTGGACGAGGACCCGCCGGCGACCCTCGGGGGTCTCGTGCTCCTCGACCTTGGCGATGTTGTGGGCGATGTCGTAGAGGACGTCGATCGTCGGGCCGTCGCCGGGGAACGTCCGGGCGAACGCCTCCCGCACCGCCGAGGTGATCCTCTGCCGGTTCGCCCACGCGAAGTTCGCCGCGGCGGCCATGCCGGCGAGGTACCGCCGCCCCTCCTCCGAGCCGATCGGCGCGCAGGAGAGCTGCCGGTCGATCAGGCGTACCCCCCGGCGCTGGAGCTCGGCGTCCATCCGCTGGATGAAGTCCGTCGCGAGCTGGTGGCCGAGCCCGCGGGAGCCCGTGTGGAGCATGACGACCACTTCCCCCGGCACGAGGCCGAAGCACCGGGCCCCTTCGGGATCGAAGAGCCGGTCGACGGCCTGCACCTCGAGGAAGTGGTTCCCGCTGCCCAGCGTGCCGAGCTGGCGGGACCCCCGCTTGCGGGCGAGCGGGCCGACCTGGGACGGGTCGGCCCCGGCGAGCGCCCCCTCCTCCTCCTGGACCCTGAGGTCGTCGGCCTCGCCGTGGCCGGCCTCGACCATCCACCGCGCGCCGCCGGTGAGGACCTCGTCGAGGGCCCCCGGCGGAAGGGCGATCCCGCCCTTCGAGCCGACCCCGCTCGGCACCGCACGGCAGAGCGCGTCCATCAGGGGCTCGAGCCGCGCCCGGACCTCCTCGACGCTCCGGTGGGTACGCAGGAGCCGGACGCCGCAGTTGATGTCGTAGCCGATCCCGCCGGGGCTGACGATCCCCTCGTCCATGGCGAACGCCGCGACCCCGCCGACCGGGAACCCGTAGCCGAAGTGGATGTCCGGCATCGCCAGCGAGTGGCCGACGATCCCGGGCAGCGTGGCGACGTTCGCGACCTGCTCGAGCGACGGGTCGTCCTCGAGGCCGCCCAGGAGCGCGCGGTCGGTGAAGATCCGGCCGGGCACCCGCATCCCGATCGACGGGTCGGCCGGAATGTCGTAGGTGAACTCGTCCTGCGCGACGAGCGGGACCGGCCGGGCCATCGGCGCGCCTTCCCATCCTGCTATTTTACCTCGCGGATGCGCGCCCGGGGCACGCCGACAAAGCCCAAGTAGCCGTCCCCCGCTCGTACGGGGGGAGGGCCCCCATGCACTTCGGCCGGCTCCTGACGATCGTCAACTTCGCCCTGCTCGCCGCCGCCCTGGTCGTCTACCTCACCGCGCCGCAGTTCGCGACCCTCTTCCTCTACCTGCTCATCGGCTGGATGTTCGTGAGCCTGGTCGCCTTCGCGGTGCCGATGGCGCGGCACCGCTCCGACCTCCCCCCGCCGCCGGGGTGGCGGACGGCCGGCCCGCTCGCCTCCTCGGCCTCGGCGCCGCTCCCCTCGGGGGCCGCGGGGAGCGCCCCGGCCGGCGGGCCCCCCCTCGGGTTCTGCATCTACTGCGCGCACGATCTGCCGCCGGGGGCCGGATTCTGCCCCGGATGCGGCCGGCCCGTTCGCCCGCTCTCCCCGGCCCGACCGGGGCGATAGGGGGCGCGGCGGCCGCTCACGCGTCGGGGACGATCCGCATCAGGACCTCGCGGGCCCGCACGTTCGCCCCCGCCCGGGCCGACAGCCCGGCGACGGTTCCGGCGACCGGGCTCGCGATCTCGTTGCGCATCTTCATCGCCTCGACGACCACAAGCACGTCCCCCGCGGCGACGCGGTCCCCCTCGCGCACCCGGACCTCGAGGAGCTTGCCGGGCATCGGCGGAAGGATCGGGGTCCCCGGACCGGCGCGGGGATCGGCCGCCGGAGCGCCGCCGGGGGCCGCGGGGGCGGAGCCCGCCCCGGGGCGCCCGCCGACCGGGCGGGGAAGCGGCTCCGACGCCGCCCCCGCCTCCCGCTCGACCGCCGTGACCGTCTCCGATTCGCCGTTCACGGCGACCGGCCCCGGCGGCGCGGCGAACCCTCGCGGCCAGCCGTCGACCACCACGCGCTCGCCGGCGATCTCGATCGTGACCCGGGTCGGTCCGTCCTCGACGACCTCGAACGGATAGCTGCGGCCCCGCAGGCGGACGACCTTCCCCTCGAGGTCGACCTCGATCTCCTCCTGCGGGCTATCCTCGCGCGCGATGCGCAGCCGCATCGAGCCACCACCTCCCGGAGATCTGCCGGCTCCTCCCGTCGAACGCCCATGGGCCGGGACCGCCCGGCGCCACGGGGGCCCCGGCGGCGGCCTCCCGCTCCGGCCGGGCCGGCGCTTGCGAGCGCAGCGCCGCGACGATGCCAAGGGCCGCGGCGGAGGCGGTCCGGTCGTCGAGACCCTGGTCGACCGCCGCGCGGTAGGCGGAGTAGACCTCCGGGAAGATCGCGAAGGAGATGGCGTCCCGGGGGTCGGCCGCCGGCCAGCGGCGCCGCAGCTCCTCCGAGGCCCGGGCGAGCTCGCCGACGAGGCGGTCGGCCGGCCGCCCCTCGACCGCCGGCTCCTCCTGGGTGACCCGCCGCACGAGCTCCGGATCCATCGGACCGGGCGGCGCCCCGTAGAGGCCCCTAAGGTAGTCGCGGACCTCGCGCGTGATCGTCTGGTAGCGCTCCCCGGTGAGGACGTTGAAGACCGCCTGGATGCCGACGATCTGGCTCGTCGGGGTGACGAGCGGCGGGTAGCCGAGGTCGCGGCGGACCCGGGGGATCTCCTCGAGGACCTCGCCGAGGCGGTCGCCGGCGCCCTGCTCCTCGAGCTGGCGCAGGAGGTTCGAGAGCATCCCGCCGGGGACCTGGTGGAGGAGGATGTCGGAGTCGGTCTGCAGGGCCCGCAGGTTGACGAGCGGCCGGTAGTGCTCGAGGACGCCGCGGAAGTACTGGGCGAGCTCGGCGAGGGCCTTGAGGTCGAGCTTCGGGTCGTAGGGGGTCCCCTGGAGGACCGCCACCATCGTCTCGGTCGGAGGCTGGCTCGAGCCGCCGGCGAACGGGCTGAGCGCGGTGTCGAACGCCGTCGCCCCGGCCTCGGCGACGGCGAGGCAGGTCATCGACGACATCCCGCTCGCCGAGTGCGTGTGGACGACGACCGGCAGGCCCACCTCCCGCACGAGCGCGCGGACGAGCTCGGCCCCGTCGCGGGGCGGCATGAACCCGGCCATGTCCTTGATGCAGAGCTCCTGGGCCCCCATCTCGGCGAGGCGGCGGCCCAGGGCGACGAACGACTCCCGGGTGTGGACCGGCGACTGGGTGTAGCAGATCGTCCCCTGGGCGATCGCGTCGGTCCGCCGGACCGCCTCGATCGCGACCCGCATGTTCTCCGGATCGTTGAGGGCGTCGAAGATCCGGAAGATCCCGATGCCGGTCTCGGCGGCCCGCCGCACGAACGCCCGGACGAGCTCGTCGGAGTAGTGGCGGTAGCCGACCAGGTTCTGGCCGCGCAGGAGCATCTGCAGGGGGGTCCGGGGCATCGCCCGCTTGAGCGTCGCGAGCCGCTCCCAGGGGTCCTCGCGCAGGAACCGGTAGCAGACGTCGAACGTCGCGCCTCCCCAGACCTCCAGCGAGCGGTAGCCGATCGCGTCGAGCCGCTCGAGCGCGGGCAGCATGTGCCGGGTGCGCATCCGGGTCGCGATCAGCGACTGGTGCCCGTCCCGGAGGACCGTCTCGGTGATTCGGACCATCGACCGCCGCCTCCGTCCCCTACAGCGGGATGTTTCCGTGCTTCTTCGGCGGTCGGTCGTCGCGCTTGGAGGCAAGGAACTTCAGGCCCTCGGCGAGGCGCGCCCGGGTCTCGGCCGGGTCGATGACGTCGTCGATGTACCCGCGCTCGGCGGCGAGGTATGGGTTCAGGAACTCCTCCCGGTACTGCCGCAGGCGCTCGGCCGACTCCTCCGGCGCCGCGGCCCCGCCGCGGGCCGACCGGAAGAGGATCCGGACCGCCCCCTCGGCGCCCATCACGGCGATCTCGGCCGTCGGCCAGGCGAAGTTGAGGTCCCCGCCGAGATGCTTCGAGCACATCACGTCGTAGGCGCCGCCGTAGGCCTTGCGGAGGATGACCGTGAGCATCGGCACGCTCGCCTCCGCATAGGCGTAGAGGAGCTTGGCCCCGTGCCGGATGATCCCCCCGTGCTCCTGCTGGGTCCCCGGCAGGAAGCCCGGGACGTCGACGAACGTCACGATCGGCAGGTTGAAGGCGTCCAGGGTCCGCACGAAGCGCGCCCCCTTGCTCGACGCGGCGATGTCGAGGGTCCCGGCGATCTGGGCCGGATTGTTCGCCACCACCCCGATCGCCCGGCCCTGGAGGCGGGCGAAGCCGACCACGAGGTTCGGGGCCCACTCCGGCTGGATCTCGAGGAAGCTGCCGGCGTCGATCACGCGCCCGATCACCCCGCGGACGTCGTACGGGGCGTTTGGGTCCCGGGGGACGACCTGGGCGAGCTCGCGGTCGGCCCCGGGCGGCGGGTCGACCGCGGCCCGGTGGGGCGCCTCCTCGAGGTTGTTCGACGGGAGATAGCCGAGCAGCCGGCGGACGAGGTCGAGCGCCTCGCGGTCGTTCGAGGCCGTCAGGTGGGAGACCCCGCTGGTCCGGGCGTGGACCTCGGCGCCCCCCAAGTCCTCGATGGTGACCTCCTCCGCCGTGACCTCCCGGACGACGTCCGGGCCGGTGATGAACATCTGGCCGGTCCCCCGGGCCATCACGACGAAGTCGGTGAGGGCCGGCGAGTAGACGGCGCCCCCCGCGCACGGCCCGAGGATCGCGCTGATCTGGGGGACGACGCCCGAGAGGCGCACGTTCGTGCGGAAGACGTCGCCGTAGCCGCCGAGGCTCACGACGCCCTCCTGGATCCGCGCGCCGCCGGAGTCGTTGAGGCCGACGATCGGCACCCCCGCCCGGCGGGCGAGCTCCATCGCCTGGACGATCTTCTGGGCGTGCGCCTCGCCGAGGGCCCCGCCGAAGACCGTCGCGTCCTGCGCGAAGGCGACGACCGGCCGTCCGTCGACCTCCCCCCAGCCCGTCACGACCCCGTCGCCGGGCACGCGCCTGTCGGCCATGCCGAAGGCCGTCGCGCGGCTCTGGACGAACGGGCCGACCTCCTGGAACGTCCCGGCGTCGAAGAACGCCTCGATCCGCTCGCGCGCGGTCAGCTTGCCGGCCTCGTGGTGCCGCGCGATCCGCTCCGCCCCTCCCCCCGCGCGGCTCGCCTCGCGCAGGCGCCGCCAGCGCTCGAACGGGTCGGTCATGGGTCCTGTGCCACCTCGACATCGCCCGCCCTTATCGCTAACCGGTCCGTCCCGGACCGCACCCAGAGCTCCCCCTCGGGGCCGACGCCCTCGATCCGGCCGACCGGCGCGCCGTCGATGCGGACCGGCCGGCCGACCCCGTAGAGCCGGCGGCCGAGCCGGGCCCAGAGGGCCTCCGCCTCCGCCCGGGTTGAGAGCGCGGCGCCGGCCCTTCGGATGGCCTCGGCGACCCGGGCCTCGACGGTCTCGAGCGAGAGCCCGCGGGCGCCGAGGTCGCCCAGCGAGGTAACCCGCTCCCGGAGATCGGCGGGGATCGCCGCGGGGTCGAGCGGGGCGACGTTCACCCCGACCCCGACGACCTCGCGGAGCCCGTGGGAGGGCGTCGCGACCTCGTCGATCAGCACGCCGGCGAGCTTCCG
>JAVYSA010000020.1:0-24580 GCA_038729445.1 Thermoplasmata archaeon
GTCGAACGCGCGCCACTCCGGGCCCTGGTCGATCATCGCCTCCTCGAGCACGAGGCCACATTCGTCGCAGACGACCTCCCCCCGGTCGTAGTCCCGGGTGAGGTGGTTCGACCCGCAGTTCGTGCAGCGGGCCGGCGTGACGAGGTCCTGCGATCGCCCGGTGGCCTTCCCCCGCTTCGTCCCTGCCGGGGGATCGGGTGCCGGATCCGTCACGGCCCCTCGCCCGCGTCCAGCACGAGCGTCCGCCCGAGGAGGGAGGCCCCCTCCTCGATCGACAGCGGACGGCGGGCGCGGACGCTCAGGTACGGCCGGGAGACCGGCCCAAAGACCCGGACGACCCGGCCCCGGAACCGTCCCCTCGGGTCGGCGACCCGGGTGCCTTCGGCGACCGCGTCGGATCCGGCGGCGCGCACAGTGATCGAACCGTTGGGGGTGATGGCGAGAACGACGCCGACGGGGGCCGATGCCGAACGGACGCGCGCCGCCGACAAGTGGTATATACAACTTGCGATACCTATTTGAAAGTTTCGGTCTCGCCCCGTCGGAAGACCGGGGGACCATGGACGGGGGTGGGTCGCCTCAATCGGATGCGGTGACCCCGTCCTTCCCGAGGGCCTCCTCGTATGTCGCGACCAGCCTCCCGAGGTGTCGCGTCTCGGTGTACTCGTCCAATGCGCGCGTCCGCGCGAGACGGCCCAGGCGCTCCCGTTCCGTCGGATTCGAAAGCAGCCAAACGATCGCTTTGGCGAGGGCGAGCACGTCCCCCATCGGCACGACACACGACGCGAGGTCCGGGCCGAGGACCTCCGGGATGCCCCCGATATCCGTCCCGACCACCGGTCGCCCGTGCGCCATCGCTTCCATGAGGCTCAAGGGCGTGTTCTCGAACCGCGAGGATGGGCTGACCACGATGTGCACCCCCCCAAACCACGCCTCCTTGGCCGGTCCGCGCACCGGTCCCCGGACGAGCACCGATGATTCCAGACCCTCGGCCCGGATCCGGGCGCGCAGCGGCTCGAGCCCGCTCCCCCCGCCCGCGAGATCGAGGCGTGCGGCGGGAAGAATGCGGCGGACGACGCCGAACGCACGGAGCAGATCGTCGATGCCCTTGTAGCCCTCGATGCGCCCGAGGAAGCCGATCGTGGGAGGAGCCCCGGTCCCGGGATCCGGCGTCGGCGCGCGGAGCGTCTCCTCGGCCATGCGCACGAACGACGGGAGATGCACGGTGGGACGGTACCCGTGGGCCTCGAGGTACCGGCACAGCGCGGTGCTCGGGCAGAGGTAGGCCCGGACGCGGGGGGCGACCCAGCGGTCGAACGCGTAGCGCTGCACGAGCTCGTACGGAACTCCGAGCCCGACCGGGCATCCCGTGAACTGGCAGCGGGGGAGGATCCCCCCTTCGCAGACGATCCCGGGCGGGCGCACCAGCTGGCCGTTCGGGCAGACGAGTTCGGCATCGTGCGCGGTGAAGAATAGCGGTCGATCGACGTGGGCCGCGAATCGCGCGAGGGCATGGAACGCGGCGTCGAAGTGGTGGAGGTGGACCAGATCCGGACGGAAGGTCCGGTACTCCTCCTTCAGCGCGGAGAAGATCGCGTCTCCGGCCCGGAGGTCGGCGACGGCCCGGCGTGCTCCGGGGCCCGGCACGACAAGGGTCCGGGCGTTCGCGGGGGGGTTCTCCGGTGGATGGCTCACGAGAAGGACGACCCGGGTCTCGATTCCCCTCCTCGCGAGCCCGTCGACCACGGCCCGGACGTACTCCTCGGCCCCCCCCTCTATCCCGTCGTAGCTGTGGATCCTCAGGATGCGCATCGTCCGATTCCCTCGACCGTGTCGTCCTTCCCTGCGGCCTCCGGCCCCCCTGTCGCGCCGGTCCCTGCCCGGTTCCCTGAGGCCGTCCCACGGATTCCCGCGCCACGGAAGGTCACCCGCAGCTTGGCGGCCACGTCGCGGAGGAGCCTCTCCCGCGCGTAAGCCTTTGGGCCGTCGGGCCCGGCGGCAGCGACGTACCTTCGGGGGCAGGGTGCAGCCTGATAAGCGGTATTCCGTAGCCGGTCCATGTCCCTGATCGGCATCACGGGCGCGGCCGGGTTCATCGGGCGCGCGGTCCGGGCGCAGTTGGAGACGGCCGGAGATCGCCTCATCCTCGTCGACGACCTGACCGGCCCCGTCTCTGCGGTCGAGCCCGGGGTCGATCTGCTGCGGGCGGACTTTGCTTCCGAGCGGGCCCTTCATCGCCTTGCCGATGCCGATGCGATCCTGCACCTTGCCGCCGTCTCCGGAGTGGTCGCCTGTGCCCAGGATCCCGAGGGAAGCCGGCGGTCTAACGTCGAGGGGACGGAGCGCCTCGCCCGCATGTGCCGGGAGCGGAAGATCCCCCTCGCCTTCGCCTCCAGCTGTTCGGTGGTCGGCCGTCCCGAGCAGCTGCCCATCGTGGAATCGACCCCCGCCCGGCCGACGCATGAGTATGCGCGGCAGAAGGCCGACGGGGAGCGGATTGTCGAGGCGAACCGGGAGGATTCTGTCCCCTCGCTGAGCCTGCGCATGAGCAACCTCTATGGCGCCTACCGGTACGCCGACCGGTGGGTGACGAAGGGCAACGTCCTGACGCTCTTCCTCCGTCAGGCCCGCGAGGGGGTGCTTCGGGTGAATGCTCCGGGAACCCAGCGTCGCGACTTCATCCACATCGAAGACGTGGCGCGCGCGTGGGCCGTGACCGCGCACCGGCTCGCGGGTCGAACGGGTCCGGTGGGGCTAGAGCGGCTCCTGCTCGCCTCGGGAGAGTCCTGTTCGGTGCTGGAATTGGCGGAGATGGTGCGGCGCATCCACCGCTCGATCGAACCCGACCGGCCGCCGATCACGATCCGCACCGTTCCCAATCCTCGGGGGGAAATCGAGCTGCTGGACGAACGGTTCGAGACCGATCCGTCGAGGACCTGGGCGTGGCTGGGTTTCCGGCCGGCCCACCACCTGGCGGACGAGATCCAAGAAAGGCTCCGCTCCCCCGTACCCGAGTGACGTCCTGACCCGACCGGGCATCCGGAGGCGGAGGCGCGGTGCTCCCGGCGGGCGGGCTTCCCGATCCGGCGGGAGGCCGGGGCTCTGTCCAAGGCCCCTCGGTCGCCACCGTCAACCGCCACTGAAGGCGGGGAGGACCTCCACATCGTCCCCCTCCTCCAGGACCCGGTCCATCGGGACGGTCGCCCTTCCGATCCGAGCCACCGACCCCTCGGCAAAGAGGCCCGCGACCCGCAGCGCGTCCCGGACGCGGGACCCGCGGGGGAGCCGCAGGTCGAAGCAGGCGACCCCGGCCGCGCGAACCGACCGCAGACGGACGGTGATGGGAGAGGAGGCGCTGAGGGGGAGATCCTCCGAGGGGCAGGGGTCGCCTCGCCCCTCCTTTGAACTCCCGCGATGCATACGCATCACCAGATCTCGAATCTGGCGCCTTGGCCGAGCTAGGCTACCTCAGCACCGGGCAGATGAGCAGCGCCGGGGCTATTTGTCGTCTTGCGCGGGCACGGCCCGGCGCCCCCGTCCCGGCCGATGCGGGCCCGCCGCCAGGAACTCCTTGAACCGCGCGATGGCATCGACCGGCACCGGGTCCCGGCGCGCGAGGCGGCAGAGGTGCAGGCTCAGGTGATCCCCGAACTGGATTCCCCCGAGCAGGGCGCCGAGCAGGTCGTCCGTCTCGAGGTCCTTGGTGAGCGGGAGCACCCCGCGGGCCCGGAGCTTCCGCTCGAAGTAGTCGAGGGAGGCGCGGACGGTTCCCGGCGTCTGGCCCCAGCGCAGCGTGATCGCCGCGCGCTGACGGCCCTCGCTCCGTACGAGGGCCTCCCATCCCACGAGGGCGTTGTGGAAGAACTCGGGAGCCTCGTCGTAGACCGCGAGGCGCTTTGCGTTCTCCTCGATCTGGTTGGCCCAGCGGCGGGCCAGAGGGAGGAGCGCGGCCTCCGCATAGAGGAAGGGCATCCGGTTCCCGAGACGGCGTGCGAACGCGCCCGCGGCGCCGTCCGCGCGCACGAGCCTCGGGTTCGCCTCGCGCAGGCCCTCGGCGATCCGCATCAGGCGGGCTTCGTTGGATTCCGGAAAGGCGGTGTCGAGCAGACCGAGCAGCGCGCCCAGCGCGAGCCCGACGGACGACCGGGGAGGCATGTCGGGGTCGATCAGGATCAAGGGTACGCCGTCGCGGTCGGCCCTCTCGGCGAGGTCGCCGCCGCTCGCGATCGCCACCATGCGGCACCCGCGACGGCGCGCGTCGTCGTACGCCTCGAGAACCTCCCAGGTCTTGCCCGAGTGGCTCATGAGGACGACCAGCGCGTCGCGGTCGGCGACGGCCGGCAGCCGGGGACTCCTCAGGGTCGTGAACGGGAGCTTGGTCTCCCGCTCGACCAGGACGCGTGCGAAGTCGGCGGAGATGCCGCTGCCTCCCATCCCGACCGAAAAGACCGGGCGGGGGCGGCTCCCGCTCAGGAGGCGCGCGTGCTCGCTGCCTTCGCGGAACCCGTTGAGAAGGTGGTCCGGGAACTCCGCGAGGAACGCCTGCATCCGGGCGATGCCGGCGAGGTAGCCCTCCGCCATGGCCCGCGGTAGGCTCCCGGCAAGATAGCCCTTGTTGCACGGGGCGCGCGCCCTGCGTCAGTCCCCGCCCGCGGTTCCCGACAGCCCTACGCGGGCATACACCGCCCGGTGCGCCCGCGCGACCGCCTGCCAGTCGAAGTGCTCCTCGGCGTAGCGACGGGCCGCCCGGCCGGCCCGGGCCCGTCCCTCGGGGTCGGCGCAGAGCGCGACGATGCGATCCCGATAGGCCAAGACCTCCGCCGCCCGGTCGGCCGGAGGGACGATCCAGGCGCCATCGCCCTCGCCCACCGTGCCGGCGATCGGCGGCCCCCCGACCACGGGCCTCCCGCAGGCGAGGGCCTGGGCGACCGCCCCCGGAAACAGCTCCACGGCACTTGGATGGACCAGGAGGGCCGCCCGTGCGAACTCCCCGAGCAGGCGGTCGTCGGGGATCTCCCCCAGGAGATCGACCGGGCCTGCCTTCCGCACCGCCTCGGCGTAGGACCGGTCGGTGATCGGACCGACCAGACGGAGGCGGATGCCGGTCCCTTCGAGGGCCGCGGCCGCGATCTCCCACCGCTTGACCGGGACGACCGCCCCCACCCCGAGCGCGGTCTGGGGCTCCCCCAGCTCCCCGCGGGGGAAGAACCGTTTGAGATCGACTCCGAGCGGGATCGTCACCTCGAGACCGCGAGGGATTCCCCCCATCGCGAGGTCGATCGCCCGATGCACCGCCGGGGTCAGCGCGATCGTGGCCGCCGCATGGGCGACCGCCATCCGCTCGAGGCGGAAGCCTCTCCGCTGGGTCCATCCCCGGCGGACGAACCAGTGGCGCGAGTGGGTCGTGTACACATACGGGACGCCCATCCGGTGGAGCCGGCGGGCGACGACCGGGGTGTGCGCATGGACAACCCCTCGGGCGAGCCGGTCGCGGTACCGTCCGAGACGGAGCGCGAAGACGATCTCACCGGCACGGTAGGGATGGACCTCATGGACCACGTCGACCTCGTCGCCGCTCGCCCGGAGCGCAACGGCCAGCTCGGTGACCGTGCGCTCCACTCCCCCATACCCGACCGGGGGGATCGGCCGCATTCCCGTGCCGACCAGCACGACGCGCACGCCCGGGGCAGCGTCCGGCCCATATACCCCGTTTGCCGCGCGCCGCGCCGCGGCGGCCACCGCTAAGAGCGGGAGCCGCTTCGGAGGCCGATGGCGCGCTGGCTGGTCAAGGAGGAGCCCGATCACTACTCGCTGGACGACCTCGAGCGCGACCGGCAGACGGTCTGGGAGGGGGTCCGCAACCCGCTGGCCCGGCGCCACCTCCGTGCGATGCGCCGCGGGGATCCGGTCGTCTACTACCACACGGGAACCGTCCGGGCGTGCGTGGGCGAGGCCCGGGTGGTCGCAGAGGCACCGGAATCGTCGCCCGATCCGGACGTGACCCTCGGGTTCGTCCGGCGTTGGCCGAGGCCGGTTCCCCTCTCCGTCATCCGGGCCGATCCCCGGTTCGCCGGCTTCGACCTCGTGCGCATCGGCCGGCTCAGCGTCGTTCCGGTCTCGGATCCGCATTGGGCGGCCCTGGTCGACCTCGCCGGGCTGTCGGGTGGGTGAGACGCCCGATCGGGACTTCGGAACTCCCCGCCGGCCGGCCGGTCAGTCGGGCCCGATGCCGCGACGCGCCAGGGTGCGGGCCGCCCGTTCCCTCAGCTCCGCGGAGGCATAGACCGCGAGCCGGACGTCGGTCGGGGGCCGCCGGGCAAGCTCGGTCCATGGGGCCGAGTGCCGGAAGGGGCGGGTCGCCCGTCCCGCCTCGACCAGCACGATCCCGGTCCCGTCCTCGTCGGTCCCGTCCCGAGGCTCCACGCCGGAGAGGTCGAGCAGCACGTCCCCCGCGGTCCCCCCGAGCCGGTCGGCCCAACGGTCCTCCCATTCCCGGCGCTCGGACGGGCGGCGCAGAAGGCGGCGGGCCCAGCCTTCGGTCTCGGCGGGGATCTCCGGGAGCGCAGCAACCCGCTTGGGCAGCCGCCGTCGCCGGAGCCGGTCGAGGAGCCGGCGCGTGGCCGGGGCCGGGTCGTCCGCGAGCGCCACCAGGAAGCGGGCATCGTCGCCGTCCAGGATCGCCCGGGCACGCTCCGGGTAGCCGTCGCACCGCTCGAGGACCGCTTGGGCGAGCAGCTCGGCCGCCCGCACCGTCTTGTGGTAGTAGACCGCGGCATACATGAGGGCCCGGCCGACGAGGAACCCCTCGACGGAGGTCCGCGCCTTCGCCGCGAAGGCGACACGACCGCGGAAGGCGACGAGGGTGTCCCACAGGCGCGCGACGTCGACGGCGCCGAGCGCCACGCCGGTGTAGTGCGCATCCCTCTGGAGGTAGTCGAGGCGGTCCGCGTCGATCGCCCCGTGCAGGAGCCCCCTGAGGAGCGGATCGACGCGGCGGGTCGGTGCCGGATCGATCAGGTCCGCGACCTCGCGCGGAGCGAGACCGTGGGCCCCGAGGATCGCCGGGATCTCGGTCCCTCCCAGCCCATCCCCCTCGATCGCCGCGCGTGAGCGCCGCTCGTGCCCATGCCCCTCGACCTCCCGCAGGGTCGGTTCCAGCGTGTGGGAGAACGGCGTGTGGCCCAGATCGTGCAGCAGCGCCGCCGATTCGAGGACGGCCCGCCGCTCGCCGGTGATGCCGAGCCGGTCCGCGACCCGCTGCGCGACCCAGAACGTGCCCAAGGAGTGCTCGAGGCGGGTGTGGTTGGCTCCGGGGAAGACGAGGTGGGCCAGGCCCATCTGCCGGATCCCCCAGAGCCGCTGGAACGCCGGCGTCCCGATGAGGTCGACGGCCAAGGGGCTGAGGGAGATCGGGCCGTGGACCGGATCGTAGATCGACTTCCGCTCGTGTCCGCCCGGCCGGTGCACGGTGGGGGCAACCGTCGTGGGATATCAGAGGCTCGGCGGGGGCGCTTCCTGACGGAACGAACCTATTTATCGGCCCGAACCCGCTCGAACCGGCGCGATGGGCGACGCGAATGCCTCGGAGGGGAACGGTTCGGCAGGCCCCGTCGGGCCCGCGGACGCAAGACCGGGTCCTTCCACCGGGCCGACCGACCCGATGGCGGTGGTCGACGAGTGCCTGCGGCGGCTCCACGCGAACCCCTCCGACCGCCCGGTGCGGAGGACGATGGCCGGCGCGCTCGCGTCGGCCGGGCGGCCCGCGCAGGCCCTCCGGGTCCTCGAGGAGCTGCTCGGGGAGGATCCCCGGGACCTCGCCGCATGGCGGGAGAAGGCGCGCATCCAACGGGCCTCGGGGGACGTCGAGGGGCTGGTCGCCTCGCTGCGAGCGATCACCGAGCTCTCGCCGGACGACCGCCTCGCATGGCTCGAGCTCTACCAGCTGCACGACCTCCGAGGGGACCTCGAAGGGGCCTACCTCGCCCTGCGGAGGGTGACCGACGGCGGAGACTCCCCGCTCCCCGAGGTCCCGATCGCGGAGCTTTGGCTGGCCCAGGGGACGCTGGCCGAGCGCCTGGAGCGCTGGGAGGAGGCGGAGGCGGCCCTCGGGCGGATCCCCCCCGAGAGCCCACAGGCCGCCCGGGCCTCCCTCCACCGGGCCCGGGCAGCGTGCGCCCGGGGGGATGCCGCCGCAGCGATGGGGCACCTGGCACCGTGGGTCGACCGGATCGGCTCGATCGACACCGCGGAGCGGAGCGGGTTCCGCGCCCTGTACGCATCGCTGCTCGAGCACGCGGGCCGGCCGGAAGAGGCCCAGCAGGTCTACGATGCATGGTGCACCGAGGACCCATCCTCGGCCGAGGCGCTCGAGGGCGCGGTCCGTCTGAGGATCGCCGCCGGGCTCCACCCCCAGGCACGGGAGATCGCCCGGGCGGCCTCCGGGCGGACCCCGATCTCGGAGGCATTGGCGCTTCTCTGGGCGGAGGCGGAGAGCGGATCGGGCGACCTTCCGTCCGCCCAGTCGGTCGTCGCCTCGGCGCTCGAGCGGTTCCCCCGGAGCGTTCCCCTGCGGCTGCGGCTCGGGGAGATCGCGGGGGCCCGATCCGACTGGCGCCTCGCCTCGGAGGCGTATTCCACCGCCCTCGAGATTGGGGGCCCGACGGGCGACCTCCTGCTCGCCCTTGGCACGGCGCGGGAGAAGGCGGGAGACGCCGCGGGAGCCCTCGCGGCCTACGATCAGGCCTCGTCGCTGGCGCCGACGGACGTCCGCGCCTGGACCCGTCGGGGGAGCCTGCTCCTGGCGACGGGCCGACCGGAGGAGGCCGCGGCCGCCTTCGATCGTGCCCTCGCGACCGATCCGGAGTGCGACGCGGCCCGGGAGGGGAAGAAGGCCGCGGAACGGGACGCGCGGATGCGACGGATCGAGGCGCTGGCGCTCGCGGCGCTCCGGGAGGAGGGCCGGCGACGCACGCCGGTGACCAAGCACGACCTGTTCGTCACGCTCCACGTGCCGTTCGACCTGCTCGACCCGGTCCTGGCGGCCATGGCGAGGGCCCCCTCTCTCGACGTCGCCTCCCTCTCTGCCGAGGCGATCGACCAGCTCGAGCAGGAGACCGTCGCCCTGGTCGAGGCGGCGGCCGAGGCCGACCGGCTGCCCAACGAGGGGGGAACCTGGAGCCTGGCGGACGTCGCCTGGCTATCGGACCCCGCGGAGACGCTCGCGGCCCTCCAGCGGAAGTTCGCCTACGTGCAGGCCGTCCTGGGGATGGAGCTGCGGCCGGAGAACCTCTCCCTGACCCCGGCCCTCGAGGAGGTCGCCCGGCGGGCCCTGGCCGACGGGAGCGTCGAGGACGGTGTCTTCGCGCTCGTCCTGCGCTACCGTGTCGGGCTGTTCCACGCCCGGATCATCCAGGCCGTCGAACGTGCGAGCGCGACCCCGAGAGCCCCGCTGCCGACCGTCGAGCTCGCGGGGGAGGCGGAACCGGCCGCGGAGCCGCTCCCCCGGGCGTCGGAGCCGGTCGGCGCTCCGTTCCCGCCGGGCGGGGCCACCACCGTGCTCGCGGCACCCATCCGGCGAGGAGAGGCCGACCCGGGACGGCCGATCCGCACGCCGAAGGGATGGCCCAAGGGGGCCCCCCCGTCCGGCTACGCGCACCGAATCGCGGGGTCCGATGCGGGCCGGGCCCATTGCCTCGGCTGCGGGGGCGCCGCGACCCTCCGGCACGCCTGCGGAGGAACCCTCTGCGACCTGTGCGCCCACCAGTTCTCCCGCTGCCCGAAGTGCGGGGAGGGACTGAGCCTTCCTCCGGAGTTCGGCCGGTCGGCGCGGGGCCGCCCTTCCCGCGAACGGGTGGCGCCGACCCCTCCGCGCCGCTCCGCTGGCCCCGTGCTGGGAACGGTGGCCCATGCCAACGCGAGGACGGACCCCCCATCGGCCCCGGCGCGTTCTCCCACTCCCCGGACACCGGTCGCCGACAAACCCACCGCCGGCCCGGCGATCCCGACCCCCCGAGGCGGGACCAAGCCGACGGGGCGGGCTGTCTCCCCGCCGCCTCCTCCGGCCCCTCCCCAAGAAGCGCCATATGACGGCGGGCCCGAGCGGCCGGTGCCGAGGCCGCGGCGCGAGAGGGTCGACGACGAGCCGAGGCTGTAGCGGGACCGGCCCGGGAGGGCCTGCTCCTCGGTCCATCGGCCGCACCCGGCCGCTCCCGCCGTCCGGATTACCCTCAAATAGGAGGGGCCGTTCGGAAGGGCAGCCGGAGATCCATGTCGAGTACCCCCCGAGGTGGCGGTGGCCAGGCCATCGCGGCGGGACTGATCACGGCGGTCCTTTTGGCGGCCGCGGCGATCTTCTTCGTGGGGCTCTACCTGCTCCTGCCGGCGGCGGACCATGCCCCGGCGTTCCTGTGGATCGGGATTCTTTCGATCCTCTTCGCGATCGTCAGCTACACGATGGGGGCCTTTTCCCGGCGGCCGGTATACCAGCGAGCCACCGGATGGGGGTTCTACGGATTCGGCTTCGCGATCCTGCTTCTGACCTTGGGGCTGAACCCGGGGACGTACCTCACCCTGGCGGACCAGGTCGTCGGCCTTGTCCTCACGCTGGTCATCCTTGCCGGTTCGTTCGCCGCGATCGCGTGGCGGTACCGCTCGTCGGAGGAGCCACCGGCCCGAGAGGCCGCCCGTGAGCAATGGAGGAACCGTCGCCCCATGTCCGCATTCGATTACCCGACCGCCCAATCTCCGAGCGCCCCCGTGACGCCGCCCGCACCACCCGAGGCAGGGAGGTCTCCTCCCTCCTCCGGAGGGGGGCACTGACCATGCCCGCCACACCCGGCCCGGGGGCCGCCCCGCCTCCCGTCCCCTCCTCCCCGGCACGCTGTCCCCGCTGCGGTGCCCCGCTGGAGGGGACCCCGAAGTTCTGTCCCCAGTGCGGGACGCCGTTGGGAGGGGCGCCCCCCGCCCCTTCGGGAGCCCCTGTCGACTTGCGGCAGAGTGTCGAGCAGGACCGTGGCAGCCTCAAACGCCTCGAGATGATGATCCCCGGCTACCACGGATACCGCAGGGACGAGGACATCCGGGCGGCCGACAGCCTCCTGAGGAGGCAGATCGCCGATCGCGTCCGCAACGGGAGGTTCACGGTCGAGAACGCCCGTGCCTCGATGACCCAGGCGGGCCAGTTCTCCGCGCTGAACGACCTGGCCCCCCTGCTCGCCGATCTGATGCGGCTCGAGCCCCGGATCCGCTCGGCCGAGCAGGGCTACTCCGGCATCGCGGCGGCGATCAAGGTCGGCCCGCAGCAGTTGGACCGGCTCTACGAGTACGACTACGGGTTCGCCGCCGCCGCGGACCGGCTTTCCACGACCTTGGCCGGACTGCCCGCCGCCGTGTCGGCCCAGGATTGGGGCCAGGCCCGGACCATCATCGCCACCGCCCGCAGCCAGATCGCCACGCTCGACCAGGCGTTCTCCGCGCGGATGCGAGTCGTCGAGGGCGTCCAGGTCTGAAGGGGAGGGAAGGAACGATGGCGACCAATCAGCCGGTGCCGCCGAAGGGAGGGAGCCTTTTCGGCTCCACGACGATCATCTGGGAGGACGCATACAAGGGGCCCAACATCCTCTGGCGCGTGCCGAGGAACATCCGTCTCAACGACAACATCGTCGTCCGCGAGGACGAGATCGCGGTGTTCTTCCGGGACGGGAAGGTCCTCGCGTACATCGACCGCCCCGACCGGTACGCCCTGACGAGCCTGAACGCGCCGATCGTGGGAGGGCTGGTCAAGGCCCTCTCGGGCGTCCAGCAGCAGGCCGAGGTCTACTACCTCCAGAAGCGCATCTTCGACGGGAAGTTCGGGAGCAGCGAGCCGTATGTCTTCCGCGACCCGGACTTCGGGCTGGTCAGCCTCCGGGTCTACGGCAGCTACCGCTGGCGGCTCCAGGCACCGGACGTGTTCATCACCCAGTTCGTGGGCACGTTCGGCGCGGCGACGAGCGCGGACGTCGAGGCCCGCCTGCGCGACCAGATGGTGATCCTCGTCTACAACACGCTCGGCAAGCTCAAGGAGCAGGGCACGCGGGTGACCGACCTCGCCTCCCAGCTCCAGACGATCGAGCAGGCGATCCTCGGGCTGGCCCCGCAGCACTTCGGCCCGCTCGGGGTCGAGGTCCAGCAGGTCCAGGGGCTCTCCATCAACCTTCCGGACGAGGTCCAGAAGGCGGTGAACACGCGCTCGCAGATGGGCGTTCTCGGCGTGAACTACCTCCAGTACCAGGCCGGCCAGGCGATGACGACCGCGGCGGCGAATCCCAGCGGGACCGCCGGGGCCCTTGCGGGCGCGGGAGTCGGCCTGGGCGCCGGCCTCGGCATCGGCTACGGGATGTCTGGCCAGATGGGCGGCATGTACGGTGGCGGGCCCTCCACCCCCTGCCCGAGGTGCGGTGCGCTCATCCCGCCGGGCACCCGCTTCTGCCCCAGCTGCGGCACGCCGGTCGGCGCGGCCCCGTCCGCGGGACCGGCCGGCGCGACCGTGCCCTGTCCGAAGTGCGGGCAGCCCGTGACCGCCGGTTCGAAGTTCTGCCCCCACTGCGGGGCGTCGATGGCTCCCCCGCCGCCCCGGACCTGCCCAAAGTGTCAGACGACCGTGACGGGCGCGGAGAAGTTCTGCCCGAATTGCGGCACACCGCTGCCCTCCTAGGGCGTCGGCCGGAGGACGGGACCCGTGTTCTGCATCAAGTGCGGTGCGCAACTGCCGGACGGGGCGAAGTTCTGCCTGTCGTGCGGCGCGGCGGTTCCGGCGGGAGCGGCGGGAGGAGGGGGCGCGGGGGCGGCGCCGTCCTCCGGGCCCCCTCCGCTCGCTCCCGCGGGCGTGCAGGAGCTCAAGTGCCCCTCCTGCGGCGCTCCCCTGAAGCCCTCGTTCGGCGAGGCGGTGGTCACCTGCGACTACTGCGGCTCGTCGGTCACGCTGGGCGGCGACGGCTGGAAGTCGATCTCGAAGCACACGATGCTGACGGCCAAGCTCACGAACCCGGACGAGGTTCTCGGGCTGGTGCGCTCGCACGTCAACGTCGGCTTCCTCCACCGGAAGGACTTCGAGGAGTCGAAGGTCTCCGCCCCGCAGCTCGCGATGGTGCCGTACTGGGTGCTTCCCGTCTCGGCAACGACCAACTACCAGTACCAGGACGTGGCGGTCGGCGTCGGGGCGACGGCGGCGTCGATCGGGGCCTCGATGCTCATCGGCGAGGCGATGAACCAGGGGCGTCGGAACACCGTCATCCTGCCGATGATGGCCGGTCCGGCCGTGAACCCGACCCGCCAGGACACGATCACCGGCCAGTACGAGTTCCCGGTGGTTGCCGTGCGGTCGATGACGGTCTACCAGCCGAAGAACTACCAGTTCGCCCTGACGGAGCGGGGCCTGTTCGACAAGAAGCTCGTCCCGAACGGCGCGCGGACGCTCAACGGGGATCTCTCCGAGGATGCGGCGCGGAACTCGGCCCGGGCCCTGGTCACCCAGCTGCAGTCGGAGGAGGCGCACAAGCGCCACCGGCTCGTGAGCAACTTCCAGACCCAGGTCGACGTCAGCGAGGGGGAGCTGTTGCACGCCCCGATCTGGAGCGTCACCCTCGAGCGCAAGGGCCAGACCCGGACCGTCCTGGTCGACGCCCACGCCGGCCGCGTGATGACCTGACGCGGGCCGCTCACCGCCCGTCGGTCGCTCCCCGTCGCCCCGCGCGCGCGGCGATCTCCTCCGTGTAGAACCGGCGGGCGAAATCGATCTCCTCCGTGCCGATCGGGATCTCCCGCGCGGTCGGGTCGCGGAGCATGCCCACGATCGCCGCTGCGCTCGCGAGGCGGACGGCGCGGGACTTGAGCCTTGGGCTGAAGGAGGGGGCGTCGGTCTCCTCGAGGGCCCGCTCGGAGACCTCACGCAGGGCCGTGTAGATCGCCGGGCCGAGGCGGACCGGGCGGTGGGGCCACCGGCCCGCGACCATCGGGTGCCGCGTCTGGATCGCGTGGACGAGCGTGAGATGGTCGCGGATCCGGTCGGCCCAGGCGAAGTCGATCTCGCCGAGCTCCAGGCGCTCCGCGCTGCGTTCGACGGCCCGGAACCGCTCCTTCGTCATCGGGTGGAAGCGCAGGAGCATCCGGTCCTCGAGCGCGGCGAAGTTCGGGTCGGAGACCGTCGTCCAGTAGTCGGAGACTCCCGAGGTTCGGACGTTGTAGTTGACCGAGAAGAACGACCGGAACGTGTACGGCCCGACCGAGCCGAAGGTCGTCTCCCACCGGACCGGGCGCTGCTCCATCACGAGCTTGAGAGGCTCGACCATCCCCCGGTAGCGGAACCAGTCGTTGAACTCGGGAACGATGAAGTTGAACGTCCGGCCCTCGTAGTAGGCGCCGACCCGGAGGAACTGCGCGGGAGTGATCCCCCCGCAGTAGCGGTTGCGGCCCGGCAGCCCGTGGGGCGGGACCCCCTGCCTCGGGTTCCCCCGGACGAGGTCGTCGATGGCGAAGGTCTTGCCGGTCCCCGGCGGGCCGAAGAGGGCCAGGTGGAAGCCGCTCGAGCCGGTCGGTCGGCCCGTGGGGGCGAGCAACGGCACGTCGGCCAGGGCATACTGCTGCAGGAGCGCGATCATCGGGTCGAGCGCCAGGGTCGGGCCGAAGAGACCCTCCAGGTACGCGAAGAGCTCCCGGACCCCGAGCGATCGGCCGAACCGAAGCGTCTCCTCGAGCCGGGTCGACAGGACCGTGGCCAGGTGCCGGACGAACTCGTCGTCCATCTCCCGGAGCGCCCGCCCCTCGTCCGGCATCGTGACCGGCTCGTGGGTGACCTCGGGCGGACGGTCGGGCGCGAGCGTCTCCTTGAGGTGCTCCGGGTACGGCACAAGGTAGGCGCGGTCGCTCCGGCCCTCCGGAAGCTCATGGAGGAGTCCCCGCCGGCGCAGCCGCGTCAAGAGGAGCGTCGGATCCTCGAAGACCCGCTCGCGAAGAAGACGTGCGCGGAGCTCGGACTGGAGGAACCGCACGGGACCCATCGGCCGGCCTCCCGAGCGGCTTCGGCGGATCTCGGCCTCGGCGACGAGCGCCTCCAGCACCCGGGCGACGGCCGGGGAAGCCTCGCGGATCCGCTCCCGCCCGTCGTCGGCCACGCGGCTTCCGAAGCCGCCGAGCCATTAATAGACCGTGCGGAAACTGCCGGCACATGCGGCGCGGGGGCTCGGCGTACGAGCGGGAACTCAAGGAGATTTTGCAGGGGGTCCCGGACCGGATCCGCCGGTACGCGCGTCACCTCCCGCCCGCGGATCGGGGGGAGTTCGAACGGATCGTCGACCGCCCGTTCCTCGTCATCCGGGCGGCCGGGTCCCTCGGGTTCGATCTCGTCGCCCTGCGTCGGGAGTTCGCCTTCCCCCTCGAGGTGAAGTCGTCGCGGGAGGCCTCGGTGCGGTTCACCGCCAACAGCGGACGTGCGCTCGACCAGCTGGCCTCCCACCGCCACGCGGTCGAGCGGGTCGGCCTGATGGTCCTCTACGCGTACCGAAGGGTCGGAGAGGCCGGGGAGGAGCCGTGGCGCCTCTTCTCGGCGGGAGGATCCCCTTCGGCCGGCGGCGTGATCGGCGTGCTCTCCCGGCGCCTTCCCCCCATCGAGACCACGCGGGAGGGCAACGCGATCCTTCGCTGGGACTCCGGCATGCCCCTCTCCTCGTTCGTGCGGACGGTGCGCCTCCTGACCGAGCCGATGCCCCCGGTGGCGGCATGACCGTCCGGGTCGCGGGAATCGGGCTCGGGCGGTTCGGTCGCCGGCCCGAGGGGTCGGAGGCACTGGCGCGCGAGGTCGCCGAGCGGGCGCTCGAGGAGGTCGGCCGGCGGCCGATCGACCTCCTCGTGGTCGGCACGATGCTCGGCGAGACGTTCGAGGGCAAGGGGAGCTGGGTCCCGCGGATCGCCTCCGAGATCGGCTGCGAGACGGCGCACGGGCTCCGGGTCGAGGCGGCCTCCGCCACCGGCGCCGCCGCGTTCCACGCCGCGGCCATCGCCCTCGAGAGCGGCCGGTTCGACCGGGCCCTCGTGGTCGCGGTGGAGAAGATGACCGCCCTGCCGACTCCCGAGGTCGGCCGCGCGCTCGCCGGTGCCCTCGCGCCGATGGAGGTCGCCGCGGGGGCGACGATGCCGGGCCTCGCCGCTCTGGTCGCGCAGCGCTACCTGGAGCGGACGGGATTCCCGGTATCGGTCTTCGACGCGGTACCGGTGCATGCCCGCGCCCGGGCGTCGATGAACCCTCACGCGCAGTTCCGGACCCCGGTGACCCCGGAGGAGGTGGCGGCAAGCCGCCCGATCGCCCTGCCGCTGCGCCTGCTGCACTGCGCGGCGATCTCCGACGGCGCCGCGGCGGTCGTCATCGAGCGGGGCCGCGGTCCGGTCGAGATCCTGGGCCTCGGTCAGGGGATCGACCAGTTCCGGCTGGTCGATCGGGCGTCGCTCTCCCGGTTCGCCGCGACCCGCACGGCCGCGGAGCGGGCCTATGCCATGGCCGGCCTCGGGCCGGGAGAGATCGATGTTGCCGAGGTCCACGATGCATTCGCGCCCTTCGCGCTCATCGACCTCGAGGATCTGGGGCTCGCGTCGGCGGAGGAGGCGGCCCGGGCGTTCTCGGCGGACGGTCACCGCACCGAGGGTCCCTGGATCAATCCCTCGGGAGGCATCCTCGGGCGGGGGCACCCGGTCGGCGTCTCAGGGCTCTGCGCGATCGCGGAGGTCGCCCTGCAGATCGGGGGGGCCGCGGGGGCCCGGCAGGTCCCGGACCGTCCGCGGAGGGGGCTCGCGCAGTCGATCGGCGGGCTCGCCTCCCACAACTTCGTCACCATCCTCGGCCGCGGGGAGGCAGCATGAGCGCAGGCGAGCCGATCCTCCGTGTCGTCCGGTGCGCGGCGTGCGAGCTGTGCTACCTGCCCCCCGCACCCCGGTGCCCTCGCTGCGGCGGCTCCGGTGGCGCCGAGCTGTCCGTGCCGGCCCGGGGGATCGTCCTCGCGGCGACGGCCCTCGAGAGCCCGGCCGCGGGATGGACGGCCCCGCACCGTCTTGCCCTGGTCGAGATCGCCGAATCGGTCCGGCTCCTCGGCGTCGTCGAGGGTGAAGCGCTGCCGGCGCCCGGGGCCCCGGTCGGGGTCCGCTGGCGCGACGGGACCTACCGGTTCGTTCCCCTCGCGGAATCGGTACCGGGGCGCGGGGAGGGGGAGTCTCCGGGGCCCGGACCGCTCCGGGCCCCCTTTGAACCCCCGAGGTGAAACCACCACTGGATTAGCAATCCAGCGCCTTGCCGGGCTGGGCCATCCCCGCGCGCAGCGGGGGAGGGTCTCCCGCGCATAAGTCTTCGGGCCGCCGCCGGTCGGCTCGGGTTAAGTATCCTCACGCGCCTCCGCGGCGCGGGAGGGCAGAGCCGTGCGCGTGGTCCGTGCGGGCGTGGTCGGCGCGGGGACGATGGGGGCGGCGATCGCCGAGGTCCTGGCCTACAATGGCATTGACGTCACCCTGAAGGACGTGGATGCCGCGCGCGTGGAGGCGGGCATGGCCCGGATCCGGGGGCTCGTCCAGGAGCTGGTCGACTTCCACGCACGGCGGGCCGACCGGGAGATCGCGCGGATCGCCGAGCTCGGGGTCACCCTGACCGACCCGCAGGCGGAGACGATCCGCCACCGCTTGGCCCCCCGGTTCGACCGCTCGCGCGGTGACGAGCTCCTCGCACGGATCCACCCGACGACCGACGACGCGGCGTTCGGCGACGTCGACCTTGTCATCGAGGCGGTCTTCGAGCGGCCCGAGGTCAAGCGTCCGGTGCTCGAGGCGCTCGACCGGACCGTGCCCGAGCACGCCGTCATCGGGTCGAACACCTCCTCGCTGTCGATCTCGTCCTTGGCGCGGGGGCTCCGACACGCCCGCCAGACGCTCGTCACCCACTTCTTCAACCCGCCCACCACCCTCCCGCTGGTCGAGATCGCCGGGGGGGTCGACACCCGCGAGGACCTCGTCGCCGAGGTCGCGGAGTTCTTTCAGGGCCTACGCAACCACCGCTACCCGCTGGTTCCGATCGTCGTGCGGGAGTCGCCCGCGTTCGTGGTGAACCGGCTGCTCATGCCGGTGCTCAACGAGGCCTGCTTCGTCCTGCAGGAGGGGATCGCCGGTCCGCGGGAGATCGACCTCGCGATGAAGAGCGGGGCCGGGATGCCCATGGGGCCGTTCGAGCTCGCCGACATGATCGGGCTCGACGTCGCCCTCGAGGTCGCGGAGACGCTGGTCCGGGAGACCGGCGACCCGAAGTACCGCCCCGCCCCGCCCTTGCGACGGCTTGTCGCCGCGGGCCACCTGGGCCGGAAGACCGGCCGCGGGTTCTACGAGTATCCGGTCTAGTTCGGGGCCTCGCCCCCTGGGTGACCGAGGGGGGGCCCGCGGACTGCCCGGTCGTGGACGGACGAAGAAGGCGCGACGCGCCCGGTCTCCGCCTCTGGGGCCGCCCGGTGGAGGAGGAGGGCGTAGTGGTACGGGCCGATTTCCCATTGGCGCTTCACGACGAGACCGGCCGCCCGCAGGCGCTCGACCGCCTCCGCCGGCGAGAGGCGGACCTCCACCGGGGGACCTCCCGGCGTCTCGGCCTTCTTCCAGTCGACGTTGACCATGCGCCCGTCCGCACGGAGCAGGCGGACCGCTTCGGTCAGCGTGCTCCGGGGGATGTCGTGGAGGACGTTCGCGAGAAGCACCACGTCGGCGATCCGGTCCGGGAGGGGGATGCGGTCCGGTGTGCTCTGGACGACACGAACGGCCGGCAGCCCTCGCCGGCGGGCCCGCTCCTCGATGAGCGCCACCAGCTCCGCAGAGAGGTCGACGGCATAGACGCGACCCTCCGGCCCGACGCGTTCGGCGGCCGGCAAGGCGAAGAAGCCCGTGCCCGCACCGACATCGACGACCGTCTCTCCCGGTCGGAGGCCGACCGCATCCCACAGGGCGACGGGGTTCTGGGTCGCCCTCCGGTCGGGAGACTCCAGCACCGCGACCGCCTCCTCGCGCGACCAAGCCCGGCCGTGCATGCCGCCCGGATGGCCGTGGCTCCCCCCACCGTCTCTCATGTCGGACATGGCGCGGGGGGGGATGGGCACCGGTCGGCTTGAAGCCGCGGGAGGTCCGAGTGCATGCACGCAGTCCCGGTGCGCCCTCGACCTTCGGGACGTCCCTCGGAGGCCATGCCCCACCGGACCGGTGCGTTGCCGTGGGGGGTCCCGAAGTCCGGGGCAGGCGGGGCCCGGGACGTGGCGGAGTAGGAGATGGCCGATCGCCTGCCGCTCCCGGCGGGTCTGCCCGGGGCCGGGCCCGTTCGGACCGGGAGCCGATTGCCGGACAGCCTGCCCGCGATCCTGGATCCCGCGCCGGGCGGTCGAGGGGGGCCGCCCCGGGATGATGGTCGTGGACCGGGAGAATCCGTCAAACGTCCGCGAACGGATCTTCCTCGGGCCGCTTGCGACGGTTCGCCGGAGGGTGCAACCGTCCCCGGGAGCGTCGGGGGCGATGCTCGAGGGCCTCGAGCACGTCGGCCCGGGTGAGGATCCCCACGACCTGGCCCTGGCGGTCGACGACCGGGAGACGGTTCACTCCCCGCGCGCGCATCAGTCGGGCGGCCTGAGGGATCGAGGCATCGGCGCCGATCGTGATCGCGGGTCGGCTCATCGCATCGACGACCCGGGCGTTGTGGAGACGGTGCCGGGAGACCGAGAGGAGGCTCTCTCCCCGTCTCGGAGCCGATTCGAGCAGGAGGTCCAGGAGACCTCGCGGCTGGTCGATCCCCACCGAGCGGGAGAGCACCGAGACCAGATCCTTCTCGCTCAGCACGCCGACGACCCTCTGCCGCGCGTCCACCACCGGCAGCCCGGAGACATGGAACTCCCGGAGGAGCCGGGCGGCCGCATCGAGCCGCTCGTCCGGGCGCGTGGTCACCACGAGCCGTGTCATCACGTCCGCCACCGTCGCTGCCGGCGCCATCGATCGGGCATGTCTCCCCGCTCGGGGATAGCCGTACCGTCAAGCCGGCTGGACAAGCCCCTCTTCCGGGACGCGCGGCCCGTCAGCCATGCTTGACGGACCCTTGATGGTCCGCCCCCTCCTCCCGTTCGCGATGACAGCTCCGCAGACGGTCAACGGGCGTCCGTCGCTCGGCCGACGCCGGATCGTCGGCGGCCGTCTCGAGGCGGCCCGGCGGCGCACCGACGCCCTGCGGAGACGGCTCTTGGGGCCCCGGCGAAGGGGTTCCGCCGTCACCGAGACAGCGGGGCGCGAGGAGCCGCAGACCGAGGAACTCGTTCGTTCGACCCTGGTCGAGCTGCGGGCCGAGCGGCGCGAGATCCTCGAGCCGCTGTTGCGTCGGTTGACCGACCTCGGGGAACGCCTGAGCGAAGGGCAGGAGATTCCGGCCCCGATCCTCGAGGATGGGTTGTCGCTCTGGCAGGCCTACCAGGAGCGGCTGCATGCCGCCCACGTCAGCCGGTTCCTCTCGGTGCGCGCGTCGGTTCCTCACGTCGATTCCTGCATGCTCGCGCTGGCCCAGCTCCAAGACGACCCCGTCCACGGCGCAGCCCGGGTCTCGGAGGTACGGACGGTCCTGAGCGGGTACGAGCGCAAGCCGGGGCTCTACCGCTCCCTCCTCGGGGAAGTCCTCGTGGCGGTCGCCCGGGCCGAGCTCGCCTGGGAAGGCTTCGAGGAGGACTTCGCCGGTTCGTGCCTGCCGGCGCACCTCGCGCCGGCCGCCCTTGCCGAGTGGAACTCGGCGCTCGTGGAGGGACGTGCCCGGGCGCTCGAGATCCGGGAGGCGATCCGGGCCTTTCTCTCCCGGACGGACCGCTTCTCCCGGTCCGCGCTCGCACCGCGGACACCGTCCCACGGCTAGCGGCCCGTCGCACCGAAGCCCGCCGCAGGGGCGGACGATCGACCGCCCGTGGGATGGCCGGGCTCGCCCATGGATGGGCCCGCCGGGTAGGCATCGGTCTTCCGCGGGGGCCATGCCGGGAGGGGTCCCATTGACCTCCGGCCTCACCGAGTGGCCCCTTTCCAACCGCCTTGCACGGCCCGTCGCCCGGCCGGCCATGGCCGGGGCCCTTCTTCCCTCATGGCGGGCCACGAGGACGAGGCGAAGGATCGGGTCTGGTTCGGGAACGGCGCGCTCCGTCCGGTCGCACGCTACGGGCCATGGTCGACGCAAGCGGCGACGAGGCGGGCGTGCCTGCTCGTGATCGAGCTCGGTCTGAGGCCCGAGGGGGGTGTCTCCGTCCCTCTCGTCTCAAGGGCCGACAGGGCGGGGCCGGACCCCCGGTCGACCGAAGGGAGGACGATCCGAGGCCGTGGTCCCGACCACCGAGCCATCTCGTCGTCGACCGCGCCTCGATGCATCGTGGGGCACCTCCAACGAGCATCCTGTCCTACGGTCCGACCGGGCCACGATTCCGGACTGGCGATCGCTGCATCGTCCTCGATGAAGAGGGCCGGGTACGGGCGCCTCGGGCGGACGGTGTCCCGGGACCGCGCGGGAGTGCGTTCTTCGCGTTCCGGCAAGATCCTCGTGGTGCCGGGCGCGGTCTTCGGCGAGGCACGGCGTACGGCAGGCCCGCAGGGACCCCATCGGCGGCAGGTCGGCGGGGAGGGCCGGGGGCGATCGTCGCGCGGTACCGGAGATAAATGGTCGCGACCGGTCCCGCCATCATGGTCTTCCTTCGGGACGAGGGGGGTGTCTTCGAGGCATCGCTCGAGGCCGTCTGGCAGTTTGTCGGGTCCGGGGATCATCACTCCGGGGCCCATCAGCATCGGAACTTCGCGCGACGGCGACACTCGGAGAACGTCGGTGAGTATACTTGGGAACAGACGTTCCAGGGGACCGCCGGCGTCCGCTTCACGATGCGCTGGACAACCTTCTATCCGCTCGGCATCGCCTACGAGGTCCTCGAGGGTCCGTTCGTAGGCTCGCGCTTCTTCATCTTCTATGAGCCGCTGGGAGATCGGACCGGGGTTTCGATGGTAGGCGACTTCCACTCCCCGACGCTCTCGGACGCGGATTTGCCGCGCGCGGTCGAGCAGTTCTTTGCGACCGAGTTCGAACAGGATCATGGGGCGATGCGGGCCGTGGGACCGAAGCCGAAGGGGTCGAATCCCCCAAGGGGCTGAGCCGACGGGGGCGACATCGGCCGGCGTCGGTCGCACGAGTCCCGCCGGCCCCCTTCTTCCACACCCCCTCGTCTCCGTTCCCTGGGCGGACCGCCTCGGATCCTGGCCCGGCTCGGCGCGATCGGCCCCTTCCCCCGTACGCGTCTTCGTCCTCCCTCGAGCGGGGGGAGGATGGCGATCCCCGAGGCACGTGGAGCGTGCCGGTTTCCTGGCGCGCCGGCCAAAGGCCCCGCACCCCCCCGTTGGAAGAGGACCGATCTCCCAGCGTGTCACGGTACCGGGACCGCGTCCGGACGATCTCGCCTGTCACGACATCACCGGTGCCGACGGGGACCTCTCGAGGGGAATCGCGACGCCTCCCGGGCGGCCCGGGGAGCAACTGCGGCGGGCCGGCATCGTCCGCGCGTCACAACGAGAGGGTCGTCACGCACCGAGGGACCCCCTTCCTCGCCCCCTGCGACCGGGCCTCGGTCGTGGCTCGCGTCCCCACGGCGGACGGATCCGGCCACGGTCTTGAGATTGCGGCGAGAGGCTCCCAGCGACCTGCGCTCCTCCTGGATTGTCGTGGGTTCGATATCGGGTGGGCCCCATGGCCGCCCTCGCTGCCACGGTTCCGGACGGAGGCTCTCGAGGGAGACCACGGCCCGCCGGGTGGGACCTCTTCCATCGCTGCCGTCGAAGAAGTACCCCTCGCGGTGCCGGTCTCCTTGTCGAGGAAACCCCTCGATCCTGAGGGTACTCGCGGCGGAGGCCGGTGGGTCGAGGATCGCCCGTGTCCGGATCCCGGTCCTACAGGGGGAACCCCCTGGCACCGGAGACCGATTCGGCGAAGGTCGAGCCGCCGATTCGACCGCGCGCGCCGGATGAGCTCGCCAGTCGTGGCCGGCCCGGGGGAGGAAGCACTAGGCAACGCCGATCGGCGCTCCGTCCGGACTCAGGCCGATCCGGTCCGTCCGGGGCGCACGCGGGAGCCCCGGCATCGTGGCGATCTCGCCGAGGTAGGCGACCGTGTAGCCCGCCCCTGCGGCCGCCACGAGCCGCCGGACGGTCACCCGGAAGCCGGTCGGCCGTCCGAGGCGCCGGGGATCGTCCGTCAGGGACAGAGGGGTCTTCGCGACGCAGACAGGAGCCCGGGACGCATCCGGCCACTCCGGATCCGTCGCCTGCTGGGCGGCCTCTTGGGTGAAGTCGGCCCCGTCCCCCCCGTAGGCCGCCCGGACGATCGCGTCGACCTTGGTCGGGATCGGCTGATCCCATGAATACACCGGATGCGCCCTCGCCCCGGCGGCGACGGCCGCCTCCACCGCCTCCGCGAGGGAGGATGCCCCGGCCCCCCCTTCGGCATAGCCGTGCGAGGGTTCGATTCGAACCCCGAGATCCCCGCACCGTGCCACCAGCCGATGCAGATCGTCCGGATCGTCGTCGGGAAAGCGGTTGAGCGCGACCACGGGGTCGAGGCCGACGCTCCGAAGGAAGCGGACATGGTGCTCGAGATTCTCCAGTCCTGCCGTCATGCGGTCCGCCGCTCCCTCGATGCCCGGCGCGTGGGCCCGCAGCCCGGGGATGCTCGCCACCAAGACCGCCGCCGAGGGCTGCAGGTCGGCGCCCGGAGCGAAGAGGTCGACGAACTTCTCCGCTCCGAGATCACTGCCGAACCCGGCCTCCACCAGGACCACGTCTGCCACCGAGCGCGCGCACTCGATGGACAGGCGCGTGGTCGTCCCGTAGGAGAGGTTGCCGAACGGTCCCCCGTGCATCAGCACCGGGTTCCCCTCCTGGCTCTGGAGGAGGTTCGGACGGAGCGCGTGGCGGAGCAGGGCGCCCATCGCCGGTGCCGCTCCGAGCTCCCCGGCCGAGACGGACCGGCCGGCCCGATCGACGCCGATGCGGATCCGGCCCAGCCGTTCGACCAGATCCGTCGGTCCCCGGGCCACGCCGAGGATCGCCATGATCTCCGAGGCCGGGGTGATCACGAACGAGGAGCGGTGGACCGGGCCGTTTCCTTCGCCCCGGCCGACCTCGATCTCGCGCAGGGCCCGATCCTCGAGGTCCATCGCCCGCGTCCAAAGAATCCGGTGGGGATCGAGGGACAGCCGATTGCCATGGTGGAGATGGTTGTCGATCAGTGAGGCGAGCAGATTGTGGGCGTTCGTCACGGCGTCGATGTCGCCGGTCAGCCCGAGGTTCGCTTCCGCCTGTGGCTCGACCGTGGCACGCCCCCCGCCGGCGCCCCCTCCTTTGATCCCGAAGACCGGGCCGAGCGACGGCTGGCGCAGGCACGCGATGGAGCGCCGTCCCCTCCGCGCGAGCGCGTCGCCGAGGCTGAGCGTGGTGACGGTCTTCCCCACACCATGGCCGCTCGGGGTGATGCCGGTGATCAGCACGACAT
>JAVYSA010000021.1:0-21306 GCA_038729445.1 Thermoplasmata archaeon
ACGAGGCCGAGCGCCGCGCCCGCGCTCGCGGCGACGATCGGTCCGTCGAGGGAGTACCACCCGAAGGCGAGCGTCGTGGCGAGGGCGACGGCCGGCGACACCCCTGCCGCGAGCGCGTAGACGGCACCGGCGCCGAGCGCGCCGGCGACCGCCGCCAGGAGGGGCACCCACCAGCGGCGCAGGCTCTGCCCCGTCCAGCGGAGGCCGAGGCCGACCAGGATGAGCAGCGCGTAGAGCGATGCGGTGATCGGACCGGTCGTCGGGAAGGGGACGGCCGTCCCGAGGACGTAGCCGAGGGCCAGCGCCCCGAGGAGGATCGCGGAGAAGGGGATCCGCTCCCGCGGGAGGGCCGGCGGGGCCTGGCCGCCCCGTTCCGTCGGCTTCGGGAGCAGGAGCGCGACGCCGAAGGTGAGGCCCAAGGTCAGCGCGGCCAGCCCGACGCCGATGCCGATCGACGGCGCGAGCCGGCCGACCCCGAGCGGGGCGATCGACGCGCCCAGGAAGAAGAGCAGGACCGCGACCGACGCCTGGGTGGCCCGGGGGATCCACGGCGTCGTCGGGCGCCAGAGGAGCCCGAGCAGGATCCCGGCGCCGAGCGCGACGTAGAGGAACGGATCGAACTCCACGGGCGCTCAGCCGGTCCAGCGGGCGAGCGACCGCGGCCGGCCCGGTGCGGAGGGGAGGCGGAGGGTCTCCTCGCGGCGCGGCCCGTAGCCGACCAGGCGCACCGGAACCCCGACCCGGTCCTGCACGAACCCGAGGAACCGTCGGACCTCGGGGGGAAGCGCCCTCGCCCCCTCCCGGCGAAGCCGCTCGAGGCGGGCGCCATCGAACGAGGGCCACCCGGGCAGGTGCTCGTAGACCGGTGCGAGCCCCTCGAACCCGTCGATCGCCGCGGGGAGATCGTCGGTGTACCGGGTCCCGTCGGCGGCCCGGTACTCCGTGCAGACCGGCACGGTCTCGCGGCCGCCGAGCACGTCGATCTTGGTGATCGCGAGGGAGGTCACCCCGTTCATCCGGGCGACGTAGCGCAGCTGGACGAGGTCGAGCCAGCCGCACTGGCGGGGCCGGCCGGTCGTCGCGCCCCGCTCCCCGCCGAGGGTCTGGAGGAGCTTCTCCTCCTCCGGCTCGGCCCGGGTCGTGAACGGGCCGCCGCCGACGCGCGTCGTGTACGCCTTCGCGACGGCGACGACCTCGGAGACCGCCTGGGGGGGCAGGCCGCTGCCGACCAGGGCGCCGGCGCTCGTCGGGTGGGAGCTCGTCACGAACGGGTAGGTCCCGAAGTCGATGTCGAGGAGCGCGCTCTGGGCGCCCTCGAGGAGGATCGTCTCCCCGCGGTCGAGCGCCTCGAACAGGATCGGCCCGACGTTGCGGATCCTCGGCCCGAGCGACGCCACGGCCTCGGCGAGGCCGGATTCGACCTCGCCGCGGTCCGGCAGGCCCGGAATCCCCCGCTTGCGTTCGTAGAGGAGGTCGAGCCGGGCCTTCACGCGGTCCGGAGATCGCAGCTCGGCGAAGCGCAGGCCGAAGCGGGCGTAGCGGTCGGCGTACGCCGGGCCGATCCCGCGGCGCGTCGTCCCGATCCCTCCGGCCGGGTCGGCGCGGGCCCTCAGCTCGTCCTCCCATCCGTCCTCGACCTCATGGAGCGGCAGGAGGACGTGGGCGCGGTCGGAGATCATCGGCTCGCCGCGCAGCAGCCCCTTCGCCTCGAGGTCCCGCACCTCCTCGAGCCAGCGCGTCGGCTGCACGACCATCCCCGGCCCGCTGATCGCGAGCGTCTCCGGACGCAGGGCGCCCACCGCGACCTGATGGAGGACGACCGACCCCTCCGCCAGCTGGATCGAGTGGCCGGCGTTCGGGCCGCCGCCCGTCCGCACGACGATCCGGGACTCCGCCGCGAGGTAGTCGGCGATCTTTCCCTTCGCCTCGTCGCCGTACTGCGCCCCGATCACGATCCGCACGGGCATGGCGGCCGGGCGAGGGGGGGCCGTGGTAGAAACCCCTTTTGGCTCCCGGCGGGCGCCGGGCCGGTCCATAAGGGTAAATCCCCGACGGCGCCTGCCCGCGCCCATGGTCGCCCGGCGGGTCGGGGAGGTGGAGATCTCCGGCATCCGCCGCATGTTCGAGGCGGCGCGCCCCGACTCGATCAACCTCGGCCTCGGCGAGCCGGACTTCGACCCGCCCGCCGTCGTCCTCCAGGCGTTCGCGGCGGCGATCCAGAACGGGGGCAACCACTACGGCCCGACGGCCGGGCTCGCCGCGCTCCGGGACCGCGTCGCGGAGCTCTACCGGGACCGCCGGCCGACGACCGGGAGGGACAACGTGCTGATCACCTCGGGGGGGACCGAGGCGCTGATGGCGACCGCCCTCGCGCTCTACGATCCCGGCGACGAGGTCCTGGTCCCGGATCCCGGCTTCGTCCTCTACGCTCCCCACGCCCGTCTCGCCGGGGCCCGCCCGGTGCCGTACCCTCTCGTGGAGGCGGACGGGTTCGTGCCGCGTCTCGGGGAGATCGAGGCGCGGATCACGTCCCGGACGACGGCGATCGTCGTCAACAGCCCGTCGAACCCGACCGGAGGGGTCTTCCCCCGGAAGACGATCGAAGGGATCGTCTCCCTCGCCGAGCGCCACGGCCTGACGATCGTCTCCGACGAGGTCTACGACCGGATCACCTACGAGACCCCCGCGACGTCGTTCTGGGGGCTCACGGACCGCACGGTCGTCGTCAACTCGTTCAGCAAGACGTTCGCGGCGACGGGCTGGCGGCTCGGCTTCGTCGTGGCGCCCGCGCCGCTCGCCGCCGCGATCGGGAAGATCCACTACCACATCATGGCCTGCCCGGCGACCCCGGCCCAGACGGCGGTCCTCGCGGGCCTGACCGCCGACCTGGCCGACACCCGGCGGATGGTCCGGGAGTTCCGGGCCCGGCGCGACCTCCTCCTGCGGGAGATGCGGAGCATCCCCGGCGTCCACTGCGTCCGGCCCCGGGGGGCGTTCTACCTCTTCCCCCGGTTCGACTGGAACGAGACGAGCACCGAGGCGGCGATGGGCCTGCTCGAGGCCGGCCTCATCGCGACCCCGGGCGACGCCTTCGGATCCCTCGGCGCGAAGCACCTGCGCCTGTCGTTCGCCGCCTCCCGCGACGCCCTCCGGCGGGGGATGGCGATCCTCCGCCGCTACGCGGAGGAGCGGGCCGGCGGGGCCGCCCGTCCGGGGTCCGGCTCCCGGGCCGGCCCGCCCGCGAGGACCTCCCGGTAGATTCCCTCCAGGCGGTCGACGAGCGCCTCCCACGTGTAGCGGGGAGCGACCTCCTCCCGCCCGTAGCGGCCCCATGCGGCCGCCCGGGCCGGGTCCTGCCAGAGGCGCACCAGCGCCTCGCCGAGCGCCCTCCCGTCCGCGGGGGGGACGAGCAGGCCGGCCCGGCCGTCCTCGACGAACTCGGGGATCCCTCCGACCCGGCTCGCGACCACCGGCGTCCCGAGGGCGAGGGCGTCGAGCAGGACCAGCCCGAACGCCTCGTACTCGCTCGGGAGGACGAGGCACCGGGCATCCCGGATCCCCCCGGCAAGGAGCCCCTCGTCGTCGACGTGGCCGACGCGCCGGACCCGCTCTCCGAGGCCGAAGCGGCGCACGGCGGCGTCGAGCGCCGCCCCGGCCCCCCCGTCGTCGCCGACCACCACGAGGGAGGCCTCCGGGTCCTCTGCGGCGAGGCGATGGAACCCCTCGACCAGCGGGAGGAGGCCCTTGTTCGGCGCGAGGCGGCCGACGAAGATCGCGTACGGCCCCCGGAGGCCGAACCGCCGCGCGAACTCCCCCGGGGGTCCCGGAGGGCCGAGCGGGGTGTGGCCGGGGGGGACGATGCGGACCGGGGGCATCGGCGCGCCCAGCGCCCGCATCAGGCGCTCCTCCTCCCGGCTCTGGACGAGGAGGACCGAGGCGTCGGAGAGCCCCGGGCCGCCGATCCGCCGGTCGTAGAACGCCCGCAGCCGGTGGCGCAGCCACCCGCCCATGATCGACCAGACGGGGTGGAAGTGGGCGGAGAGCACGTAGGGGGTTCCGAGGCGGCGGCGGTGGCGCCGGGCGGCGGCGACCTGGTCCGTGCCGTAGGTGTGGACGTGGACGAGCCCGGGCCGGTGGCGCTCCAAGGCGGCGAGCAGGCCCCGGAAGCGGGGGTAGTGGAGCTCGCCGGGAAGGGACCAGACCGGCAGGCGGTCGATCGACCCGAACCCGGTCGCCTCGTGGCGGGGAACCTCGGGGGGAAGCCGCTCCCAGGGGTACTCCCGCCGCAGGTCGCTCGTAAGGACCCGGACCGAGTGGCCCCGCTGGCCGAGGCGGATCGCGACCTCGTGGACGTGCCGCTCGACCCCACCGGGAGCCGGTGGGTAGTAGCGGGTCGACAGCTGCGCGATCTCCACGGGAGGTCCGCCGCCGGCCCCGTCAGCCGGCGGTCTTCTGGGTCGCGAGGCGCTGCGCGTACTTCTTGAAGACCTCCGTGGCCCGCGCGACCGCCTCGATCTTGACGTACTCGTTCGCCTGATGGGAGAGCTCCTCCTCGCCGGCGCCGAAGATGACGACCCGGGGGTTGACCAGGGAGTAGTGGACCGCCTCGGAGGCGTGGACCAGGACGGCGAGCTCCGTGCCCGCGAGCTCGCGCAGGAGCGCGACGTGCGGGGCGGCCGCGTCGACCTGGACGCTGGGCATCGCGACCAGCTTGCGGAGCGTGAAGGGGGTCTTGATCCGGCGGAGGTGCTCCTCGACCTCGTGGTAGAGCTGGTCGGGCGAGTACGGGGGCGGGAAGCGGATGTCGACCTCGGCGGTGCACTTGTTCGGGACGACGTTGAGCCGGGTCCCGCCATGGAACGTCCCGAGGTTGATCGTGACCGCGCCGAGCTCCGGATGGGCGATCCGGCCCTTGAAGGAGTCGAGCCCCCGGAGGATCCGCATCATCTTGCTGATCGCGTTGTCGCCGAGGTGGGGCATCGCCCCATGCGCGGCCTTGCCGCGGGTCTCGATCGCGAGGTCGAGGACGCCCTTCTCCGCGTGGGCGACGCGCAGGCCGGTCGGCTCCCCGACCACGACGGCCTTCGCCCGGCGCACGGGCAGGGTCTTCGCGAGGGCCATCGCCCCCTGCATCGTCGTCTCCTCGTCCGTCGTGAAGGCGAGCACGACGGGGATCTTGCGGGCGACCAGGTCGGCGGCCGCCTGCATCATCGCGACGATCGTCCCCTTCATGTCGGCGGCCCCCCGCCCGTAGAGCCGGCCGCTCGCCACCTGGCTCTGGGAGAAGCTCCAGTAGTCCCCGATCGGCGGGGTGTCGAGGTGCCCGGAGAGGACGACCCCCCCCTGCCCGTACTCGGCGAGCAGGGCCGGGGCCTGCGAGTCGCCGAAGAGCGTGTTCCGCATGTGGATCTGGTCGGTGAACGACTGGACGTAGTCGAGGATCTCCTGCTTGTCCGAGAGCGGATCGCTCGGGATCTTCACGAGCTCCGCGAGCATGTCGATGGTCTGGCGCTTCACGGTCCCCTCCTCCGGCCCCGGCCGACGACCACGGGGTCGGCTAGAGGGCTCACGGCAGGGCGGGTACGGGCCGGGGGCCTTTAATCGTTGGGGCCGTACATCGCCCGGCCTCCCTCGGTCCTCTCCCCTTCCGCCCGAGGCCCGGCCCGGCGGCCGGGGCCCGGATCCTTATCGAATTCGTTAGACGAAGTCTTAAGAGAGTCCCCGGGCACGTACGGGGCATGCTCCACGCCCATCCGGTCGTGCTCCTGTCGTGGGCCGCGCTCCTCACCGCCGCGGTGCAGAAGCTCCGGCCGACCCATCCGTTCTTCTCGGTCGTGGTCCTGACCTGGCAGCGGACCGAGTTCCTCGAGCGGGCCGTCGCCAGCGTCCTGGCCCAGAGCGTCGCCCGGGCCGACTACGAGATCCTGGTCGTCCGGGGCTACCACGACCCCGCGCTCGACGCCCGGCTCCTGGCCCAGGGGGTCCGCCTCCTCCCGTCCTTCTCCGCGGCCCAGGGACCGGCGCTCGCCGCCGCGGTCCTCGCCGCCCAGGGCGAGGTCGTCGTCTTCCTGGACGACGACGACGAATTCGCCCCCGGGAAGCTCGCGGCGCTGCGGTCGCTCTACGACGCCGATCCGAGCCTCGTCTTGGTCCGCAACGGCAACGTCTCGATCGACCGGGATGGCCGTCCCGCCCCGGAATGGGCCCCGTGCTTCTGGCCGGCCTCCCCGGCCGACGCCCCCGAGGAGCGCCGGACCCCGCGCGAGAAGGCCCTCGGCCGGACCCTGCCGATGCACAACCTGAGCACGATCAGCGCCCGCCGCTCCGCCCTCCTTCCCTCGGTCGGCGCCTGGCCGGCGATCCCCGCCGGCGCCGACGCGACCGTCTTCCTGAGCGGCCTCGCGGCCCCCGGGACGGTCCGGGCCGTTCCGGAACCGTGGACCCGTCGCCGGATCCACCCGAGCACCAGCCTCGAGAACTTCTCGGACCGGGGGATGGGACCGCCGGCGTCCCTCGACCGTCTGCGCCGCCTCCGCCATTCGCACGCCCACCAGACCGCCATGGTCGAAGGAACGCCGGCCGAGACCGCCGCCCGGTGGATCGAGGCGATCCACCGGTTCGAGGCGGCGCTGTCGGCGCCGGAGTTCCCGGATCCCTCTCCCCGGGAGTGGTGGACCCTCCTCCGTGGGATCGTCCGCGAGCGGCAGCCGTTCCGGATCCCGATGCTCCCCTTCGCGGCGGCCCGGCGGATCGCGCCCCGGTGGGTGATCGCGGCGTGGTGGAGGTTCGCCGGGCGGTGGGACCGGGGCGAGCACACTCCGGCCGACTACGCCCGCCTGTTCCCGCGCCCCGGACTGGCGCCGTCAAGGCCATCCCCCCGCGCGCCTCACTAGGCGCGGATGGTCGACCCGGCCGCCCGGGCCCCCGCGGCTCCCCCGGGGTCTCCCGAGATCGCCATCGTCGTCGCCGCCTACCGGCGGAGGCGGTATCTCGAGGAGGCGCTCGCCTCGGCGCTCGCCGCCGGCCCGGCGGACGGACGGCGGGAGATCCTCGCCTTGGTCGACTCCGAGGAGGGGTTCGACCGGGACCGTTGGGCCCGGCAGGGGGTCCGCCTCCGGGTCGACCCGGAGCCGACGATCGGCCGCTGGTGGCTCGGGGCGATCGACGCGACGACGGCCCCCTACGTCGCCTTCCTCGAGGACGACGACCGGTTCGCCCCGGGCCGGCTCGACCGGGCCCTGGCGGCACTCCGGGCCGACCCGTCGATCGTCTTCTACCGCAACCGGGTCCGGGTCCTGAGCGCGGAGGGCGAGCCGGTCCCGTTCGAGGAGTACTCGGCCCTCGAGCGGGACGCCGGGCTCGACCGGACCGGGCCGATCACGATCCGGGCCGGCGACGGGGAGGAGGGGATCCGGCGGCTCCGCGTGCTCGGCACGGAGTGGTTCAATGCCAGCACGATGGTCTTCCACCGGGAGATCCTGACGGAGGGAGTCCGCCCCCTCGTCGCGGCGAGCGCCTGCCCGGACCTCTTCGTCTTCCTCGCGGCGGTCGTTCACGGGGGGTCCCTCTACCTCGACGATGTCCGCTCGACCGACCGGCGCCGGTCGGCCGCCAGTGCGAGCCAGCGGCCCGGCTGGCAGCGCCTCCACTGGGAGGACCACGCGCGCTGGGCTCCCTACCTTCGCGCCCGCGGCCCGGCGGCTCTCGCCACGTGGATCGAGCAGCGCACGCGGGTCTTCGCCCAGGTCGTCGCGGCGGCCGAGGTCCTCGCCCCGGTCCGCGCCGGGCGCCCCCGCCCGGAGGCGAGACCGGCGATCCAGGGGTACCTCCGGCGCCTCCTCCGCGAGGGCCCCGTCCGGTCCCCCCGCGCGGTCCGGCTCGGCACCGCCGCCCTCGGTTGCGCCTACCAGATCGCCCCGGCGGCGACCCGGCGGATCCTCTCCCGGCTCGACGGGCCGCTCGATCTGCCGTGAGGTCCGGTCGCATCGCGCCGGCCGGCAGGTTTAGAAGCCGAGCCGCGGTCCGGCCGGACGGCGATGCCCGGGTCTCCGAAGCCCTCTCCGACCCCCCCGGCGATCTCGATCGTCGTCACCGCCTGGAACCGCCGTGCGTTCCTCCGGGAGGCCGTCCAGTCGGCCGCCGCCCCTCCGGAGCCGGCCGGCGGCCGGGAGATCGTCGTCGTCAAGAACTTCGAGGAACCCCTCCTCGACCGGGACCTCGCGGCGATGGGGGCCCGGCTGGTCCTCGACCGGGAACCGGCGGTCGGGGCGAGCGTTGCGCGCGGCCTCGCCGAGGCGCGCGCGCCGGTCCTCTGCTTCCTCGACGACGACGACCGGTTCGCCCCGGGCAAGGTCGCCGCCGTCGCCGAGGCGTTCGCCCGGGATCCCTCCCTCGTCCTGCTGCGCAACGGCTGGCGGCCGATCGACGTCCGCGGCGAGCCGATCCCCGGCTGGCCGATCCACGACTGGCCGGCCGCGGCGCCCCGCCGGCCGGTCGTCCTCCGCACGGAGGCCGAGAAGCGGGCGAGCCGGATCCTGCCGATGTACAACCTGAGCACGATGAGCGTCCGGCGCGATGCCCTCCTGCCCTGGGCCGGGCGGTTCCGGCCGATCCCCGCGGCGTCGGACTCCTTGGTCGTCCTGGCCTCCCTGGCCTCGGGGGGGACCGTCGCCTACGATCCGCGGCCGTGGACCCTGCACCGGATCCACGCCAGCACCAGCCGGGAGACCCTCGGAGCGGACGGGATCCGTCCCCCCGCGGGCCCGGAGTACCTCTCCCGATCGGTCGCGGCGCTTCGGGCGCAGGAGGCGATGGTCCTCGGGACGGCCGCGGAGCCGTGGGCGCACTGGGTCTACCTCATCGCGCGGTTCGACGGGTACCTCGGGCTTCCCGACGCGTCACCGCCCACGCCGCGCGAGCACTGGGAGTTCCTCCTCGGCGCCCTCCGGGAGCGGCAGCGCTTCCGCCTTCCGCCGCTCGCCTTCTCCCTGCTGCGCCGGCCCTTCCCCCACTGGGCGTTCGCCCACTGGTGGGGGCTCCGTCGGTTCCTGCACGCCGTCGAGACCCGCGACGCGGACCGGATCGGCGTCGGTGTCGCCCGGGAGGAGGCACCCTGACGGGACCCGTGCAGGTCGTCCTCCTGGGCGCAGGGCAGCGGCCGATCCCGCCGGCCGGGCACGGCGGCATCGAGCGGTTCGTCGGGGACCTGGCCGCCGCGCTCCGCGGGGCGGGCCACGGCGTCGTCGTCGTGAACGAGGGGCCCTCGGGGCTCTACGCGGACGGATGGGCGTTCGCGCGGTCGCTCCTCCGGCGGATCCCCGGCGCGGCGGCCGACGACGCCGTCGTGCACGCGAACACGAGCGAGGCGGCGATCGTCCTCGGGCTCGCCGGGCGCCCGTACGTCTACACGACGCACTTCCCGCGGTGGGAGGATCCCACGGCGCTGCGGGATCGGGCGAAGGAGTCGCTCGCCGTCCGGTGGGCCGCGGCGAGCACGGGGTTCACCCCGGCGCTGGTCGACCGGCTCCGCGGGGTCCGGGCGCGGCGGGGGGAGGTCGTCGAGATCCCTCTGGGGGTCGACACCGACCGCTTCTGCCCCGGCGCGTCGGCGCGCGAGCGTGTCGCGCTCGGGGTCGGGGAGGTCCACCCGCGCAAGCGCTGGCCGATCGCCGCCCGGGCCGCGCGGCGGGCCGGGGTCCCGTTCCGCCTCATCGGGCCGATCGCCGACCGGTCGCTCGCGGACGCGCTCGCGGACGAGGGGGCCGAGCTCCTCGGGGAGGTCCCCGTCTCCCGCCTCCTCTCGGAGCTCCAGGCCGCCCGGGTGCTCCTGCACCCGTCGGACCGGGAGGCGATGCCCGGCGCCGTCCTGCAGGCGCTGGCCTGCGGCACGCCGGTCGCGGGCGGAGGGACCCTCGCGGGGATCTCGGGCCCCCTCGCGGCGCCGTCGGACGACGCGCGCGCTGTGGAGGAGCACCTCGTCTCGGTCCTCCGGCGGCTTCTGGCCGATCCGGAGGAGGCCCGACGGGAGGGGGTGCGGGCCCGTGCGGCCGCCGTCGACCGGTACGCCTGGCCCGTGGTGATCGCCCGGTACGAGGCCGTCTACCGCCGATGCACGGGCGGCGGTCCGTGGCTGCGCGCCGCCCGTCGGGTCTCGAGCAGGGCCCGCACGTAGCCCTCCGGCGACCCGACCGAGCGCCAGCGGCCGAGCCGGGGGGTGAGGACGAGCGCCTCGGCCCGGCCGCCCGCGCGGAGGAGCCGGGCGATCCCGCTGGTCAGCTCGAGCTCCGTCGGCCGGGTCCGGGCCTCGGCCCGGAGGGCCGGCCAGAGGGCGGGGCCGAAGACGTAGACGGCGGTGGCGGCCCACGGGGAGCGCGGGCGCGCGGGTTTCTCCTCGATGCCCCGGACGGCGAGTCGTCCGATCCCGCCGACGGGGGGCCGTCGGCTCCCCTCGACGACCCCGTAGCGTCGGGGGTCCCGGACCGGCCGCACGAGGAGGACCGCGTCGAGGTCCTCGGCGTCGCGCAGGGCGATCATGGCGCGGAGGAGACGCCCCCGCTCCGGCTCGATCAGGACTCCGTCGCCGGCGTGGACGACGAACGGGCCGCGGCCGGCGTCGCGGGACCCCCGGAGGACCGCGTCGCCGAAGCCGGCGGGACGGGGCTGGGCGCGCAACGTGATCGCCAGGCGCTCAAGGGCCCGGTCGAACCGGCGCATCTCCGCGATCCGCTCGGGGTGGTGGGCGTGGCGGGCGATGAGCTCCCGGTCGACCCGGAAGTACCCCTGCACGAACCCGCGGTTCTCCGGGCGGACGACCAGGGTGAGGTCGGTCACCCGGGCCGCGAGGAGGGTCTCGACGACGAGGTGCGTCACCGGCTTGAGCACCGGCGCCGCGGCCTCGCCGTCCGACGGCCGGTCGAACAGGGGGAGGAACTCCTTGCGGAGGCCGCGCGCCCACGGGAGCATCCGGCTCCCGTCGCCGGCCAGGGTCACGATGCCGCGCATGCCGGGCCCCGTCAGGGACTCGCCGTCCCGGCCGAAGGCGCCGGCCCGGCCCGCGCCCCCAGGGAGGGGCGGTTGTCGGCACGGCGCCAGTCGACGGCCGGCCGGACGACGTGCCGCTTCGCCTCGAGGCGGCGGCGGTAGCGCATCAGGTCCCGGAACATCTCCCGGACGACCTCGGCGAGCTCCCGGCTCCGGCGGTAGCCGAGCCGGTAGAGGTGCTCGTGGATCGGTTCGTAGACGTGCTCCTCCGCCTCGACCCGCGGGTTCGGCGGGTGGTCGATCGTCGGCTCGAGGCCGAACTCCCGGGCGACGCGGACCGTCGTCTCGGCGAGCGCCTGCACGCTGTAGGCCGCGTCGAACTGGTTGAAGACCCGGTATTCTCCCCGCTCCGCCGGGTTCTCGACCGCGAGCCGGAGCGACTGGACGGAGTCCTCGAGGGCGATGAAGCCGCGGGTCTGGCCGCCCCGGCCGTAGACCGTGAGCGGGAGGCCGAGGATCGCCTGGGCGATGAAGCGGTTGAGGGCCGTCCCCCACGTCTCGTCGAAGTCGAACCGCGTCAGGAGGCGCGGGGAGTCGATCTCGGGGGTCCTCAGGCCGTAGATGACCCCCTGCATGACGTCCGTCGCACGCAGGTTCCAGATCCGGCTCGCGAACATGACGTCGCCCGAGTCGAAGACCTTGCTCCAGTGGTACCAGGATCCGGCCTGGCGGGGGAACGGCAGGCGGTCGTGCCCGCCGCCGAAGTCGATCTCGAAGAACCCCTCCGGGATCGGGACCTTCGGCGTGCCGTACTCCCCCATCGTGCCCATCTTGACGAGGTGCGCGTCCGGCGCGTGGTCGCGCATCGCGTAGAGCAGGTGGAGGGTGCTGCGGACGTTCTCCACCTGCGTCGCGACCGCGTGGTGGACGTCGATCATCGAGTAGGGGGCGCTCCGCTGCTCGCCCAGGTGGACGATCGCCTCCGGGCGCTCCCGGGCGATCACGCCGGAGACGAAGTCGTACCGGCCGAGGTCGCCGCGGTAGAAGGCGATCGACTGGCCCCGGAGGTCCTTCAGGACCGCCTGGCGGCGGGCGAACGAGGGGATCGGGGTCGCCGACCAGCTCCCGACCTCGCGGACCCGGCGGCGCGTCACGAAGCTGTCGATGCCCACGACCGCGTGCCCCCGGGCCAGCAGGTGGAGGGCGAGCGGCCAGCCGGAGTAGCCGTCGATGCCGGTGATGAGGACCTTCATCGCCGCCCCTCCCGACCCATGATCCCCCCAAAAGCCCTTGTCCCACCCCCTGCGAACGGGGATAAGCCCGCACCGGTTGGCCGACCGGGGACGGGACGCGGGAGGGCGATGGCCGGCACGGTCTCGATCGTCGACACCCGGGGCGATCCGCTGACGGGGGCGATGATGGTCGTCGGGTTCCCGACGCACGGCCTGGTCGGCTCGGTGGCGGCCTCCTACCTCGTGCACACGCTCGACATGCACCCGGTCGCCTACCTGGTGGGGGAGGATCTCCCGCCGACGGTGGTGATGGACGAGGGGACCGTCGGCGCCCCGATCCGCTTCTTCGCCAGCAAGACGGTCTGCGGGCCGGACCGGGTCTGCGACCAGCTCGTCGTCGCGATCTCCGACATCCAGCCGCCGCCGGAGCTCCTCCTTCGGATCGGCGCCGCGCTCCTCGACTGGGCCGAGGGCCAGAAGATCCACATGGTCGTGGCGATCGAGGGCCAGCCGGTCGAGGGGGAGACGCGGGGGGATGCCCGCGTCGTCGCGCTGGCGAACCGGGCCGCCCGCCCGCTCCTCGACCGCTACGGCTTCCTGCCCGCGAGCGGGGTGATGACCGGCTTCGCGGGGGGGATCATGCTTCCCGCGATCGCGCGATCGTTCCCGGTCCTCTGCCTCATCGCCCAAGCCCACAAGGACTATCCGGACGCGCGGGCCGCCGCGAAGGTGATCGAGACGATCAACCCCCTCGTCCCCCTTCTGGTCCTCAACACCCGGCCGCTCCGGGAGAAGGCCCGGGAGATCGAGGCGCAGGTCCGGCAGGCGCTCGCCGAGCAGCAGCGCGCGATGGCCCAGATGCGGCCCGCGCCGCCGGAAGGGTCGGGTGAGATGTATCGCTGACGCTCCGCTGGCCACGCGCCCGTCGGGCGACGCCGCCCCCCGGGCGGCGACGCTGCGCGGCTTCCGCCCGGGGGACCTCGACGCGATCGCCGCGATCGTCGCCGAGGCGCTGCGGGAGCGATACGATCCGAGCCTCTACACGAGCCTGAGCGCCGCCTGGCCGGAGGGGTTCCTGGTCGCGGTCGACGAGGCCGACCGACCGATCGGCTTCCTGCTCGGGGTGCAGCAGACGGAGGGGGAGGGGCGGATCCTGATGTTCGCCGTGGACCGGGCCGCCCGGCGGCGGGGAATCGGGACCGACCTCATGCAGACGTTCCTCGACCGCTGCCGCGCCCGAGGGCTGCGCCGTGCGACGCTCGAGGTCCGGGTCGGCAATGCCCCGGCACTGCGGCTCTACGCCCGGTTCCGCTTCGGCGTCGTCGACCTGCTCAAGGGGTACTACTCCGACGGCGAGAACGGCTACCAGATGGCCCGGGACCTGTAGGACCGGGGGGCGCCCCCCGCGTGGGGTGCTCCGGCGGGGCCCCCGCCAGCGCTAAAGCCCGCGCCCGGCCTCTCCCGCCCGATGCCCGCCTCTTGGCCGACCGCCGCCGACCTCCTGACCACCGATCCGCTGACGATCGACGCGGGCGCCCCCCTCTCCGAGGCCCTCGGCCGGATGCGGGGCCGCGGAATCCATGAGCTGCCCGTGCTGCGGCGCGGCCGGTTCGCCGGCCTCCTGACGTTCGAGTCGATCGCCCGGCGGGCGAGCCTCCCGCTGTCGACGAAGGCTGAGCACCTCCTGCTGCTCCCCCCGCTCCTCGCGCCGGCGATGACCTACCCCGAGATCGCCGAGCAGCTGCTCGCCTCGGGGCTCCGGGGCGCCCCCGTGCTCGACCGGCGCGGCCAGCTGGTCGGCATCGTCAGCCGGACCGACCTGGTCGCCGCCCTGCCGCGCTGCCCGATCGACCTCGCGCCGCCGGTCTCCACGATCGCCCGCTCCCTGACGATGGCGGTCAAGGAGTCCGAGGCGGTCCGGACCCTCCTCGCCCGGGTCCGCGTCCTCGAGGACCACCCGTTGCCCGTCGTCGACCGGGCCGGCCGCCTGACCGGGGCGGTCGGCATCGCCGACCTCGGGCGGGTCCTCTGGCGCCCGTCGGCCGGGGGCAAGCGGGATGCCGCGCGCCCGGGCGCACCCGGGGACGTCGAGGTCCGCACGATCATGCACAGCCCGGCGGTCGTCGTCGACCGGGGGACCGCGATCGGGGAGGCGGCCCGGCGGATGACCCGCGAGCGGGTCTCCAGCGTCTTCGTGGTCGGCGCCGGCGGCCGGCCGGAGTCGATCGTCCGCCAGGCCGATCTCCTCAGCCTCGCGGTCGGCCGGGGGGCCCGCGACGGAGGGACGCTCTCGGACGTGTACGTCGAGATCACCGGCCTACGGGGCGCGAGCGACCCGGCGATCCTCACCGAGATCGACCGGGCGGTCGCCCGGGGCCTGCGGCGGATCGCCCGGTACGGGCGGCCGCTCCTGCTCAACCTCCACTTCGCCCCGCACGCCACCCACCGCAGCGGCGACGTGACGATCGAGGCCCGCCTCCACACCGACCGGGGGATCTACTACGCCTCCACCGGGGGCTGGAACTTCCTGAGCGGGACCGCCGACCTCATGGAGGAGCTCGCGGCGCAGATCCGGCGGCGGCACGAGGCGGCCCGCCGCCCCCGTCGGGGGGGCCGCCGCCGACCGGCCGGTGGGGACGCCGAGCCGGGCGAGGCGATCGCCACCGACCCCGACCTCGAGCGCCGCCTCCGCGAGGCGACGGCACCGGACGGCGGCGAGGGCTGAAGGGGTCCCGGCCGGAAGGGGAGGGCGCGCATGCTCGGGAACCCGCGGGACCCCCGCCAGATGCAGCGGATGATGCGGCAGCTCGGCCTGACCACCGAGCCGATCGACGGCGTCGAGGAGGTCGTCATCCGGACCCGGGAGAAGGAGCTCGTCTTCGCGAAGCCCGAGGTGACGATCCTGACCGTCCAGGGGACGCGGACCTACCAGGTCGTCGGAACGCCGACGGCGCGGGCGCGGGGGGCCGGGAGCCCCGCCCCGGCCGGGACGGCCGCCGCCTCCACCGGCGCGCCGGCGGCGCCCACCGGGCCGCCGGAGGAGGACATCGAGCTCGTGATGCGCCAGGCGGACGTCTCCCGCGAGCAGGCGATCGAGGCGCTCTTCCTCGCCCGGGGGGAGCCGGCCGAGGCGATCCTGCAGCTGCTCTCCCGGCGGGGCCGGGGGTGACCGCGAGCGCCGGCGGGGACGACGGAATCGCCCGCGAGTGCGTGGAGGGCTACCTCTACACGGCGCAGCCGCGCCGGATCTGGGTGTTCCGGCGGCCGCCGGAGCGCGGCGGCATCTGGGTCCCCATCAGCGGGAAGGTCGAGCCGGGCGACGCCAGCCTCGAGGCGGCGCTCCGCCGGGAGCTCTCGGAGGAGACCGGCCTCGGCACGCCGCGACGGATCGTGCCGATCGGCTTCACGGTGCCGTTCCCGGCCCCGGACGGGAGCGGGACCTGGCGGCTGACCGCCTTCGGCGTCGAGGTCCCCTCCGGCTGGCGGCCGACCCTGAGCCGCGAGCATGTCGCGGCCGAACCGGTGCCCCCTTCCGCGGCGGTCGGCCGGCTCCACTACGCGGACAACCGGGAGGCGGTCGGCCGGCTCGTCGCGGTCCTCGATGCGGAGGCCGCCGCGGCGGGGGATCGGGCACCGGCGGGCCCGCCCGTCTACCGCGCCATCGACGATGCCCTGATCGGCGAGCTCCGGCACGCCGGTCACCGACGGATCGCGCTGCAGGTCCCTGCGGGCCTCGTCCGCAACGCGCACGACCTCGCGGCCGAGCTCGCGGCGCGCACGGGGACGGAGGTCGTCCTGACCGGGCGTCCCTGCTTCGGCGCCTGCGACGGGCCGACCCCGGAGGAGGCACCGGGCGCCGACGCCGCGGTCGTCCTCGGGCACGCCCCGATCCCGAACATGGTCCCGTTCCTGCCGACCTACTACGTGGAGATGCGCCGGCCTCCCGAGGGGGTCGACCGTCTCGCGGGGCGGATCGCCTCCGCCCCGGGGCTCCCCCGCCGCCTCGGGCTGGTCGCCTCCGTCCAGCACCTCGACCTGGTCGGGCCGCTCGCCTCGGCGCTCGCCGGCGGGCCGGTCGCCCTCGTCGTGGGGCGGGGGGACCGTCGGCTCGCCTACGCCGCGCAGGCCCTCGGCTGCAACTACACCGGCGCCGAGGCGATCCGGGAGGAGGTCGACGGCTACCTCTTCCTCGGGACCGGCCGGTTCCATCCGATCGGCCTCGCGGTGGCCACCGGCCGGCCGGTCTGGTGCCTCGATCCCCTCCAGGGAACGCTCGAGGGTCCGATCGACGGTGCGCCGATCGTCCGTCGCCGCCAGCTGTTGGTCGCCGGCCTGCGGGAGGCGCGGCGGTGGGGGATCCTCGTCTCGACCTTCGCCGGGCAGAACCGGATGGGCACGGCGCTCGCCCTGCAGCACCGGGCCCGGCGGCGGGGTCGGGAGGCGACGATCGTCTCGATGGCCCGGTTCGATCCCCGCGACCTCGAGGGCCGGGACCTGGACGGCTACGTCAGCACCGCCTGCCCGCGGATCGCGCTGGACGACTCCGACCTCTATCCCCGGCCCGTCCTCACGCCGCCCGAGTTCCTGATGGCGCTCGGCGAGCTCCCGCTCGAGCCGTACCGCTTCGATACGTACCACTGACGCGTCCGGTCCCGTCCGCGGGGGCGGGCCCGAGCGCCGCCAGGAACGCCCGGTGCAGGCGCCGGTCGTCGCTGAGCTCCGGATGGAACGTGAGGCCCCAGAGCCGGCCCGACCGCACGCCGACAACCTCGCCGTCGTCGCGCCAGGCGATCGGCTCCGCGCCCGGCCCGACCGAGATGATGCGGGGGGCCCGGATGAAGATGCCCGGGAACGGGCCGCCGGCGACGCCGGGGAGCCGGACGGGGGCCTCGAACGACTCCCGCTGCCGGCCGAAGTCGTTGCGGCGGACCTCGACGTCGATCAGGCCAAGCGGCGTCGGGTCTCGGCCCCCCGGGCTCGGCTCAATCCGCCGGGAGATCAGGATGAGGCCGGCGCAGGTCGCGAGCAGCCCCATGCCGTGGGTGGTCCGCCCCACGAGGGGCCCCGCGAGGCCCGACCGCGCGAGGAGGTCGGCGATCGTCGTCGACTCGCCGCCCGGAAGGACCAGCGCGTCGAGCCCCTCGAGGTCGGCAGGAACCCGGACGGGCCTCGGGCCCGGCGGCGCGACGAGGGAGCGGAGGGCCCGCTCGTGCTCGGGGACGTCGCCCTGGAGGGCAAGCACCCCCACCCGCGGCCGGCGCATCTAGCCCGTCCGGTGGAGCTCATCGACGATCGCCTTGGCGCGATCGAACCGGATCGCGCGCTCGCCCAATAGGCGGTCCACGACACGGTCGACCTCATCGGGCCGGGCGCCGGCGCTCACCGCGAGGTTGCGGGCATGCAGCTCCATGTGGCCGCGCTGGATCCCCTCCGTGGCGAGGGCCCGCAGCGCGCCGAAGTTCTGCGCGAGGCCGACCGCGGCGATGACCTCCGCGAGCGCGCGTGCCGAGCGGACGCCGAGCAGCTTGACGTTCGCCCGGGCCGTGGGATGGACCGCCGTCGCCCCGCCGATGAGCCCGACAGGCATGGGAAGCTCGATCGTGCCGACGAGGTCGCCGGCCGCGTCGATCTCGTAGGTCGACAGCGGGCGGAGCACGCGGCCCGGGGCCGCCGTGAACGCCGCATAGGAGTGGGCCCCGGACTCGATCGCCCGGAAGTCATTGCCGGTGGCGATGACGACCGCCGAGATCCCGTTCATGATCCCCTTGTTGTGCGTCGCGCAGCGGAACGGGTCGGCCGCGGCGAACTCCCATGCCTCGACGATCCCACGGACGACCTCCGCCCCGGTCGCCTCGCCGGTCGCGAGCGCGGCGGCGGGGAACGTCGCCCGGGCCCGCACCAGGCGGTGGACCGCCAGGTTCGAGATGATCCGGAGGCGGAACCGGCCGCCCGCGATCCGGGCGAGCTCCGGGCCGAGCGCCTCGCACATCGTGTTGACGGCATTCATGCCCCCGGCGTCGCGGGCGTCGACGAGGAGGTGGACGATGAGCTGCGGGCCCCGGGGAGTCTCGAGGACGCGGACCTCGATGTCCCGCGCGCCGCCGCCGAACTTGACCAGCACCGGGTCGAGGGCGTTGGCCGCGGCGAGGAGGCGGTCGCGCTCGGCAAGGATCCGCTGGCGGGCCGCCATCGGATCCGGCACGTCAAGGATCTGGACCTGGCCGATCATCACCGGGGCGGTCGACGTCGCCACGAACCCTCCGGCCCGGCGGGCGACCTTGGCGGAGTTGGAGGCGGCCGCGACGACGCTCGGCTCCTCGAGCGCCATCGGGACCAGGTAGTCGGTCCCGTTGACGCGGAAGTGCGTCGCCACCCCGAGCGGCAGCGGGAAGACGCCGATGACGTTCTCGATCATCCGGTCGACCGTCGCCCGGTCGATTCCGGGGGGGAAGTCGTAGGCGGCCGCCTCCGCCGGGGTGAGCCCCCCCCAGGCCGCGACCGCCGCGCGGCGCTCCTCGACCGAACGGCGGTAGAATCCGGAGATCTCGCTGGATCGGTCGCTCATGGGCTTCCCGCCTCCCTCTCCTCGGGCGCGGGGGCCGCGGCGGCCTCCGGGGGGGCCCGGGCGACGACCACCTTGGCGGGCCGCAGGAGGCCCGCGGCGCTGCGGTAGCCCTGCTGCACGACCTCGGCGACGCTTCCGACCGGGATGCCGTCGCGCGGGGGGGCCTCCGCGACAGCCTCCTGCTCCTCCGGGGCGAACGGGGCGCCGACGCGGGCGACCGGTGCCACGCCCTCCCGCTGCAGGAACCGCTGCCACTCGGCCTCGACCAGGTCGAGCCCGCGGTGCAGCGAGGCCGCCTCGGCCGGAATCGCGGCCCGGGCGTGACCGATCGCCTCGTAGAGCGGCAGGATCTCCCGCAGGAGATCGGCCCGGGCCCGCTCGATCGCCGCCGCCCGGTCCCGCTCGCTCCGCTTGCGGTAGTTGTCGAACTCGGCGAGCAGGTAGCGGTAGCGGGTCGCCCAGTCCTCGGCCTCCGCCGGCGGCCCGGAGGACGGTGGGGCGGACGCGGGGGGGGCCTCGGCGGCGGGTCCCGCGGACGGCGGGGGGGTCGTCTCCTCCATCTCCCCGCCGGACCGCCGCCGGTTATAAGCCGTTTCGCGGGCCTCCCCGGCCGTTCGACAATCGCCGGTCCGGCGCCCGGCCGGGGGTCGGCCGGAGGGGCCGGGCCCGGGCGTCCGGCGGGGGTGGGATTCCGCCGCCGGCATACCGTTATAATGCAGGGCCGGCTCGTCAGAGAGCCAGGGGTCCCTGGCGGTCGATTCCATGCCTTCTCCCGTCGCTCCGGTCGCCGCGTACGACGCGAGCTCGATCCAGGTCCTCGAGGGCCTCACCGCGGTGCGGAAGCGCCCCGGCATGTACGTCGGCTCGACCGACGCCCGGGGGCTCCACCACCTCATCTACGAGGTCGTCGACAACTCGATCGACGAGGTCCTCGCGGGAGCCTGCACCGACATCGAGGTCACCCTCGGCGCCGACGGAAGCTGCACCGTCGCCGACAACGGCCGGGGGATCCCGGTCGAGGAGCATCCCCGATACCACAAGCCGGCGCTCGAGATCGTGATGACGATCCTCCACGCGGGCTCGAAGTTCGACAAGGGGGCCTACAAGGTCTCCGGCGGGCTCCATGGCGTCGGGGTCCACGTCGTCAACGCCCTGTCCTCGTGGCTCGAGGCGCGCGTCCGCCGCAACGGGCACCTCTACCTCCAGCGCTACGAGCGGGGGGTCCCGGTCGCCCCGGTCCAGGAGCTGGGACCGGCGGAGGGGACGGGGACCGAGATCCGCTTCCTGCCCGACCCCGAGATCTTCGAGACGACCGCGTTCGACCGGGCGACGATCGAGCGGCGGCTCAAGGAGCTCTCGTTCCTCAACCCGCAGGTGACGATCCGCTTCCGCGACGAGCGGGACGGGACCGACGAGACGTTCCACCATGCCGGTGGGATCGCCGAGTTCGTCGCCGACCTCCACGGGGCCACGACCCCCCTGTTCAGCCCGCCGATCACCCTGCATGCCAAGCGGGACACGACCGACATCGAGCTCGCGCTGCAGTACAACGACGGGTACAACGACGCGACCCTCGCCTTCGTCAACAACATCCACACCGTCGACGGCGGCACGCACGTCGTCGGGCTGCGCGCGGCGCTCACGCGGACCCTGAACGACTACGCGCGAAGCCACAAGCTCCTCAAGTCGGAGGCGGAGGCCCTCACCGGCGACGACGTCCGGGAGGGGCTCGCCTGCGTCCTCTCGGTCAAGGTCCTCGAGCCCCAGTTCGAGGGCCAGACGAAGGCCAAGCTCGGCAACTCCGAGGTCAAGGGGCAGGTCGAGAGCGCGGTCAACGAGAAGCTCGCCGAGTACCTCGAGGAGCACCCGTCGGTCGCCCAGACGCTCCTCCAGAAGGCGATCCAGGCCGCCCAGGCGCGGGAGGCCGCGCGGAAGGCCCGGGAGCTGACCCGCCGCAAGGGCCTGCTCGAGGGGGCGGGCCTGCCGGGGAAGCTCGCCGACTGCCACTCGCGCGACCCGGCGCAGTGCGAGCTGTTCATCGTGGAGGGGGACAGTGCCGGCGGGACCGCCAAGCAGGGGAGGGACCGGGAGTTCCAGGCGATCCTGACCCTCTCGGGCAAGATCCTGAACGTCGAGAAGGCGCGGCTCGACAAGATGCTCCAGAACGAGGTCATCCGCAACATCCTGACCGCGGTCGGCTACGGGATCGATTCCGGGGACGACCTCTCGCGGCTGCGCTACCACAAGATCATCATGATGACCGATGCCGACGTCGACGGCGCGCACATCCGGACCCTCCTCCTGACGCTCTTCTACCGGAAGATGCCGGCCCTCCTGGCGGAGGGCCACGTCTACATCGCCCAGGCGCCCCTCTACCGGATCCAGAAGGGGGCCAAGCACGTCTGGGCCTACTCCGACGAGGAGCGGGACCGGGCCGTCGCGGAGTTCGGCGGCATGAAGGGGGTCACGATCCAGCGGTACAAGGGGCTCGGCGAGATGAACGCCGAACAGCTTCGGGACACGACCATG
>JAVYSA010000022.1:0-7239 GCA_038729445.1 Thermoplasmata archaeon
GAGGGAATCCGTGACGCGCGCCACGCCGTCGTGGGTCGGCGGGAAGCTGTCGGTGAAGACGGCGATCCGGAGCGGCCGTCCGACGCCCCCGTCCTCCTCCGCCGCCGTGCCGGGCCCGTCCGGTGCGGGATCGCCCCCCGGAGCCCCGGTCCCCTGCGCCATCCCCTTCCCCACCGGGGTGCTCTCGGGCGTTGCCGAGGATCCCGGGGCCGGCGCAGGCGGGGGTGCGCTATCCGCTCTTTGCCGACCCGTTCGGGTCGTCGGCGAGGAGGAACGGCAGCCCGGATCCTGTCCCCAGGAGCAGGACCCTCTCCCCCGGCCGGAGGAGGCCGCGCTCGGCGAGGCGCGGGAGCGCCGCATAGGGGGCCGCTCCCTCGGGCGAGGCGAGGAGCCCGTGGCGTCGGGCGAGCTCGCGGCCGGCGGCGAGGATCTCGGCGTCGGAGACCGTGACGCCCGCGCCGCCGGTGCGCCGCACCGCCTCGAGGATCCGACCGCTCGAGAACGGCGCCGGGACGAGCAGCCCCGGGGCGATGGTCCGCGGCGGGGGGTCCGTCCACGGCGTCGCCTCCGCGGCGCCGTCCCCGAGGGCGCGGACGACCGGGGCACATCCCTCGGGCTGCACGGCGAGGAGCCGGGGGGCCCGCTCGAGGAGACCCAGGGCCCGCAGCTGCTCGAAGGCGCGGTGCATGCCGACCAGGCCGGTCCCTCCGCCGGTGGGGTAGACGATCGCGTCGGGAAGGCGGTCGGGGCGGAACTGCTCCCAGATCTCGAGCCCCATCGTCTTCTTCCCCTCGGCCCGGTACGGCTCGCGCAGCGTCGAGACGTCGAACCCTCCCGCGGGGCCCTCGGCCGCGCGGGCGGCGAGGCCGGCCTCGCGGATCGTCCCGGGAACCTGGACGACGCGGGCGCCGTAGCGTCGGCAGGCGCGGACCATCGGCTCGGGGGTCGCCTGCGGCAGGTAGACCGCCGCCGCGAGGCCGGCCCGCGCCGCGTACGCCGCGAGCGCGACCCCCGCGTTGCCGGCGCTCGGGACGAACAGGCGGGTCATCCCGAGCTCCCGCGCCCGGGAGACGGCGACGGCCATCCCGCGGGCCTTGAACGAGCCGGTCGGCAGGCCCCCCTCGTCCTTGACCCAGACCTCCCCCTCGGGCCAGGCGGGGACCGGACCCAGCGGGAGGACCGGCGAGAAGCCCTCGCCGAGCGAGGCGATCGCGCCCGCGCGCCGGACCGGCAGGAGCTCGCGGTAGCGCCAGAGCGTCGCCGGCCGGCCGGCGAGGCCGCGGGCCCAGGCCGCGCCGTCGCACCGGTCGAGCCGGTACGTCGCGAAGAGGGCGCCCCCGCAGGCCGGGCAGACCGTCGCCGGCGCGTCCGCGTCGGCCGTCCTCCCGCACCCCGGGCACTCGAGGCCGGAGAGCAGGCTGCCGGTCCCCTCCGGCGTCATCGCTCCCGCGCGAGCCGCTCGGAGAACCGCGCGCGGAACTTCGCCATCTTCGGCGCGATGACGAGCTGGCAGTAGCCCTTCTCGGGGTTGCGGCGGTAGTAGTCGCGGTGGTACTCCTCCGCCGGATAGAACGGCCCGGCCGGGACGATCTCGGTCACGATCGGCCGCCGGAACGTCCGGGCGGCCGCGAGCTCCCGCACGAGCGCCTCCGCGGTCGCCCGCTGCCGGTCGTCCCGGACGAAGATCGCGCTGCGGTACTGGGTCCCGACGTCGTTCCCCTGCCGGTTCACGCTCGTCGGATCGTGCGTGGCGAAGAAGACGACGAGCAGGTCGCGGTAGGAAATGCGGGACGGGTCGAAGCGGATCTCGATCGCCTCGGCGTGCCCGGTGGCGCCGGTGCAGACCTCCTCGTAGGTGGGGTTCGGCGCGTGCCCGCCCGTGTAGCCCGGGCGGACGGACCGGACGCCCTCGAGCTCCGAGAAGACCGCCTCGGTGCACCAGAAGCATCCTCCCGCAAGGACGGCGATCTCCTCGTCCGGGGCGGGGGGGGCCGCCGCGGGGTCCGGGGGAGCGTCCGGCGGCATCGGCGCTACTCCGTCGCGTAGGCGGCCTGCGTCACGCGGGCCCGGGAGAGCGGGATCCTGCGGTGGATGGCGCCGACCAGGTCGGAGACCGACGACTCGGGGAAGCGGCCGACCAGATCGATCGTCGCGGCGTGGTGGAACGCCGTCGAGCGCGGCCGGACGACGACGTCGGCGTGGCGGCCGTCCGTCGCGCCGAGGCGGAAGGCGAGACGGCGGGCCCGGGCGGCGGCCGCGGCGCCCCCCGCATCCGCGAGGGCCCGCTCGAAGCGGCCCAGCGGCTCGGCCTCTCCGCCGTCCGGCGGGGCCGATCCGGCGACGGGGAGCCATCCGCCCGGGGCGACCTCCCAGTGGAGGACCCGGACGAACCCGTCGGAGGCGAAGGCGTGGAGCAGGAGGCCCCCCGTCGTCAGGAGCGCCCGGGATGCGCGGGGGCCGCGGGAGCCGACACTCCGCGCGAGCCGGGCGAGGAGGCCGGCCTCGGTCGACGCCTCCGGCGGGGCGAGGTCGATCTCGATCCGCACGTGGGCGTAGGGGCGCTGCCGGTGCCGCCGGACGGAGCGGGGCCCCGCGACCGGCCAGTTCAGGATGGAGACCGGCCCGGTGAGATCGGGAGCCGAGAGGGCCGGCGGCGGGAACCCGTTCGGCGCCATCGCCCCCCTCTGCCGCGCCGCCCCATGAGCCTTTGCGGTCGCTCCGGCCCCCCTCAGCGCGGTCCGGTCGGCATGGCGCCGCCGCCCAGGAGCGCGTCGAGCCGCCCGATCGGCGGGCAGCCGAGGCCGAGGAGCGCGTCGTGGAACGCCCTGAGGCTCCCGCCGAACGTCCGCCGGAGGTGCCGGTCCCGTGCGGAGAGGATCGCGAGCTTGCCGAGGGTGTAGCAGAAGTACTCGGGGTTGAACGTCCCCCGGATCGCCTCGCGCTGGGCAGGGAGGGCCTCGAAGTGGGCCTCCCGCTGGAAGAGGGAGGTCGCCTCGGCGACGCCCCATCCCCGGGCGTGCAGCCCGATCGCGGCGAGGAGGCGGCAATCGCGGAGCAGGGCGTCATGGATCTGGGCGACCTCGGCCCGGTGCGAGGGGGCCCCGTACCCCTCCTCGATCGCGAGCTGCTCGGCGTAGTGCGCCCACCCCTCGACGAACGACGGGGAGAGGTAGGCCCGGCGTGCCAGCGACAGCGGGGCGCGGCGGAAGGCGAGGAACTGGAGGTAGTGGCCCGGATAGACCTCGTGGACGGTGATGTTCGCGAGCATCGTCCGGTTGAGCGAGCGGAGCCACTCCTCCCTCTGCTCCGGGGTCCACGCGGGGTCGACGGGGGTCACGTAGTAGATTCCCTCCCCCTCGCCCGGCTCGAACGGGCCGGGGGAGTCCATGCTCGCCGTCGAGAGGGACCGGCCCCAGGCGGGGGTCGGCTCGACCCGGGCCCGCGCTTCCTTGGGCACGGTCGCGAGCGCGTGCCCGACGACGAAGGAACGGGCCTCCTCGACGAGCGCCCGCGCGGTCGGCACGAGCTCCTCGGCCGTCGGGTGGTCGGCCGCGATCTCGTCCAGGAGCGTGGGGATCGTCCGCTCCTCTTGCCGGGCGATCTGCGCGAGGCGCGCCTGGTTCCGCGCGAGGTCGGCCCGTCCGGTCGCCTCGATCTCCTCCCACGGGGTCTCGAGCCCCTCCCGGACCCAGAGCAGCCGCTGGAAGCGGGCCGGGCCGAGGGCGAACCCCTCGTCCGCGCGGGGGAGGCGGTCCGACTCGAGCCACCCCACGAACCGGCCGAGCGCCTCCTCCGCGGACCGGCGGGCATCCCGGAACTCTCCCGAGGCGGCCGGCGCCTCGGCGGCGACGAATGCCGCCGCCTCGTCGAACGACGCGGGGAGCCCCCGGCCCATCGAGACCGCGAGCGAGACGAACGGGCGGGGCAGCACGGGACAAAGCCGGCGCGTGGCGGTGTCCAGCAGGCGCGGGATCCCGCGCAGGAGGGCGATGATCCCCTCGGCCCGCACCGCGGCGGGCGCATACGGGCGGGCGATGTAGCTGGTCAGCGAGAGCGAGCTCAGGTAGGCCATCGGGTTGCGCTCCAGCTCCCCGACCTCGGCGAGGTCGAACCGGGGGCCCTCGAGCAGGAGCTCGAGAAGGAACCGGTCGTGGCGGCGCTCCTCGGAGAGCTCCGTCGCGGGGATCGCTCGCAGGCGGCTCAGGAGCGCCTCCGCCTCCGCGAGCCACGTGTCCGTGCTCGCCCGGTCCGCGGGCATCGTCCGCCCGTCGTACTCGTGCCGCCCCAGGCTCACGGCGTAGGAGGGGTAGAGCTCGAAGACGTGGCGGACGACCTCCTCCTCGAGGGGGTCGAGCGGGCCGGCCGTCGGGGGCATCGGCGGCGCACGGCACCGGAGCCGATAACGGGCCGGGGCCGCGGAGCGGACGGCGCGCCGGGCGCCGGAGCCGGGCCGGCGCGGGGGTCCCGCACCGTTTTCCCCTCCCGGCCCCTGCCCGCGCCGTGCCCGCCCCGGAGGAGCGGCTTCGCGAGCTCGGGATCGCCCTGCCGCCCCCGCCGGGGCCGAAGGGGACCTACGCGCCGGTCGTCCGGATGGGGGAGACCGCCTGGGTCTCCGGACAGATCGTCCTCGAGGGAGGCTCGATCGTCCATCCCGGCCTGGTCGACCGCGACCTTTCGGTCGAGACCGCGCAGCGGATCGCCCGGGCGGCAACGCTGCAGGCGTTGAGCGCCCTCCGGGCGGAGCTCGGCAGCCTCGACGCGATCCAACGGATCGTCCGCGTCGCGGTGTACGTCGCGAGCGCGCCGGGGTTCGTCCGGCAGCACGAGGTGGCGAACGGGGCGACGGACCTCCTGGTCGAGCTCTTCGGCGCCGCCGGCCGGCCGGCCCGGGCGGCGATCGGCGTCGCGGCCCTCCCGCTGAACGCCCCGGTCGAGGTCGAGCTGCAGGTCGCGCTCGCCTAGCGGGGGGGGCCGTGGAGCCGACGGAGTGGTCGGGGGTCTACCGCGAGGGCCGGGAGCTCTTCACGCGCAACGCCCGTCCCGGCGAGCGGGTCTACGGGGAGCGGGTGCGCACGGTCGGATCCGTGGAGTACCGGGCCTGGGACCCGTTCCGCTCCAAGCTCGCCGCCGCCCTCCTCCGCGGCCTTCCCCCGCCGTCGCCGTGGACGGGGGCCCGCACGGTCCTCTACCTGGGGGGCGCCCACGGCACCACCGCGAGCCACGTCGCCGACCTTGTTCCCGAGGCGTCGGTCTACGTCGTCGAGAAGAGCCCGGCGTCGTTCGCGCCGCTCCTCGCGCTCGCCCGGCGCAGGGAGAACCTCCTGCCGCTCCTCGCCGACGCCCAGCTCCCCGAGCGGTATGCCGTCGATGTCGGGCCGGTCGACTTCCTCTACCAGGACATCGCCCAGCGCGACCAGGCGGGGATCTTCCGCGAGAACGTCCGCGCGACGCTCCGGAGCGGCGGCGCGGGGATCCTCATGCTCAAGGTCCGCTCGGTGACGCAGCGGCGCCCCCCCGAGGCGATCGTGCGGGAGGCGCGGCGGATCGTCGAGGACGGCGGGTTCGCGATCGACCGCCAGATCGACCTCGCGCCGTTCTCCCGCGAGCACGTCGCGCTGGTCGGCCGGGCCTGACGCCGGCCCCAGCGTTCACCCCCCACCGCCGCCGCCCGGACCATCCCCCCCTCCCGTCCTGGAGGAGCGGGTGGTCTGCATGGCCCTCGCCTTCCCTCGGACCCGACGGACGCGCCACGCACCTCGGCGAACGAACGACCCCGCCTCGGCCCAGAGGGCCGGATGGTGGCTCGCGATCGGCCTCACGATCGTGCTGCTCTCCGTCGCCCTCATGCCGGTGCCCCGGCCCGGGGGACCTGCGCCCCCGCGGCCGCTCGCGGGCGCCGGGGTCTCCCCCCGCGGCGCCCGGGCCTCCACGGGCAGCCCGGTGACGAACTTCACCGCCTCGGTCGGCCGACTCGTCGAGCTGGTCGCCCTCGCCGGAGGCGGGATCCTCGCCCTCGTCTGGGCGCGCGTCGCGCTGAGCTGGTTCTCCAGCGACATCGGCAAGAAGGTCCAGGCGAAGGACCGGGCCCGCGACGCCCTGATCGGAACCCTCGTCTTCACCGCCGCGATCACCGGGCTCGTCTGGGCGCTCGCGCAGTGGGTCCTCACGGGGGCGTGAGGAAGGCGGACCGATGATCCCCTTCGACCCCTCCCAGATCATCCGCGCGATGCTCTTCGCGGCGTTCGCCCTCTTCACCGCCGCGGTCTCGCTGGCGATCGAGCCGACGTACGACAGCCTGCTCGTCCCCGAGCTCGCGCGGTCCCAGCTCTACCCCGGGGTCCTTGCGGCCGGCCCGGGGCAGGCGACGTACCTCGCGACCGCCGCCCACTTCAGCGGCTACCTCGTCGCGAACCTGGTCGATCCGGCCGTCGCGCTGGTCGGCGTCGGGATCGGGCTCGCCTACCTCCTCCACGCGGTCTGGCCCCGCCCGGGACTCGTGCCGGAGGGGCTCCTCGCGCGGTTCGTGATCGCCGTGCTCGTGGCGAACTTCGCGGTCCCGATCGCCTCGGGGATCCTCGACCTCGGGGGGACCGTCTATCCCGTCGTCGCCGGATGGGACGGCGGGGCCTGGCGGCACTGGACGAACCTCGCGGGGATCGGCGAGTTCGGCCTCTCCTCCTCGAACGGCCTGCTCGCCTTCGTCCTCTCGTTCGTCGAGTTCTCCGTCGTCCTGCTCCTCGCGCTCCTGGTCGGCCTGCGCGACGCGCTCCTCGCCGTCCTCGTCGTCGTGCTCCCGATCTTCACGCTCCTCTGGCCGCTCGGCCCGTTCTCGACGCTCGCCCGGCGCGGGTGGCTCCTCTTCGCGGAGTTCGCCTTCCTCCCCTGCGTCCTCGTCATCCCCCTCGAGCTCGCGGTCGGGAGCACGAGCCCGATCCTGCTCGTGGCGTTCCTGGCCCTCGCCCTGGGGTCGCCCGCGCTCCTCTCGCTCAGCGGCACGATGCTCTCCCAGCTCGGCCTCCCCAGCGCCGGCGCGGCGCTCACCGGCGGGGTCGAGCGGGCGCTCGCCGCGGCCCCCCGCTCGTCGGTCGGCGGCATCCCCTCCGGCGGTCCCTCCTCCGCAGGCGCCGCCGGGGCGGCCGGGCGCGGGGCCCGCGCCGCCGGAGGCGCGGCGATCCCCGGCGCGGCGCCGCTCGCCGTCTCCGCGGCCCTGGGCTCGGGGGCCCAGCGGCTCGTCGGGCA
>JAVYSA010000022.1:7249-21194 GCA_038729445.1 Thermoplasmata archaeon
CCGCTCGTTCCAGGCCCGGCGGGCCGACACTCCGCCGCGGATGGGCCCGCTGCGGGCCCCCGAGGGAGGCGACGATGCCCCATGACGGCGACCGGTTCCCGTTCGTCGAGCTGCCGGCCCCCGTCGGCCGCCCGATGCGGCTGGGCCCGTTCCCGTCGGCCGGCTCCGCCGCCGCCTTCGCCGCGTACGCCGCCGCGGGCGCCGTCGTCATCCCCTTCGCCGGGGTCCTCGCCTGGCTGCCGTGCGTCGCCGTGGCGTTCGCGCTCACCGCCGCGGGCCCCATGGGGGTCCCCCTGGACCGGCGGATCGTCCGCTCGGTGCGCCGCTGGGCCCGGGCCTACCGCGGCGAGGAGGCAGGGATGACCGGCGCCCACCGGGCCGCCCGGGTCCAGCGGGCCTGCCTCGATCTCGCCTCGGGCCGCCGGGTCGCCATCGTGCGGTGCGGGGGACAGCCGCTGCGGGACCTGCCGCCGGAGGAGCTGCGCCGACGCTACGACCTCTACCGGGAGCTCCTCGCCGGCCTCGGGGGACCCGCCGCGATCGTCGCCACCGCGGTCCCGATCGATCCGGCGCCGTGCCTTCCTCCGGGCACCCCCGCCGGCGACGCGCCCGTCGACGCCTACCGGGAGATGCTCACCCTCCTCCTGCGCGCCCGCGGCGCACGGCGCGTCTACGTCGCCCTCTGGAGCCCCGACGACCGGCCCGCCTCCGAGGAGGATCTCGAGCGACGGGCGGCCTCCCTGGTCGGCCGCCTCTCGGCGCTCGGCCTCGTTCCGCAGCGCCTCGAGGGGCGGGCCCTCGCCGGGGCGGCCCGCCGGTTCGGCTGGGGGGAGGGGATCGTGGGCGGGGGGACCCCATGAGCGGAGAGGCTCCCCGCAGGCCCCTCCCGCCGACGCCCGTCCGCCCGCTCGACCTCGCCGTCGCCGCGGGCGGGATCGGCGGCCTCGCCGGGCTCGCCGACCCGGCCCTCGGCCACCTCGCCCTGGCCGCCGCCGGTCTCGCTGCCGTCGCCTACGCGGGGGAGTCGCGGCGCGACCCGGCCCGTGCCGCGCCCGGAAGCCGGGCCCTCCGCGTCGTCGCGCTCGCGGGCGTCGCCGCGGGCGGCGTCCTCCTCGCCCTCCTGACCGCCGCGGGTACGCTGGCACCGGTCGGTGGCCTCCTTGTCGCCGGGCCGCTCGTGGCCTTCTGGTGGGCCGTGCGACGGACCCCCGGCCCGGCCCACGCCGCCTTGGAGGCCCGCCCATGAGCCCTCCGGTCGTCGTCGAGGGGAGCGAGTGGATGCGCCGGACCCGGGGGGCGGTCGCCCCCCTCCTCCTGGGAGGCCTGCCCAGCGAGGCGCCGTTCGGATGGATCGGCGAGGCCGCGCCGCCGTCGGTGCCGGTCGACGTGCACCTCCGGGCGTTCCCGATCGACGGGCCGGCGGCCCTGCGCCTCGTCCACGGCGCGCGCGCCGTGGCCCGTGCGGAGCTCGCGCACGGCGGCGCCGACGACGAGCGGGCCGCGGAACTGGCCCGCGAGCTCGAGGGGGCCGAGGCGCTCGGCCAGCGGATCGCGCGTCAGGAGCAGTCGCTCTGGCGCCTCGGGGTCGTCTTCGTCGCCCGCGGCGGCTCGCCCGAGCGGGCCGTGCGCGCCCGTCGGGGGCTCGAGGACCGCCTCTCGGCCCTCGGCTTCCGGCCCCGCGTCCCCCGGCACGAGGTCCGTGCCTGCCTCGCGCCGCCGGATCCGTTCGGCGTCGAGGCGCGCCCTCCTGGGTTCTACCACACCGTGCCGACCGACGCCGCGGCCGCGTTCTACCCCTTCGGGGACGAGGCGGTCGTCGAACCCGGCGGCGTCCTCTTCGGCCTCCGGCTCGAGGACGCGGCCCCTGTCGTCCTCGACCGCTGGTCGCACGCGAGCCACTCGTGGGGGTTCTTCGGCGCGACCGGCAGCGGCAAGTCGTTCGCCACCGCCCTCACTCTCCTGCGGAGCCGGTGGATGCGCCCCGACCTCTCCGTGACGATCCTCGACCCGCTCGGGGAGTTCTCCTCCCTGGCCCGTGCGTGGGGCGGGCGGACGATCCGGCTCGGGCCCGGCGGAGGGGACCGGCTCAACCCGCTCGATCCGGTGACGACGCACGGGGACCGCGCGGAGAAGGCGGGCCGCGTCGGGGCGGTGCTGCGCGCGCTGTTCCCCTCGCTGCGCGACGAGGAACGGGCGATGCTCGACGCGGCGGTGAGCCGGCTCTACGCCGACGGCCCCCGCGTCCCGACGCTCTCCGACCTCTCGGCGGCGGTCTCGGCCCTCGGCCCCGGCGCCGGGCGGCTCGCGACGCTCCTCGAGGTCTTCCGCTCCGGCTCGCTCGCCCGGATCGACGGACCGACCACCGTGGCGCCGGAGGCCGACCCGGTGGTCGTCGACTTCCGCGGCGTGCCGGAGGAGCACCTCCCGTTCCACCTCGCGTACGTCCTCGACTGGGCCTACGGCCGGCTCCGGGAGGGGAACCGGCCCAAGCTCCTCGTGATCGACGAGGCCCACCTGCTCGCCCGGCATCCGGCGACCGGCGAGTTCCTCGACCGCGTCGTGCGGCACGTCCGGCACTATCGGGCGGGGGTCCTCGTCCTCAGCCAGCACCCCGACGACTTCCTCGCGCAGCCGAGCGGCCGCGCGATGCTCGGCAACCTGAGCGCGACGGTCCTCTTCCGGATCCCCCGGCCCGACGCCGATCTGGCCCGTTTCTTCTCGCTCACCGACGCCGAGGCCGACTGGCTGCCGAGGGCCCGGCAGCCCCGGGAGGCCGGCTACGCGGAGGCGCTCCTCCGCCGCGGGGAGCACCACCTCCCGATCGCGATCGTCGCCTCGACCCCCGAGTACGAGTACCTCGTCCGGCACCTGGGCGCGGACCCGGAGGTGCCCGTCGAACACCAGACTTATACGGAGCCCTCCGCCGTCGGACGGCCATGAGCGCGCGGGCCGAAGGGGACGAGGCGACGGCCCAGCATCCCCGACGACGACGGACCCCCTGGAGCCTGCGGTCGATCGTCGTCGACGTCACCGGCCGGCCGATCGCGGACTTCCAGGACCCGGAGCCCCCGCAGCGGGCCCCGCTGCCGCGGGCCGCTCCGGCCGCGCCCGACGCCGCGCCGGGGGGCGACGAGCCCGGCATCGATCCGGTCGAGCGGGTCCACCCTCCGCTCTCCCGCGCGAACGCACGGCGCTACCACGGCCCGGCGGCGGAGCATCCCCCGGCCGGGACCGGGCCGACAGGACCGGCCTCCCCCGCGCGGCCCGAGCGGGTCTACCTCCACTACCTGCTGCTCCACCTCGACCGGCTGCCGCTCGCCGACCTGTGGTACCTGCGGCGGCAGGTCAACGAGGAGATCGCCGGCCGCGCGGCGCCCCCGAAGGCGCCGCGGTGATCCCTCGGCGGCGCGCCTCGGCGAGGATCGCCCGGACGCGGGCCGGATCGATCTCGTAGCCGATCGCCCGCCGCCCGGCCCGGAGGGCCTCCCAGAGCGTCGTGCCGGTCCCGGCGAACGGGTCGAGGACCGTCTCGCCGCGGACGCTGAACATGCGGATGAGGCGCGCGGGGATCGCCGGAGGGAAGGCGCCGGTCCGCCGGCCATCCGCTCCCTGGGGGGCGCCCCGGACGTCGGCCCACACCTGGGAGAACCAGCGGTCGCGCTCCGCGCGGGCGAGCCGGGAGGCGTAGCGCTCCGGGTCGTGGGGAGGATAGGTGCGCAGCCGGCCGCGCCGGAAGAGGAGGATGAACTCGCAGTCGAGCGTGACGTAGGCGTTCGGCGGGAGGAAACCGGAGCCCAGGAAGGCATTCGGCTTGTTCGTCGGCTTCTTCCACAGCAGGTAGGGCAGCGGCACGAACCCGAGGGCGGTAGCCCGCTCCAGGATCGTCGCGTGGTTCGCCCACAGGCGGAAGCCGCCGGGGTCCCGCCGCAGTGCGTCGCCGACCACGACCGCAAGGAGGCCCCCGTCGACCAGGACCCGGTGGCACTCGCGCCAGACGTCGGCCAGGAGGGAGTGCATCTCCCCGTACCCCTCGGCCCCGAGCGAGCGGAAGACCGCGTCCCACTGCGGGATCATCGGGTACGGCGGGGAGGTCACGACCAGGTGGACGGAGCGGTCGGGGATCTCGTCCATCCGCCGCGCGTCGCCCGCCCGGACGAGGAGGGGGAAGGAGGCGGGGGCGGGTCGCGGGGCCCGGGGCACGCCCGGGCGACGGCGGGAGGACGGTTAATACGCGCGGACCCTTCGCGGGCCGATGCGGCTCGACGGCCCGGTGCTGCAGGTCGCGCTCGACTTCGAGAACCTCTCGCGGGCCCTGCTCGCGGCGAAGGAGGCGGTCGAGGGGGGCGCCGACTGGGTCGAGGCCGGCACGCCGCTCGTCAAGAGCGAGGGGCTCGACGCGGTCCGGGAGCTCAAGAAGGCGTTCCCGGACCGCCGGATCGTCGCCGACCTCAAGGTGATGGACACCGGGGCCTTCGAGGTCGAGATCGCGGCGAAGGCCGGGGCGGACATCGTGACCGTCCTCGGCGCCGCCGACGACGACACGATCGCCGAGGCGGTCCGCGGCGGCGAGCTCTACGGCGCCGAGGTCATGGTCGACCTCCTGAACGTCGCCGATCCGGTCGGCCGCGGCCGGCGCGCCGCCGAACTCGGCGCCGCCGCGGTCTGCTGGCATGTCGGCATCGACATGCAGATGCAGGCCCGCACGCCGTTCGAGCGCCTCGAGGAGCTCGCCCGGGCGCTCCCCGTGCCGGTCGGTGTCGCCGGCGGGCTGACCAGCGAGAGCGTCGCCGCGGCGGTCCGCGCCGGCGCCCAGATCCTCATCGTCGGCGGGGCGATCACCAAGAGCCCGGACATCGCGGAGGCGACGCGCCGCATCCGCACCGCCATCGCGACCCGGACCGAGGTCCCGACCGAGCAGTTCCGCCGCTACGCCCTCCCCGAGGCGCGGGAGGCGTTCCTCAAGGTCTCCAGCCCGAACGTGACCGACGCGATGCAGCGGCAGGGGGCGATGCACGGGATCCACCCGCACCTCAGGGACCCCACGGTCCGCATCGCCGGCCCGGCCGTGACGGTCGTGACCCGCGACGGCGACTGGGCGAAGCCCGTGGAGGCGATCGACCGGGCCGGCCCGGGCGACGTGATCGTCGTCGACGCCGGCGGCCAGACGACCGCGGTCTGGGGCGAGCTCGCCAGCTGGAGCGCCCACGGCCGCGGCATCGCCGCGATCGTCGTCGACGGGGCGATCCGTGACCTCGACGCCATCCTCGCGATCGGCCTTCCCGCGTTCAGCCGCCACGTCAGCCCGAACGCGGGGGAACCGAAGGGCCACGGCGAGATCGGCGTCGAGGTCGTGGTCGGAGGGCAGAAGGTCCGGCCGGGGGACTGGATCGTCGGCGACCTCAGCGGCCTCGTCGTCGTGCCGCGCGAGCGGGTCTCGGAGGTGGCGAACCGGGCCCTCGATGTCTTCGAGCACGAGAACCGCGTCCGGGAGGAGATCCGCCGGGGATCGACCCTCGGGCGGGTCCAGAAGCTCGAGCGCTGGGAACGCGTCGGCTGAGCGGGCCGGGCCGCTCGAAAGCGCCTTGAGGGGCCTGCCGGGTGCCGCCGATGCGCCGGATGCTCCCGTAGTCTAGTCCGGTCAAGGATCCGTGGCCTTCGACCACGAAACGCGGGTTCGAATCCCGCCGGGAGCACCTCCTTCCGGGGGCGCGCGGGGCCCCGGCGGCCCGGAGCACGCGACGGGGATGCGGAGGGTCCGATCATGCCGGGGGACCATCGGACCGCCGGGCCATGCTTGCCCGGCGACGGGAACAGCGGGAACGGGCCGAACGGGAGAAGCTCCGGCCGGAGTTCCGGGCCGCCGTCCTGCGGGCGATGGGCCCGCCGCCCGAGGGGCGGGGGCTCCGGGCCTCGGCGACGGTCTGCGGGGGCTTCGTCCTCCCCCGACGCGGCACTCCGGCGGTCATGCACACGATGCTCCGCTCCGCGGGGGACGCCCGGCGGCTGGCGCTCGGCCTCCCGCGGGTCGCCGAGATCGTCGGCCCGTACGGGGGCACCCGGGCGACCCGCCGCCGCCCGGGTGCGCATCGTGCGGTGCCCCTTCGGAGATCCTGAGCGCGCTCCCGTGGGAGCAGAGAGCGGGACGCGGACCTCGGGATTCACCGTCCATTGACCCGGGCGCGACAAATCCCCCACCACACTCCGGCCGAACGGAAGGCGATCGGGACCATACGATCCTTCCTCGTGTCCCGGAGGTGTCCTTTCCAACGGCCCACGCACGCCCCGCACTCGTCGGCGGCGTCGCCGCCGGTCGAAGAGGGGCGATCCGGGCGGGGCGAATCCGGAACCTCGTGTCTTCGTCCCCACGAACCCCCGAGGAGATCCCCGTCGGGACCGAGACCCTCGGCCGGGTCCGCTCGTTGGGGGGACGTGGGATCGAGCGGTCGTACCCGGCGGGCCCTGAGGGTCGCGTGACACGGCCAGTCCGAGATCCGTGCCGTCGAGCGTACCCCACGGATTCGAATCTCGCGCGGGCCCGCCCTCTTCCAGGGAAGGGGCGCTCGGCCCATGGATCGGACCGGCGAATATATCCCACCGACTCGATTCCGGTTGCGCGGCGGATCCCCTCTCTCTCCGTGTCGATCTTCCCCTTCGCGACGTCCTCGAACGGATTCGGAGCAGGGAGGGGGACATCCTGCCGGCCTCCGAGCTTCATCATCGGATCCCGGGGTTCCGGGGGTTCCGAGGGATCTACCGCCCCTCGGGATCCCGCTATGCCCTATGGATCCGGCAGACCCGACGTGGGGTGTATCCGGACGAAGCGCCGGAGATCCTCGCGGACGGTTCGTGGACCTACCGCTACGCACCAGAGAGCCAGACGGGTCGGCCTGGCGCCGACCTACCGACCAACCAAGGACTCATCCACTGCATGGAGGACGGGGTTCCGATCGGCGTGTTCCGGCAGGTGGAGGACCGGGAAGGGAGGAGGAGATACCGCGTTCTCGGGCTCGGCTACGTCGAGGCGTTCGACGGCCACCATTTCCTGATCCGGGGAGAGCCTATCAACGAGTCCGTCCGGCCGATGGAGCTCGGCGTGATCCGGCCCTTTGTTCCGCTCGATCCGGCTCCGCTGCCGATCGAGGACGTGCGGCGGATCCGGCGCGAGCGACGCTTCGGGGTCCGGATCCGATCGCTCTACCATGAGAAGTGCAGCCTGTGCGAGGTCGGCTACCGGCTGCGCGGCCGGAGCCTGGCCCTGGAGGCGGCCCACATCATCCCCCTCGATGCCCGCGGTCCGATCGACGATGTCCGCAACGGAATCCTTCTGTGCTCGAACCACCACGCGCTCTTCGACGCCTTCGCATGGACCTTCGACACCGATTACCGGGTCCTCGTGACACCGGATCGGGACTTCCGGGCTTCCGCGTTGGCGAATCACCTGCTCCAGTGGGAAGGAGAGCGTCTACCGAACCTGCCGAAGTCCGTGGAGACCTATCCCGCCGTGGAGGCGATCGTCTGGCGCAAGAAAGAATTCGAGGCAAGTCCGCGGTAGGCACCCGCTCATGGGCCCACTCGGTTCCCGCCGGGAGACGGCGCTTGGCCGTCTCCCAGGAACGATCGCTTCGGAGTGATTCGCGGCAGCCGAACGACTCCCGGGGCCGGCGGCCCCCGGGCCGCTGCATTGGATTCGTGGATGCACGGTCAAGGCGCTGGAGCGCTGGGCCGGGCATGCTCAGGGAGGTGGGCAGAGCGACGGGAGCGGGCGAGGGCACGACCAAGGCCGATGAGAAGGCCCCATGGAGTGGGCAATCCCCGGGGGCTTGCCGCGGGAGAACCGGCGAGGGAAGCGGGTACGTCCGCCCTTCGGAACAGGATGCCGAGACCTCCCCGGGGAATCTTCCCCCTCGCGCGGGCGGGCAATCGGTCCGGAAGGAGCTACGGGCGATTCGGGTCGCAACCGGCTCCCACCCTCCGAAGCAGTCCGTGCTGGAGCAGGAGGATCGGCCGCGGACGATGGGCGAACGACACCGGAACGGTACTCCATCGCCTGGGACCCGGACCGCCAGAGGAGGGGGGCTGGATCTCGTCCTCGACCGGAATCCGTCGGTCCCCATGCGACCCCGGCTCGCGACGCCCTCGGCGAGATCCGGCGTGCAGAGGCAGCGCGGATGGAGAAGGTGGGATTGCCCGTCCCCGGGATTGTGCGCGCCCGCGCTCGTTCCGCCCGCATGGTGCAGGGCCGCGGCCGGCATCGAACCATCCTCTCCCGGTCGCCCAAGACACGGCCGCCCGCACCGTTCGGGCAGTCGGGAAGGCCTCCGTCGATGTGGCGACACCCTCCTCGACAGGATCCGGCCGACATGCCCTTCGTCCGCCGCTCCCCTCACGTTGGCATGGCTCGGGCATCGTTTCCGGCCCGGAGGCCGGCCGGTGTCCCGCGTGATGCGTACGACGACGCCTCGAGACGCCGTGAGCTCACGGACGGGCGGGATTCACGGAGATGGGCGGGGGCATGCGGATCCCGGGGCGGTCGCTCCCCGGTGAAGGGTCGACGGAGGAAGTCGACCGGGGAAGACCGGCCGTGCCACCGGATCGGCTTACTCGCGACCCGGGAGTCTCCGGGTTCCCTCACCCGTTAATTAGGGTCGTCGCCTTCATTTCCGTCTCTCCGCGGATGGTCGCGATCGTTCGTCGGGCCGGGGCCCGTCCTCGCCGGATCGGACGAGGGAGGCCCGGCAGGAAGGGGGATGGCGCGGCGTCGGACGCGCCCGGGGTGGCGTGGGCATGAGCGAGCCGGGCCACGACGAGTGGAAGCAGGGCAACAAGCACATGGAGCAGGGCGCGTACGAGAAGGCGATCGCGTCCTACACCGCCGCCCTCGCGAAGAATCCGACCTACGGCGACGCCCGGTTCAACCGCGGCCTGGCGTACTACCTGGTGCACCGCTACATGCACGCCCTCGAGGACCTTCATTGGGCGATGGAGCTCGAGCCGAAGAGGGCGGACATCCGCCTGCTGCTCGGCAAGGTCCGGGTCGAGCTCGGCGAGAATGCGCTGGCGATCCAGAACTACCGCGAGGCGCTCGCGCTGGATCCGAACCTCACCGACGCGCGCGTGGCCATCGCGGTTCTCGAGGATCGGGGGATCTCCGAGGAGACCGACGAGACCGACTTCGTGCCTTCCCCGCGGCTCGGCTCGAACGCCTCCCCCGGGAGGCCCCGGGCACCCGAAGCTCCCCGGGAGCTCCCGACCGCCGCGGAGATCGTCCGCCCCCAGCAGGATGAGACGCTGATCGGGGCGATTGAGAGGACCCTGCACTCGATTCCGGACGACGAGGATCCGCGGCGCCTGACCCGCCGGGCGATCCTGCTCTCGGCGTTGCACCGGAGGGAGGCGGCCGACGCCTGGGAGAGGATCTTCCGCCATTCCGGCAGGGGCGACGATCTCCTCGCGGCGATCCGCACCCGCTTCGAGTTCGGGGAGTGGGAGGAGGTCCTCCGCCTCTCCGCCTCCGCCCCCGACCCGGACAGCCAGGACCTGGTCCGCATGGAGGCGCATGCCCTCCTGGCGACGGGCCGCCCCGAGGACGCCCGGAGGCGTCTCGAGGGCGTGGCCGACCCCACCGCGGAGACGCAGAGGGTCCTGGTCGGGACGCTCCTGGCGCTCGGGGATGCTCCGGCCGCCCTCGCGGCCGTCACACGGCTCGGGTCGATGGCCCCGGCGGATCCCCGCACGGCCACGCTGCGCCGGATCGTCGACCGGTCCTGGTTCGGATCGTCCCGTCCCCTGGACACCCTGGTCGGCCTCGACTCGGTCAAGGCCCGGGTGCGGGAGCGGGTCGTGCTGCCGACGCTCGTGCCGGAGATCTTCCTGTCGCGCATCCCGACGAACAAGTTCCTGATGATGGGCCCGCCCGGATGCGGGAAGACGAGCGTCGCCCGGCTCGCCGCACGGGAGGCGCACGCGCAGCTCCGCCTGCTCCATCTCTCGTCGGTGCTCAACCTCTACACCGGCAACAGCGAGGCGAACCTGACGGCCGTCTTCACCGAGGCGAAGGATGCGGCGCGGGAGACCCCGGTGGTGCTCTTCATCGACGAGGTCGACTCGATCGGCGTCACCCGGGAGCGGATGGTCCAGTATGGCGAGCACCGCCTGATCAACCACTTCATGAACGAGCTCGACCAGATCGCCTTCTATCCCGGCCTCATGATCCTCGCCGCGACCAACGTGCCGTTCGATCTCGACCCCGCCGTCCTGCGGTCGGGGCGGCTCGGCACCCCGATCTACGTCGGCCCTCCTTCCGCCGACGCCCGGAGGCAGCTGCTCGAACGGGAGCGCCAGCGCTTCCCTTCCGCCACGTTCGACGCCGGCCGCCTGGCCTCGGACCTCCGCTGGTACTCCCCTGCGGACATCGACCTCGTCTTCACCAACCTCGCCTACGCGCAGGCGGCGCGGGCCCTCGAGGGGACGAACGCGCCGGTCGGCGAGCCGGAGATCCGCGCCGCGTTCCGGGCGGTCATCCCGAGCGTCCGCAAGTGGTTCCAGAGGCTTACCGACACCCTCGAGAGGGATCCCGCCTTCGACGCGCTGATGACGGAGGATCTCCGCAGGGACCTCGAGGAGTACCGCCAGTCCCTTCGGCAGGCCGGGTCCGACCCCACGCGCCGATCGTCGATGTTCGGCTAGCCGCCGGCCCGCCGCATCAGTCGGTCCGCAGGGTGAGCTTCAGCATCTCGGGCGGGATCGGCGGCATCTCCTCCGGGGGGGGGCCTTCCGTGCGGCCGGGTGCCTCCGGCCGGGAGGCAAAGAGATCCAGGAGGGAGACGAGACGCCGGGTCGAGTCGGAGTCGGGATCCAGCTCGATGACCCTCCAGGCATCCTCCCGGGCCCCCGTCGCGTCCGCCAGTGCCGCGCGCGCCACGGCCCGGTTGTGGTAGTACCGGGCCTGCTTCGGGTCCCTCCGGATCGCGTCGGTGTAGGCCCACACCGCGTCGGGGTAGCGGCCCTGCCCGAAGAGGAGGTTGCCCTCCTCCCAGCGGAGGTCTCCCGGCTCGACCCGAGGTTCCGTCATCCGAACGGTCCCCTTGGGGCTCCGGTAGGAAGCCCGGGCCGATATGTACCCTCCGACCCGCGCCGGATCGGGCGGGAAGGCCCCCCGGACGGCGCCCTCGGAGCGGGGGCGGAACGGGGGTCCCCGAGAGAATATGGGCGCCCCCGGCTTCGCCGCGGCATGACGCCATCGGATCCCTCCCCCGCGACCGCGCGCCTCCCCCTCTCCGGTGGGACCGTGATCCCGCAGCTCGGCTTCGGCGTCTTCCAGGTCCCCCCGGGGGCGCCGACCCGCCAGAGCGTCGCCTGGGCCCTCCAGGGGGGCTACCGCCATGTGGACACCGCCGCGATGTACCAGAACGAGGCCGACGTCGGGGAGGCGATCCGGGCGAGCGGAATCCCCCGGGAGGAGATCTTCGTGACCACCAAGATGTGGTACACCGAGCACGGGTTCGACTCGGCGCAGGCCGCCGCCCGGGCGAGCCTAAGGCGCCTCGGCCTCCCCTCGGTCGACCTCTACCTCATCCACTGGCCCCGGGCCCCGTCGCCGGCCCTCCGCCTCGACTCCTGGCGGGCCCTGCTCGCCCTGCGCGGGGCGGGGCTGTGCCGGGCGGTCGGCGTCGCGAACTACACCGTGCGCCACCTCGAGGAGATCCGGGCCGCGGGCCTGCCGATGCCCGAGGTCGACCAGATCGAGCTCCACCCGTTCGTCTTCGACCCCGGGCTCGCCGACTACGCGCGGCGGCACCGGATCGTCCTGGAGGCGTGGGCGCCGCTGACCCGCGGGCGCCGGCTCGACGAGCCGGTCGTCCGGACGATCGCCGCCCGGCACGGCCGCACGCCGGCCCAGATCCTCCTCCGCTGGGGGATCGAGCACGGGTTCGTCGTCCTGCCGAAGTCCGTCCACCGGGAGCGGATCGAGGAGAACGCCCGGATCTTCGACTTCTCGCTCCCCGCCCCCGACATGGCGGCGCTCGACCGCCTCGCCGACGGGGGGCGCGTCGGGGCGTGGAATCCGGCGGAGATCCCCTGATCCGCCGCCGGACGCGCTACTGGATCGGGCCGAGCTCCATCCGCCGGAACCCGGCGATCGCCACGCCGAAGGCGACCGCCGCGAGGGCGGCGAGCACGCCGAGCGACGCGGCGTCGGGCATCCCGAGGGTCCCGGCGAAGGCGTCGCGGATCGTGTTCGCGGCGTAGGTGAGCGGGTTGGCGTAGAAGACGGCCGCCAGCGCCGGCGGGGCGGAGCTCGCCGGATAGTAGACCGTGGAGAGGAAGATGACGAACAGCTGCAGGAACGACTGGATGGTGAAGTAGGCGTTCGCGCTCCGCAGCTGGGTCCCGAGGGCGATGAGCAGGCCCGCGAAGAAGATCCCCCCGAGGCCCACGGTCCCCAGGACGACGGCGATGCCGAGCGGCGAGAGCGCCGGAAGGCCGATGAACGGGGCGCCGACCAGGATCATCACCCCGACGCCGACCAGCGCGAAGAGGAGCGTCGTCAGGACGAGGCCGAGCAGGTACTCCGCCCGCAGGAACGGGCCGGAGAAGATCTGCTCGACCATCGCCCAGCGCCGGTCGAGCCAGAAGAGGTTCCCCGAGACGACCCCGCCGGTGATCATCTGGAAGGCGATCATGCCGGGGACGAGGAACGCGGTGTAGCTCGTCCCGCCCGTGAGGGTCGAGGGGATGAGCGCGGTGAACATCGTCCCCAGGACGAGGATCGTGATCGCCGGCTGGCCGAAGCGGATGAGGACCGTGAGCGGATCGAGGTTCGACGCGAAGTTGCGGACGACCAGCCGCAGCACGGGGGGGAAGCTCACGGCCCCCGTCCCTCGGCCCCCGCCCCGATCGGCTCCTCGCGGGGGCCCGGCGGCGGCCCCGCCTCCTGCTCCGAGCCGATCATCCCGAGGAACGCCCCCTCGAGCGTCGCCTCCTCGACCGAGATCCGGGAGAGCTCCGCCCCGCGGGAGAGCGCCCAGCCGCTGATCCAGGGCAGGAGCTCCTCCGCCCGCTTCGCCCGGACGACGACCTCCCGGTCCGACCCGTCGACCCCGGTCGGCGGCGACGGCAGCTCCGCGCCGCGCGAGCGGAGCGCCTCGGCGAGCTCCGCACGGAGGGCCGGGGCGAGCGGCGCGGCGAAGGCGAGCGTGACGTCCCGGGCGCCCCCGTGCCGCCGCTTGAGCTCCTCCGCGGTGTCGAGGGCGATCAGCCGGCCCCGGTGGAGCACCGCGATGCGGTCGCACAGCTCGTCCGCCTCGGTCAGGATGTGCGTCGTGAAGACGATCGAGAGCCCGCCGCGGGCCCGCTCGCGCAGGTACCGGAGGATCCGCCGGCGCGCGATCGCGTCGAGCCCGACGGTCGGTTCGTCGAGGAAGAGGATCTCCATGTCGTGCATGAGCTCCCGCGCGACCTGGAAGCGGCGACGCTCCCCCCCGGAGAGCGCCCATGGCTTGCGGTGCCGGGCGCCGCCGAGCTCGAAGAGCTCGATCATCTCCTCGGCCCGGGCCTTCGCGACCTCGCGCGGGACCCCCCAGAGGAAGGCGTAGAGCGTGAGGTTCCGCTCGACCGTGACGAAGTCGAGCGACTCCGACTGCAGGACGACCCCGAGGCGGGAGCGGAGGGCCCGGCCGGCGCCGGCGAGGTCCTGGCCCAGCACGCGGGCGGACCCCTCCGTCGGCGGCAGCAGCGTCGTGAGCAGGCGCACCGTGGTCGTCTTGCCGGCCCCGTTGCGGCCCAATAGGCCGAGGACCTCCCCGCGGTGCAGGGTCAGGTCGAGGTGGCGGATCGCGTACCGGCCCGGCGCATAGGCATAGCCGAGGTCGTGGGTCTCGAGGACGATCGCATCCGAAGGCATCGTGGGCGGAGAGGCGGCCAGCGTCCCCTCCCCGATAACCCT
>JAVYSA010000023.1:0-20948 GCA_038729445.1 Thermoplasmata archaeon
GCGTGCCGGAGACTTGGCCCGTGCCAGAATACGGGAGGGTGGTCTGGTGCCAGCCCGGAACGTCCCGGATTTCGTAGGTGAAGGTCCCGTTGGGAAGCATGCCCACGATCGGGGTCCCCGTGGGTGCGGTCTCCGTGGTCCCGTTGATCACGATGGACCAATTTCCGCTGGGGAGGCCAACCTCCTGGAAGGTCACGGGGTAGACGACCTGCTCGAAGGAAAGCGCTTCGGAGAATCCCAGGGGGGTCTGCTGCTCCGTCTGGGTCCCGTACGGCACGGTATTCTGGTGCCAACCGGGGACGTCCTGGACCGCGTAGGTGAAGGTGCCGTTCGGCAGGTAGGTTTCCACCGGGGATCCCGCAGGGGCCGCGTAGAGCGTCCCGTTGACCACCACACCCCACGTCACCCCGGAGGGGAGGCCGGTCTCCGTGAAGACGACAGGGTAGGTCACCTGGTGGAAGGTGACCGAGATCGACGACGGGTAGCCGGAAACCATCACGCTCCCGGTGGAGGAACCCGTCACCATCCAGCCGGCGATTCCCCCGAGGGAATAGGTGTAGGTGCCGTTCGGAAGCGATACGGCGATCGGGTTCGGGGCCACCCCGACATACAGGCTCCCCTCGACGGACACGGACCATGACGTTCCGTTCGGCAGCCCGGTCTCGGTCCACCGGACGGAATAGTCGACCGGGTTCCAGACGAGCGGACCGAGCGTGAGCGGCGTGCCGTTGACGGACACGGTTCCGCCCGAGTACGGCAGCGTCGTCTGGTTCCACCCAGCGATACCGCCGATGGTCAGGGAATACGTGCCGTTCGGGAGCGTGGTCTCGATCGGATTCGGTGCCGTCGCGACAAGCAGGGTCCCTCCCAAGTATGCGGACCACGACTGGCCGGATGGGAGTCCGGCCTCGGTCAAGGAGACGTTCCAAGCGAACGGCTGGAACAGCAAAGCGGGCACGTTGATCGGCGCTCCCGCGACAGTGAGGTTGCCGGAGTAGTTCATCGTCGACTGGTGCCAGCCGGGCACATCCGCGATCCGGTACGGGTAGGACCCGTTCGGCAGGGGGATGACGATGGAGGATGTCGCGGGCTGGAAGTACAGGCTTCCGTTGACGGCGACCCCCCAGATCGACGAGCTGGGCAGGCCGACCTGACTGAACGTCACGTTGTACGTCACGATGGTGACGGCGAACGGCAGCGCGGCGGCGACCGTTGAACCGCCGTGGACGACGAAGATCCCCGAGCGGTTCGTCCCGGCCGCAAGGTGGTACCCGGGAACCCCCGACACCGAGTAGTTGTATAGGCCGTTCGGCTCCGTCAAGGAGAGGTAGGATCGCGTCGCCGAGATGGCCTGCGCGAAGTAGAGGGTGCTGTGGGTCCCATTGCTCACGGTGACCCCCCACGTCGTCCCGACCGGAAGACCGGTCTCCTCAAAGGAAACCCCGAACAGGGTCTGGGAGAACTGGATCGGGACCGTCGTCACGTTCGAACCCTTCAGGACGACGATACCTTGGAACGGCGACGGGTAGTATCGGCTCACGTTCGACACGTTGTACTGGTAGTCCCCGGGAGGTAGCGCGACGCTGATCGTGGACGTGTTCGACGCATGAATCGTGCCATTGACGGTCACGGCCCACTGGGTGCCATTGGCCAATCCCGTCTCGGAGAACAGGGCCGTGGGATTCGCGGCGAAGCGGGTCACCACCGTCGTCCGATTCGAAGCGACGAAGCCCTGGTTCGGTTCAAGGGTGGCGGTTGGGGCCCTTCCGTGCGCAGGGTCCCCGGGTGACACCATGCTGGCGGGGATCACGAGCAGGGCCAAGACAGCCACGGCGACGACAATCGTTGCACGCCCCGACGGCGACGGTGTGGACCTCATGGCTCTCGGCCCCGGACTCCGCCTTCGCAGATAAAGGTAGCCGAACCCGTCGGTCGCCCCGAGGACCGATGAGGTCCGTCGACCGCCGAGGTGAGCCTCTCGCCGGACACCCTCCTGCATTGCGCGCATCGACCGATCGAGCGAAGGACCCGTGCGCAGGCCGACTTATTCCCCGCGTTGAACAGTTTCGCCCCGTGCAAATGGGCCGGCGGAGGCGATTTTACGCAACGCTTAAGCGGGGGACCGGCTCCGCGGCCCCGGTGCGTCCGATGCCCCGGAACATCCAGGTCGAGCCGCTCCGCGCCGTGCACATCGAGGACCAGCAGGTCGAGCTCGTCGAGCGAAAGGGATTGGGCCATCCCGATTCGATCGCCGACGGGGTCTCGGAGAGCGTCAGCCGCGCGCTCTGCCGGATGTACCTGGATGAGTTCGGCAAGATCCTCCACCACAACACCGACGAGACGCAGGTCGTTGGCGGGGGGTCCGAGCCGAAGTTCGGAGGGGGGCGGGTCACCGAGCCGATCTACGTCCTCCTCGTCGGACGAGCAACCACCGAGGTCAATGGTGAGAAGCTCCCGTTCCGCCAGGTCGCGATCGATGCGGCGCGGTCCTACATCCAGAGCGTCGCCTCGCACCTCGACGTGCAGCGCCACCTCGAGATCGACTGCCGCATCGGCCAAGGGTCGGTCGATCTGCGGGGCGTCTTTGACGACTCGGCCAAGGCGGTCCTCGCCAACGACACCAGCTTCGGGGTCGGGTTCGCCCCCTACTCCGACACCGAACGGCTCGTGCTCGAGAGCGAGAAGTACCTCACCCTCAAGCTCAAGAAGAAGCTCCCGGCGCTCGGGGAGGACGTCAAGGTGATGGGATTCCGCTCCAAGGACGACATCCACCTGACGGTCGCGGCGGCCCTGGTCGACAGCGAGGTGAAGAACGCCGCCGAGTACCAGAGCGTCTGCGACGAGATCCGGGAGAAGCTCCAAGACCAGGCCGCAAAGCTGACCCACCGGACGGTGCGGATCGACGTGAACACTGCCGACGACCCGGAGCTCGGTCGCTACTACCTGACGGTCACGGGACTCTCGATGGAGGCCGGGGACGACGGGTCGGTCGGCCGAGGCAACCGGGCCAACGGCCTCATCACCCCCTGCCGCCCGATGAGCCTCGAGGCGACGGCGGGGAAGAACCCCGTGAACCACGTGGGAAAGATCTACAACCTCCTGGGGAACCTGATCGCGTCGGACATCGTGAAGGAGACCGGAGGGAACGTCAAGGAGGTCCACGTCCGGATCCTCTCCCAGATCGGCAAGCCGGTCGACCAGCCCCAGGTAGCGAGCCTTCAGATCCTTCCCGCGGAAGGCGTGAAGCTCTCGGCGGTGCAGAGGACCGCGGAGTCGGTCGCCCAGCGCTGGTTCGACCAGATCGACACGATCCCCCAGCGGCTCCTCACCGACAAGCTGACCGTCTTCTAGGGTTCCGGGAACCCGGCAGCACCGGTCGCGCCGAACTCCTCCAGGCGCCGCTGGGTCCGGGCCTCCCGGAGGAGCACGCTGGCGGTCCGCCAGCGGGAGAGCGGGATGGCGAACCGACGACCGATCCGGGCCTCGAGCTCGTCGAGGGATCCGAGCCGCACCCACGGTCCCTCCACCGCGCGACGGACGTGCTCCCGGACGTTCCAGACCCCCAGGGGAAGGATCTCCCCGGGATGGACCTCCCGGAGGACGAGGACCCCGGCCTGTCGGCGACGACGGAGCAGACCCTCGCTCGTCGCCAGGCGGGCCGCGTAGTAGCATCCGCCGATCGAAGCGTAGGTCGTGCGGCCCCGGGGGCCCTCGTGGTCCCCGATCATCACGATCTCCCGGCTTCCCGGGTTCCACAGGGTGTTCGGGTACCACGCCTCGATCGACTCGTAGCGGTAGGCCCCCGGGAGGAGCACGATCATCCAGCGGTTGTCGAGCGCGACGTATTCGGCGACCTCGATCTCCGAAGCTTCAGGAAGATCCCGGATCCGCTCGAGGTTGGCACGGGAGAGAAGGTCGTCGACGGCGGTGATGCTCCAGCGGGTCGGGACGAGGCGCCGTCGGCGGCCGCGGCCCAGGACCCCGACGCTGAACGCCCGCTGGATCCGGCTCACCCGCACCCCCCGGTCATAGAGCTCCCGCACGGCGGTCCTCGCGTCGGCATCGGTGTCCTCCGCGAGCCGCTCGAGCCGGGCGTCGACCCGGCGCACATCGAGGCGGAGGCGCTCGACCCGGGCGCTCGGACCGAAGGGAGGAGCCGAGTCGCTCAGCGCGAGGTGCCCTCGCGGGGCATGGCGGAACTCGGCCTCGGCCCCGGCCGAGTCCGCGGCGATCGCGAGCCCCTGCAGATCCGCGAGGTACCGGTCCGGTGTTCCCGCCACGGTCACCGCCATGGGGCGAATCCCCCGGACGAGCCCGGTCCGGAATCCGACGACCTCTTGGACCGACCGCCCGATCCACTCCTCGGGAGTGTCGAGGAGCGCCGTGTCTCCTCCGACCGGACTCAACAGCGGCCCGACAGAGACCTTGGGGTATCCGATCCGCCCGACAAAGACCCCCGGGGGCGAGGAGCCGTGAAGGAACCGGTCGGGGACCGTGGGGAGCGTTCGGGCGAAGGCGTCGTAGCGGACGAGGATCGGGCAGACGGGCTTGCCGCAGAGGAGCTGGGCCGAACGGCACCGCACGCACAGGGAAGGGTCGACATCGCGGAGATGGATCCGAAGGCGGGGGTCGGCGGGGGGCAAGGATCCCGAGACCGGGAACACGGGAGGGAGCGGGGGCGGGTCCATCCTCCCCCGGGAGGACGGATCCCCCTCAAGAACCCGGGGGGCGGATGCTGGAACGCCTCCGCCGGTCGACCGTCCGGGTCAGAGGAAGTAGCTGCGCACGAGGAGCAGGTAGGCCACGATGACCGCCGGAATCGGCACCGAGACCAGCGAACCCCAGTTCGGAGAGCCGACCGCGAAGAACGTGTACAGCGAGCCGATCAGGGAGATCAGCTCCAGGACGATGACCACGGCCCACGCCCAGATCCTCTGGCCGAAGAGGCCGAACGCCACCACGAAGCTCACGGCGCCGAGGGCGATGAGCGTCGCCGAGGCGGCGAGGGGGTTCGAGAAGAAGTCGAACTGGTCGGTGATGCCGTAGAGGGACGACCCCATCAGCGTGAGGACGCCCACCGCCACCGCGAGGAGAGCGCCGAGCATCACGAGGAGCGCGATGATCGTGACGCCCAGCGGCCGGGGAGGCCTCGTGACGTAGATCTGGACGCCCCCCAACCCAATCCGCCTCGGAGGGAGGACGGACTCCCGCATGATAAACATAGCGAGGGGACGGCGGCCAGCGAGCCGGCGCGCACCGCGGCGATCCGGGCGGAGCGTTTATGCGGCCGGGAGTTCCCCTCTTGGATGCGCGCGAGCCCGACGGACTACCTCGCCAACGAACGGACGTTCCTCGCCTGGGTCCGTACGGGCATCACGCTCGTGGCGCTGGGGTTCGTCGTCGCCCGGTTCAACCTCCTCATCCGGGAGCTCGGGGGAACGACAACCGCGTCGCCGTACTCCGACGCGCTCGGCGTGGCCTTGGTTCTCCTGGGAGCCGGGGTCGTCGTCCTGGCGCAGCTCCGGCAGCGCTCGGTGCGTCGCTTGCTGGACGCCGGCCGGTTCGAGGCGTCGGACCGCCTGCTCGGAGCCGTGACGGCAGCGATGGTGGTGGCCGGGGTCGCCCTCGCGATCTATCTGGTGGCCACCGTCTGAGCACCGGCGGCACTGGACCCGGCCGTCCCACCGGTCCGCACATCCTTCAAATACCGCATCCGGCTCGCGCGGGCATCGGGACTGTGGGGTAGCTTGGTCCATCCTTCGGGGTTCGGGACTCCGAGACGCCAGTTCAAATCTGGCCAGTCCCACTGCCGGGGTCCGGAGAATCTCCCGGACTCCGGCCGATCTTCCGCGAGGGCGGACCCTCACCGGGGCCGTGCCGGCCGGTTCGTCCCGGCCGCCTCATGCCGATCGGATCCGGTGCCCTCCGGGCCGCAGGCGAGAAACTCGTTGCCGTCGGGATCCGCAAACCGGAGGGTCCACTCCCCCCACGGCTCCCGGCGCGGGGGCGAGGTGATCGGGGCGTGAGCGTGCTCGAGCCGCAGCGCCAGCGCCCGGATGCTGTCCGTCCGGAAGACCAGGCCGGTCGGCCGGCCGATCCGATCCCGCGCCTCCTCGTACGATTCCCTTCCCCACGCGGGGACCGGAACGGCCAAGGAGAGCGCGGTGGCCCCCGGGCCCAAGGAGACCTCGAGGGCTCCCGCGGGCCGCTCGTCGGTCCGCACCGGAATCCCCAGCACCTCCTGGTACCAGCGCTTGGCGACCTCCCGGTCGCGCACGAACAGGGAGACCCGGTCGAGATGGGTCAACCGACCGCTCCCCCGGGACGGGGCAGGCTCGAGATTCACGCCCGTGCCGGCCACACGGGGGTCCCACTCCCAGATCGCGTACGTCCAGCGGGGCATGGCGAGGAACGGGTCCGGGCGCATCGCCCGCCGTGCCTCGGCGGCATCCGAGGCACGGAAGAGGAGGAAGTCGCCCGTCGGATCGGTGAGGGGACCCTGGGCGATCAGCCGGCCGGTCCGCTCCAGACCCTGGACGAACGCCTCGATCGCGCGGGCCGGCGGAACCGGCACGTCGGCTCCCCCGGTGTCGCGGCGCGCGACACGGAGGTAGAGGCGGTGCGGCTTGCGGCCCGGGCGTCGGCGCGACGCCATCGAATGGGTATCGTCTGTCCTACATATCCCCTGCACCCCCCCGCCATCGGGCCGGAGGGAGGGGCGGCGCCGAAAGACCGCCCGGGCACCGGGTCCGGCACCCCCCACGGGGCGTGGCCGTCGTGCCGGAGCAGGTCCCGCACACGGCGGGGGAGGAAACTCCAGATCCACGGCCGCACCGGTCCGGGCAGACCGGGCCGATATCCACTCGGATGCCTCCGGGCGGAGCCGGTGGAACCATGGATCGAGGAGGGCGGGAGCCGGCGTGACCGTCGGCGGGCCGCGCAGGGAAGTCACGTCGGATGCACCGGTTCGGCCTCAGGGATGCGCGGAGGGGGCAGCCCCGTCGCCTCCCGTGCAGCGAGGCCGAGCGCCTCAATGGTCCTCCAGCGCTCGGCCTCGGGGAAAGGGCCGAAATCGACGATCGCCAGGATCTGGTCGATCCCCATCGCCGCCAGGGATCGGATCCGGCCGGGGAGCTCCTCCGGCCGGACAATGAGCGCCAGGCCCCGCTCGACGATCGTCCGCGCGTCCGCATGGCGGGGATCGCGGGCGACCTTGGCCCGGTAATGGGTGCTCTGAGTCGCCCGGCGCTGGTCGAGGTACCGTTGGAGCGCCGCCAACCCCGGGCCGGTGTCGTTCGCGACGTACACGTGCATCGCCACCGCGACGCCCCCCCCGGCAGAGGCCGGGTCGGCCGCCTCCCGGTATCGCCGGACCCAGTCGGAGAGCTCCCCGATCGATTCCAAGGTCGCGTAGGGGATGAGCGCGAGGCCGGCCCCGTGGCGGGCCACGAATGGGAGCGCCTCCGCCCTCTGGACGGCGATGGTGATCGGCGGTCCGGACGGCGTCAGCGGGGTCACGTTGAGGCGGACGGGCACCGCGCCCGGACGTTCCACTCGGACCGGTTCCCCCCGCCATGCGGCGCGGATCGTCGCGAGGGCCCGGTCGAACCGCTCGTGCCGGCTCGCGGCATCCACCCCGAACCCGGCGAGCTCCGCCTCGAGGTAGCCGCTCCCGCAGCCGAAGTTGAGACGCCCCCCCGCGATCCGGTCGAGGACCGCGTACTCCTCCGCGAGCAGCACCGGGTCATGGAAGGGGAGCACGCTGACCAGCGGGCCGAGGCGGATCCTCTCGGTCCGCGCCGCGGCGGCGGCCAGGAGCGGCACCGGCGAGGGGAGGAGCCCGGCCTCCCCGAAGTGGTGTTCGGCGACCCAGAGGGAGTCGAGCCCCGCGCGTTCCGCCTCGGTCGCCAGCGTCAGGATCTCGCGGTACCGCGCCGTCGTCTCCGACGCCCCGGTGCCGTGGGGCTCGAGAACGCTGAACAGCCCGGCCCGCATGCCCGGGCCACCCCGCCGACGGTCAAGGCCTTAACCGGAGCCTTCCGCGGCCCGAGGGACGGAGCGGAGGGGGTCCCCCGGGGAGGCAACGATTTGAGGGAAGGGGGCTCGGTCGCCGCGATGGCCGAGGAGCCGCTCGACCCGATCCTCATCCAAGTCACGATCCCCCTCCCACCGGCGATGATCTATCGGGCGTGGCTCGACCCGGGCCAGCTGGGCGGCTGGATGTGCGACTCGGCCCGGGTCGATCCCCGCGTGGGGGGCGCCTACGAGCTCACCTGGAGTGGCGCGGAGGGGTTCACCAGCCGGGGTACGATCACCACGATGCATCCGGAGGTCGACCTCGAGTTCGTCTGGACCGCCCCGCCGGTCTTCGCCGCCCTGATGAACGAACCGACGCCCCGGACCCGCGTCTACGTGCGTCTCCAGGAATCGCCCGAGGGGATCGACGTGACGCTGGAGCACGTCGGGTGGGGGGCGGGGGGTGCCTGGGAGGAGGCCCGGTCGTGGCACTTCCACCTCTGGGACAGCCGCCTCGAGCGGCTCAAGTCGTTCCTGATGCGCCAGGCCTACGGATAGGGGGGCGGCCGGGGCCGAGGCCGGAACTCGGCGCAGATCGCCGGCCCGCAGATCTCGCAGGGTCCGCTCGGATCGAGCCGCTGGTTTCCCCCCGCGTCCACTGGAACGACCCGCATGTGGTGAGTGGGCAGGTGGCCGCAGGCGCACCGGACTCGCAGGGAACCGCCCCGGCCGTGGCGGGGGCCGGCGCCCGGCTCCGTCCGTCCGTCCATGGATCCGTGGAAGGGCAAGTCCCGGCGGTTAAGGCCTTCCCCCTGCCCGGACGACACCCCGGGGGAGGGTCTGCCGGGAGCCGGGCCGCGCAATCCGTATCAGGGGGCCTCGCCCTTCCGGCCGGCCGTGGAGATCGAGGGGTGCCTGCTGCCGGACGACCGGCTCTACTCGGCCCAGGAGTTCGTCTGGGTCCGCCCGGACGGACCGGACGGTACGGTGCTCCTCGGGGTCGTCGCCCCGATGACGGCGTTCTTGGGACCGGTCGCGGCCGTCCACTACCGCGTCGGGACCGGGCCGATCGGCGTCGGCCGCTCGCTCGGCTGGATCGAGACGTCCCGGGCGACATGGGCGATCCGGGCCCCGGTGCCCCTTTGTGTGCAGGCCGTCAATGCGGAGCTGCCCGACCATCCCCGCTGGCTGAACGACGACCCCTACGACCGGGGCTGGTTCGTCCGGGCCCGGGCCCCCGACGGCACCGGTGCGCCGCTCGTTCCGACCGTGGCCGCGAGGGAGGCGTTCCGGAGCTGGATCGAGGAGCATCGCGTCCGCTGCTGGCCCCAGACCCCGGACGCCCGCCTGCACGAGATCGGGGTCGAGTGCTCCGCGGTGCTCAGCCGGCTCAATGACGAGATCCACGCCCAACCGGTCGGGGCGGCGGTCCTCTTGGTCACCGACGACCCGACCAGCCCGATCGAGATGGAGCGCTGGTCCGACCAGACCGGCTATCCGATCCTGGCCCGGCACCGCGAGGGCCCCCTGCATCTGTTCCTGGTCCGGAAGATCGCGGACCCCGTTCCGCGCCGGCCCCCGGGATAGGCGGGCCGGCTACGGCTTCTCGATCGGGGTGCGGACAAGGTTGCCCCATTCCGTCCACGATCCGTCGTAGTTCCGCACGTTCTCCCGGCCCAGCAGGTAGGTCAGGACGAACCAGGTGTGGCTCGACCGCTCCCCGATCCGGCAGTAGGTGATCGTCGGGCGGCCCGCCACGACTCCCTTGCTGCCGTAGATCCCCTCGAGCTCCTCCCGCGACTTGAACGTCCCGTCCTCGTTCACGGCCGAGGCCCAGGGGATGTTCTTGGCGCCGGGGATGTGGCCGCCGCGCTGCGCGTGCTCGTTCGGATATTCCGGGGGGGCGGTGATCTCCCCGCTGAACTCCTTCGGGCCGCGCACGTCGACCAAGACAGTGGCGCCGGCCCGGACCCGGTCCAGCTCGGCCCGGACGTCGTCGAGGTACGCCCGAAGGTGCGGCTTCGGGGGGTTCGGCTCGTACTGGGAGGGCGATGGATGGGGGACCTCCCGCGTCATCGGGCGGTCCTCCGCGATCCACTTCTTCCTCCCGCCGTTCATCAGCTTCATGCGGGTCGCGCCGTGGACTTCGAAGGCCCAGAACGCGAACGCGGCGAACCAGTTGTTGAAGTCCCCGTAGAGGACGAGCGTGGTGTCCCGGCCGATCCCCGCCCGGCGGAAGAGGTCGACGAACGCCTCGCGGCTCAGGATGTCCCGCCGCGTCGGATCGTTGATGTCCTTGCGCCAGTCGAACAGCACCGCCCCGGGAATGTGGCCCTGCTCGTAGTTCGCGGTCGGGTCGTAGTCGACCTCGGCGATCCGCACCGACGGGTCCTTGAGGTGGGCCTCCACCCAGTCGGTCTCGACCAGTACCTCGGGATGGGCGTATCCGGGCATGGGACTCCCCTCCCCTCGAGGGGGCCATCGGGAGATATAGCCCTGACGCCACCCCGGCACGATGGGAGGCTAGTGCCGGCCACGCTTCGGAAGCGCTGCATCCGAGACCTCGATGGTCTCCGGGTCGAACCCGAGCCGGGCGAGTTCGTCGCGGATCCGGGCCCGGTGATCCCCCTGCAGGTAGACCTCTCCGTCGACCACCGATCCTCCCGTGGCGAGTCGGTTCTTCAGCGCGCGCGTCGTCTCCTCGAGATCGACCCCCGGCGGAAAGCCGGAGATCACCGTGGCCGGCTTGTTGTACCGCCGCGGCTCCGCCCGGACGCGGATACGGGCCGTCTCTCGGTCGAGGGCGCTCAGGATCTCGTCAAACTCGTCCGGACACATCGATCGGGCCGCCTTACCCCGGGCGAGGGGGTTCCTCCCTAGGCCCGGTGGGCCGTCGGGCCCATCGGATCCTCCATCCCTTTCCTGCGCCCAGAGCCGATGCCACCACCCCGAGGTACGCCGGGGGAGGGTTTGAACGTTTGCCTCGGCCGTACCATCCCCCGGTGGGACTTAGGGCTGGCCGCCGCGGCCCGGAGCGAGGAAGGGTCCCCATCAGTCGCTTCCCCACCGGTAGAGGGAGAGAGCCAGTGTCGTCCCGATCGCCGCCGAGACGACCAGGAGGACGGCATAGAGGATCATGTCGACCGGGCCGACCGGCGTCGCCCCGATCGCCCCTTGGACGAGGAGAGCGGCGTAGGTCGTCGGCACGAAGTGCGCCACGTCCTGCCAGACCGGAGGCAGGGCCGAGATCGGGTAGTAGAGAGGGGCGAGCATCCCAAGGATCGTGAACGTCAGGTTGCCGACCGGCCAGATCGCCCGCTGGGTCTTGAGTCGGCTCGAGATCCCGATGCCGATCGCGCTGAAGAGGACCCAGAGCACCGCCAAGGAGCCGAACAGGACCAGCGCCGCGTACCAGCCGAACGTCCCACCGGAGCGGCCGACCTCCCACGCCAAAAGGATCCCGAGGATGACGAGCGCGGGGAGCATCGCGATCAGGTTCGAGAAGGCGATCCCGAAGAGGTATTGGATCCGGCGCATGGGGCTCGCGACGAAGAGGTCCTGCAACGAGCACTCGATCCGCCAGAACGCGCTGTCGCCGAGAGTCCAGGATCCGATGTTCTGGGTCGTGAACAGCATCGCCCCCGCGACCTCGAGGGGCAGCAGGCCGGGACTGATCACGGAGAGGAAGAACAGAAACATGAACGGCAAGAGGATCGGGGCGACGGCCACCGCCGGGTTGCGGCCGATCCACCGCCAGCCGATGATCAGGAACGCCGGGAAGACCCGTCCGTCCCGTGGGAGCTCCCGCCGGACGGCCTCGGTCGTCCCCCCCGCCGAACCCCCCATCATGGCTCCCGCACCGTCCGCCGCGCCCAGTAGATCGCGAATCCGAAGACCCCGGCGGTCTCCGCCGCAAGCGACGTGACGGCCAGGACGACGTGGCCCGTGACCACGGGAATCGCCCCGATCGCCGCCTGCATCAGGCTCGCCGACGCGCTCGGAGGAATCGCGAGGGCCAGGGGCGCAAGCCCGACCGGAAAGGAGGAGAACGGATAGAAGACCGGAAAGACGACGCCGAAGGTCGTGAAGAAGAGGCTGGCGTACGCCCAGATCGCCCGGTTGTCCCGGAAGAACGTCGAGAAGACGTACCCAAGCGATGCGCTGAACAGCCAGACCGCCGCGCACAGCCCGGCGAGGAGGAGGGCCTGGGCCACGGTGAAGTGGATGACCAGTTCGGCGAGGATCCCCATCACGACCACCGGCGCGATGTAGACGACCAGGACGCCGCCGGCCATCCCGAGGAAGAACCCCTCGGGGGAGAGCGGCCCGGCCAGGTAGAGTTCGTTCGCCTTGTGGTCGATCCGGATGTACGCGGCCTCGTTGAGGAGCCGCTGGCCCATCGTGAACATCGAGAAGAGGATCGCCCCGCAGAACGCGATCCCCAGGATCGACGGGTCCAGGACCCAGACGAAGACGAGGACCACCCCCTGGACCACGATGCTCGTGGCCATCGCGACCAGCTCGTGCGCCTGGACGAGGACCTCCGTCCAGAAGAACGCGCCCGCGCCCCGGAAGGGACGGGAGGCGGACAGCTCACTCGTCGTCATGGATCGATCGCCCGACGAAGCGCAGGAACGCCTCCTCCAACGTGACAGGGCCGACCGTCGCCGTCAGCTTCTCGCGCACCGCGATCGCCATCACCTCGGCGATCCGGTCCGGTGGGACGATGACGGTCAGCGCGTCGCCGTCGACGACGCACTCCCCGAACGACCGGAACGTCTCGACCCGGTCGGCCGCCCCGCCCAAGAGGACCTTGAGCGTCCCTCCCACGGACCGCTTGAGGTCCTCGGACGTCCCCTGGATGAGGACCCGGCCCCGGTCGATGATGTAGAGGCGGTCGCTCAGCGCCTCCGCCTCATCCAGATAGTGGGTGGTGAGCAGGAGGGTCGAGCCCTTCGACGTCAGGTCCCGGAGCGCCTTCCAGACCGCGCGTCGCGCGAACGGGTCCATCCCGATCGTCGGCTCGTCCAGGAAGAGCAGGGGGGCCTCGGTCGCGATGACGGTGGCCACCATTGTCCGCTGGCGCTGCCCTCCCGACAGGGTGATCGACAGCCGGTTCTGGATGTCGGAGAGCCCCATCTTCTCGAGGGCCTCCTCGGTCCGTGCCAAGGCGGTCTCGCGGCGCAGCCCCCGGGCCCGGAGGTAGGTGTAGACCTGCTCCCGGGGGGTCAGATGGAAGAACGGCTTCCCCTCCTGGGGGACGACCGCGATGTACGGCCGGGCCCGCTGGGGCTCCCGGTCGGCGTCGACGCCGAAGATCTCGATCCGGCCCGAGGTCGGGCGCAATAGCGTGCTCGCGATCTTGAGGAACGTCGTCTTGCCGGCCCCATTCCGGCCCAAGAGGGCCACCCGCTCCCGCGGACGGACCTCGAGCGAGACGCCTGCCAAGGCCGTCGTCGCCGGGGCACCCCGGCTCTGGTAGACCTTGCGGAGGTTCTCGCTGACCAGCGGGAGGGGGGAGCTCACGCGACCCCCGTGGGGCGCGCGGGCAGTCGTCGACGGACTTTCTCAGCCGCCGCCGGGGGAGAGGCCCCCGCCCGGCCGCCGCGGGCCGGGATCCTCCGGAACCGGCCGATCACCCGCACCCGCAACCGCCGCCGTTCGCCGAGCTCGAACCGCAGGATCCGCACCCTCCGGCCTGCCCGGCCGCGTCCGGCACCGGAAGGGTCGGATTGGTGATCCGGAATCCCGATTCCTTCAGGTCCTCGACGTAGTCGATCACCGCACCGTTGACCCAAGGGACGCTGGAGGGGTCCACGATGAACTCGAGGCCGCCCACGCGCACGACCGCATCGTCCTGGCGTGCCTTCGCGAACGCCATGCCGAACTGGACCGCCGCGTGCCCCGAGCCGCATCCGCATCCTCCGCCGCATCCTCCACCGCCCGGCTGCGCGTAGACGCGGATCGCGACCCCGGGCTTCTGACCCTGCATCAACTGCTTGACCTGCGCCAGCGCTGCCGGCCGGATTTCCACCGAGACCATGGTCGGACTCCAAGAATGGATGCGTCCACGTCCGCTTAAGGTGTTCGATGCTCGGGCCGCGACAGGCGGCGCCGCATCCGCGGGGATCGGCCGCGAGAACCGGGACCGAAGGCCCCCCCCTTCCGGAAGTTCGTACCGGGAACGATAAACCACGGCGTCCCTCCGCTGTCGCCGAAGGGTCCCTCATGACCAGCGCACCGCGGGCGGCATGGACGGACGGAGGCGGGAAGGCGCTCCGGTCGGCGGCCCTCCGGACGATCGTCGTCGACGAGCTCAGCCTCGCGACGGCCCCGATCGAGGCGCTGGAACGAATGAGCCGGCGGGTCGACCAGGACTGGATCGACCACCGGTGGGAGTCCGACGGTTCCATCGAGGAGATGGCCGTGCTCAAGACCTGCCACCGGATCGAGATCATCCGCATCGGTCCCCCGTCCATGCCACCCGCCGCACCGGAACCGATTCCGGCCTCGCTCTGGCGGCGCTGGACGGGCCGGGACGCTGTCGAGCACCTCTATCGGGTCGGGATGGGTCTCGAGTCCCTCGCGCGGGGAGAACGGGAGGTCCGGTTGCAGGTCCAAGCCACCGCCCGAAGGGCACGGAGCCGGGTGCCCCGACCGATCCTGAGGGAACTGCTCGGAGGGATGTGCTCGGACGATCTTCCGCCCGGCCACTCGATCGCCACCGTCGCCGCGGACCGGCTCCTGCAGCAGATCGGGCGGCCCTTCCCGAGGGTCGTGGTAATTGGGACCGGGACGGTCGGCCGCCAAGTCGTCGAAGCCCTGGGACCCTACGCGCGGACGACCGTGGTCTACCGGACGGCGCCTCCCCCTCCGGAGCTCCTCCGGACGAGCGGGGCACGGGCCGTGCCCCTGGAGGAGCTGGACCGGGAGATCCCGCTCTGCGACGGCCTGATCGCCGCGGCGAAGACGGGCGAGCGCATCCTCCGCCCGGAGGCAATCGGCCCCCGCGAGGCCCCCCTCGCCATGATCGACCTCGGAATCCCGCGGAACATCGATCCGGCCTGCGCGACCGTCCGGGGGGTCACGCTCTGGGACCTCCAAGCGCTCTATCACGGGCATCTTCCGCGGGGGCCGGCGGGCCCGTCGGACCGCATGGTGCGGGAGCGGGCCGACGGGGCCTGGCGGCAGATCGAGGCGCGCCTTGCCGAGCCCCCGATCGATGCCCTGATGCGCCGGATCGAGGCGATCCGGGCGGCGGAGGTCGCGAGGGCGCTCCCCCATTTCGGCACCCTCTCGGGTGACCAGCGACAGGCGCTCGAGCACCTCTCCCGCAAGCTCGTCCGCCAGGTCCTGAGGGGGCCGCTCGAGCGCCTCCGCGCGATGCCCCCGGGGCCGGAGCGGGACGCCGCGGTCGCCGTGCTGGCCGAGTCCACCACGACCGTGGCCAACGACCGGCCGTGACGGATCCCGTCCGGATCGGGTCCCGGGCGAGCCCGTTGGCCCTCGCCCAGGCAAGCAGCGTGGCGACGGCCCTCCGGACGGCGGCCCCGGACCGGGAGGTCTCCGTGGTCCCCCTCCGGACCGCGGGCGACCGGAGCCGGCGCAGTTCGGGGGGACTCGACTTCACCGGAGCCCTCGAGGTCGCCCTTCGGGACGGACGGATCGACCTCGCCGTCCACTCGGCCAAGGATCTGCCGTCGGCCGATCCGCCGGACCTGCCGGTGCTGGCCTATCCCGCCCGGGCGGACCCCCGCGACTGCGTTGTCGCGTCCCGGTGGCCCCTGCCGTCGGGAGCACTCCTCGCGACGAGCAGCCTGCGTCGACGGGCCCAGTGGCTTCGCCTCCGGCCCGACCTCCGGATCGTGCCGATCCGGGGAAACGTCGATACCCGCATCGCCCAGGTCGCGTCAGGGCGGGTCGATGCGGTGGTCCTGGCCCGGGCCGGCCTGCTCCGGCTGCGACGGGCCGACGCCGCCGTCGCCGTCCTGCCGATCCTCTCCCACCTGCCCTCCCCGGCCCAGGGGATCCTCGCGGTGCAGGGACGCCGGGGCGACCGGGAGATCGCCCGGCTCGCTCGGACGGTCGACGATCCGGCCGCTCGGGTCGCGGCCGTGGCGGAGCGCGAGGTGGCCCGCGCCCTCGGGGCCAACTGCGATGTGGCCCTGGGGGCCTGGGCGCGCCTCCGCGACGGGCGACTCAGGCTGGATGTCGAGTGGCTCTCGGAGGACGGGCGCCTCCGGCGACGGGCCCGCGGGACCGCCGACCCGCGGTCGGCTCGCCGGCTGGCACGGAGCCTCGCCCGGCGCCTCCGGCTCCCCGGGGAGACTCCCTGATGGCGTCGCCCGCGGCCGGGACGGGACGGAAGGGACGCGTCTCTCGGACCGTTGCCCTGGTCGGTAGTCCGGACGTGCTGGCCGGAGGGGAGCGCCGATTGGCCCGTCACGGGATCACCCTCATCCGGATCCCGGTGGTATCGATCGAACCCCTGCCCCTCGGGGGCCTCCGTGCCGACCGGAGGGCGGCATGGCCGTTCGAGCACCTCCTCGTCACCGCGGGCCCGGGCATCGAGGGGCCCCTGCGTCGCCTGGGGTCCTTCCTGGCGCATCGGCCCCGGACCGCATGGGTCGCCGGCCCGCACACGGCGCGGCGGCTGCGCGAGCTCGGCTGGCGCGACGTCCGCACCGCATCGCCACCGGGAGCGCGGGGCATCGTTCGCCGCCTGCTCCGGCTCCGGCCCGCCTCGCTGCTCTATCCCCGATCCGACCGGGCCGGGGGATCCACGGCGCAGCGGCTGCGCCGCCACGGATGGCGCGTCTGGGACCCGGTCGTCTACCGGACCCGGATCCGCACGGCCCTGGCGCGGGAGGAGATCCGCGCCCTCCGGAACGCTGGGCTGATCGTGGTGACCAGCCCGTCGGCGCTCCGCGCCCTCCGGGAGGGGGTCGCTGGTTCCCGGCTCGCCATCGCCGCCCGACGGGCGCCGGTCGTCGCCCTCGGAGACCGTACGCGGCGGGCGGCGCTCCGGGCCGGGTTCCGGAACGTCGGCATCACCCCGAGTCCGGATCTGGAAGGCTTAACCTACTACGTGTCTCGTCAGTTCCGCCATGCGCAGCCCCCCGGCCGCAACCCCCCGCGGCGACGCCCGCCTCCGGAGAACCCCGGCCCTTCGGGAGCTCCTCGCCCCCCCCGAGCTCGGGCCCGAGCACCTCGTCTACCCCGTCTTCGTGCGGCCGGGATCGGGACCCCCGGAGCCGATCCGGTCGATGCCGGGGCAGGAACGCTACCCGATCGAGGGGTTCGACCGGACCGCGCGGTCCCTTCTTCGCGACGGGGTCCGGGCGGTGCTCCTCTTCGGGGTGCCCCGGCGCAAGGATGCCACGGGACGGGAGGCCTCGGAGGATCGGGGAGCGGTGGTCCGGGCGATCCGGACCCTGCGCCGCACCGTACCGGAGCTCGTCGTCTTCGCGGACGTCTGCCTGTGCGCGTACACCCCCCACGGGCATTGCGGCATCGTCCGTGACGGGGCAATTGACGGCCCGGCGACGCGGGCACGCCTTGGGGAGATCGCCGTCGCCTACGCCCGGGCCGGCGCGGATCTCGTCGGTCCGAGCGCGTCGCAGGACGGGCAGGTCGCGGCGGTCCGGGCGGCCCTCGATGCCGCCGGGTTCCCCCAGACGGGCATCCTGGCCTACTCTGCGAAGGCCGCCTCCGCCCTCTACGGGCCGTTTCGGGAGGCGGAGGAGTCGGCCCCCGCCTTCGGGGACCGGAGGGGCTACCAGTTCGACCCGCGCCGGGGACGCGCGGCGGTGGCGGCGTTCCGCCGCGATGCCGAGGAGGGGGCCGACATCCTGATGGCGAAGCCGGCACTGCCGAACCTCGACATCCTGGCGCGGGTCCGCGGGGAGAGCGATCTCCCGCTCGCCGCATACCAGGTCAGCGGGGAGTATGCGATGATCCGGGCGGCCGAGCGCGCCGGATGGATCGATGGGCCGCGCGTCCGCGACGAGACGCTGGCGGCGATCCAACGGGCCGGCGCCGACCTCATCGTCACCTACTTCGCCCGGGAGATCGCGCGGGAGCGCGGAGGAGGCGCCGGATGACTCCGGAGGCCAGGAACGGGGACGGCGAAGAGGGCGATCTTCCCCGGGAGTTCGTCAAGTACAGCTTCTACCGCCTGAGCCCGGAGTGGCGTCGCCTCGCGCCGGAGGTGCGGGAGGCCGGCCGACGCCGGCTGCGCGAGGTCCTCGAAGAGCCTCCCCCCGACCTCCTCCTCCGGACCTACTCGACGGTCGGGACCCGGGGGGATGTCGACTTCGCCCTCTGGATGATCGCCTCCGACCTCGAGCCAATCGTGCGCCTGCACGCCCGGATCGCCGGGACGCCGATGGGGGGCTACCTCGAGCAGCGGCATTCCTATCTCGGAATGGCGCGCCGGTCGGAGTACCTGGGGGAGCACGCCCACGCGAGCCAGCCGGGGGAGGGGCGCCGCCCGCTCGACCTCCCCTACCTCTTCGTGTACCCGTTCATCAAGCGCCGGGAGTGGTACTCGCTGCCGTTCGAGGAGCGCCGACGGATCATGGGCGAGCACTTCCGCATCGGCCACCGCTATCCCGGCGTTCGGATCCACACCGGCTACTCCTTCGGCCTCGACGACCAGGAGTTCATCCTTGCCTTCGAGGGAAGCGCGCCGTCGGAGTTCCTCGACCTCGTCCGCGATCTCCGGCCGACGGAGGCGAGCCGATACACGCTCCTGGAGGTCCCGATCTTCACCTGCCGCAAGGTCCCCGTCGAGGACATGCTCGCGCTCGCCGAGGGGATCCCGTGAGCGCCGCGGCCGGGGGCGGCCCGCGCTCCCGGGCGCTCTTCCGCCGGGCAGAGAGGGTCCTCGCCGGCGGGGTCGACAGCCCGGTCCGATCGTTCTCCGCGGTCGGCGGCACGCCGGTCGTGGTGGCCCGGGGCGAGGGGGCGTATCTCGTCGACGTCGACGGGCGCCGTTACATCGACCTTGTGAACTCGTGGGGGGCGAACCTGCTCGGGCATGCCCCCGCGCCCGTCCGACGCGCCCTCGCGCGGGCGCTGCGCACCGGGATCTCCTTCGGCGCCCCGACGCCGGCCGAACACGAGCTCGCCGAGCGGATCCGCCGGGCCGTCCCCGAGATGGAGCGGATGCGGTTCGTCTCCTCCGGGACCGAGGCGACGATGACCGCGGTCCGCCTCGCCCGTGCCTACACCCGGAGGGACCTGGTCGTCAAGTTCGAGGGGGGATACCACGGCCACTCCGACGGCCTGCTCGCTGTCGCGGGGTCGGGGGTCGCGACGCAGGCGATCGCCGGTTCCGCGGGGGTGCCGCGGTCGGTCCTCCGCGGGACGCGGGTCCTCCCGTACAACGACCTGCCGGCGCTGGACCGGCTCTTCGAGGCGGAGGGGGACCGCGTGGCCGCCGTCCTGGTCGAGCCGATCGCCGGGAACATGGGCGTCGTCCCCGCCACCCGGCCATTCCTCCGACGGATCGAACGGTGGTGCCGGACGGCGGGGGCGCTGGCGATCGCCGACGAGGTGATCACCGGCTTCCGGCTCCGCCGGGGGATCGTCTCGCCGTCGCTCGGCCTGACCCCCGACCTCGTGACCCTCGGCAAGATCGTGGGAGGAGGAATGCCGATCGGCGTCTACGGGGGGCGGGCCGAGGTCCTGGCCCAGGTGGCCCCGACCGGACCGGTCTATCAGGCGGGGACCTTGGCGGGCCATCCCCTGGCCATGGCGGCGGGCGCCGCGATGCTCGACGCCGTGCGGCCCGCACTCTACGACCGGCTCGATCGGCTCGGGGCCTCCCTCGCCCGGGGATGGGAGGAGGCGGCGGAGGCCGAGGGAATCGCACCGCTCACCGTGACGCGGGTCGGATCGATGCTCAGCCCCTTCTTCGCGGAGCCGCCGATCCGTGCATACCGCGACGCGGTCCGCACGGACCGGGACCGCTACCGCCGGTTCTTCCACGGCGCCCTCGCGGCGGGCGTCTATCTTCCGCCGTCCCCCCTGGAGACCGCGTTCCTCTCCGCCGCGATGCGCCCGTCGACCATCGCCGGGATCCTCGGGGGGATCCGCAAGGGCCTCCGGGCCGCGGGGGAGGGGACGCATCGATGAGGGACCGGCTGCTCCGGGCCCTGCGCGGGGAGGAAGTCGACCGTCGGCCGATCTGGCTGATGCGGCAGGCCGGCCGCTACCTCCCGGGGTACCGACGCCTTCGGGAGGAACACCCGATCCTCGAGCTGGCGCGGACGCCCGCGCTGGCCGCCGAGGTGACGCTGGAGCCGGTGCGCCGGTTCGACGTCGACGCGGGCGTCGTCTACGCGGACATCACGCTCCCGTTCGCCGGGTTCGGGGTCCCGTTCACGATCGATCCGGGCGTCGGTCCGATCATCCCCCGCCCGATCCGCCGGCCGGAGGACGTCGACCGGCTGGCCCCGTTCGACGCCCCCCGAGAGCTCGCGTTCGTCGGGGAGGCGATCCGCCGGTTCCACGATGCGGGGACCGACCGGCCGATCATCGGCTTCGCCGGGGGGCCGTTCACGCTGGCGTCGTACCTGATCGAGGGGGGGCCGAGCCGGGATTACGGCGAGACCAAGCGGTTCCTCTATGCCCATCCGGAGGCGTTCGACCGCCTCCTCCGGGTTCTCACGGAGATGACGATCGACTACCTCGCCCTACAGGCCCGCAGCGGGGCGAACGCCCTGCAGATCTTCGACACCTGGGTCGGGGTCGCCTCCCCCCGCGTCTTCGCGCGCCACCTCGCGGAGCCCCTGGCGGAGATCTTCCGAGAGCTCCGTCCGACCGGATGCCCGACGATCTACTTCAGCACCGGATCGAGCCACCTGCTCGAACCGATCGCCGGTCTCGGATCCGACGCCATCGGAGTCGACTGGCGCTTGCCGCTG
>JAVYSA010000024.1:0-20741 GCA_038729445.1 Thermoplasmata archaeon
CATGGACCTGATCGGCCGGTTCGGTGATCCGGCCCTCGACACGGAAGACGCCCCGGACCTTGCGGCCGGCAAACGGGGGATTGAAGTCGATCCGGACCCGGGCCTGCGTGAGCGTCACGACCCGGCCCTCCCGCCCGCGGACCGAAAGGACCGTGCCGACGTCGAGGTGGGCGTCCTGTCGCCGCATCTCGGGCAGGCGCTCGATCTCGTGCATGGAGAACAGCTCGATGAGCTTCGGATCGCGCTCGCCGAAGGCGTCGGCGGGCTCGAACGTCTTCTCGAACTCGGTGCCGACCGTCGCCCCGACGAGGGCCTTCTCGATCCCGCCGGGGAAGTACCCGCCGCCGACCCAGTGCGGCCGGGGGCCGAACTTCCGCCCCGAGGGGAGCTGGCCCAAGGCCTTCTGCGCGACCTCCTCCCGGGTCGTCCCGACGAGCTCCGGGCCGTTCGGTCCGTCGGCCCACAGCTCGAAGTCGAGCCGCACGAGCTCGCCGTCGGCGATCGGTCCGGAGGGCGGAGGGGCGGCGTGGGAGGTCATCGGCGGGCCGAACCCGGACGCGGTTTAAGGTTTGCCGGACACCGGGGCGCCGGAGCCGGACCGGCCGGTGCCGCGGCGCCCGCTCCATCCGTACCGCACCCAGCCGCGGGCCGCCCCGACGAGCGTCGCCCACCGGCGGAGGATCTCGAAGGCGCGGAACCGCATCCCGGGATACCGCGACTCCCAGCGGAGGCCCTGCACGGTCAGCGCGAGGGCGAGCGCGCCCAATCCGGCGGCTCCGAGGAGCAGGAGCACGAGCCCGAGGGCCGGCCCGAACGGTGCGACCACCGCCCCCACCAGGAGAAGCGCCGGCGGGGCGAGGTACGGGGCGAGCCGACCCCCGGTTGCCTCGTAGGTCGAGCCGTGCCGGCGCCAGACGACGAACCCCCCCAGCGCGTAGCGGCTCTGCTTGGCGAGGATCCCGCCGCTCGTCAGGTCCGAGAAGTCGTGCTCCACCCACGCGGAGGGCACGTACCGGCCCCTCCAGCCCGCCGAGAGCGCCCGCACGGCGAACTCCTGGTCCTCGCTCGAGGCGCGGGGATAGAGCGTGGTGTCGAGCGGCCCCAGCCGGTCGAAGACCTCCATCCGCCAGGCCGAGTTGCCCATCGGCAGGGAGGCCGGATGGTCCGCGGCGACCGTGTCGTAGAACCGGCGGAGGTACGCGTCGTAGTAGGCCACCCCCGCCCCCCGGATGCTCCCCGGCAGCGCGGGGGTGGGCCCGCCGGTGAAGGCGAGGCCCGGGTCCGCCTCGAGCGGGGCCACGAGCTCCTCGAGCCACCCCGGCGGGGCGATCTCGTCGGCGTCCAGGAAGGCGACGAACTCCGTCGTGACCTCCCGGAGCGCCCGGTTGCGGCTCTCGGCGATCGTCCCGGGGGCGTCCAGCCAGCGGACCGCCGGCCAGTCCCGCGCCGCCGCCTCGGCGATCGCACGGACGGGGCTGCCGGGACCGCCCCCGTCGTCGACCAGGACGCACGCGGGTGCCCGTCGCTGCTGCCGGAGGCTCTCGAGGGCGCGGGCGACGCGGGGATCCCGGAGGACCGTGACCACGACCGTGACCGCGCCGGGGGTCCGCGGGCCGGCCGCCATCGGGTCCCCTACCGCGCGCCCCGGGACCGGAGGAGCTCCTCGATCGAGCGGTCGACCGCCTCGGCGCTCGTCCACCGGGGGCTCCATCCGTGGCGGCGCGCCTTCTCGATGGAGAGCCACTGCTGCGGGACATCCCCCTTCCAGCCCTGCGCCCCGCCCGTGTACTCGATCCGAGCCCGTCCGCCGCGGGCCCGGACGACCTTCTCGGCGATCTCCCGGACCGAGATGCGGTCCGCCGCGCCCAAGTTGAAGATGCCCACCGGATCCGAGGAGGAGGATTCCGCGAGCCGGAGCATCCCCTCCACGCACTCCTCCGTCCGCAGGTAGCTCTTCGCCTGGCGCCCGTCCCCGAGGACCTCGAGCCGGGTCGGGTCGCGGTCGAGCTTGGCGAAGAGGTCGAAGAGGATCCCATGGGTCATGTGCGGCCCGACGATGTTCGCGAACCGGAAGATGTGGACCCGCATCCCGTAGCAGTGCGCGTAGGCGCTCAGCAGGCCCTCGCTCGCCAACTTGCTCGCGGCATAGAGCGACTGGGGGACCAGCGGACCGTACTCCTCGGGGGTGGGGAAGACCGTCGGGTAGCCGTAGACGACACTCGAGGAGGAGAAGCCGATCCGGGGGACGTCGTGCCGCCGAGCGGCCTCGAGCACCCGGAAGGTGGCGATCGTGCCATTCTCGAGGTCGAGGCGCGGGTCCTCCGTGCCCCGGCGGATGTCCGGATTCGCCGCGAGGTGCCAGACGGTCCCCGCGCCCCGGAACCGCTCGGACCACTCCCCGGGCTCCCTCAGATCGCCGACCGTCAGGGAGAGCCCGGGGTCCGTCCCCAGCCGCGGCAGGAGGTGCTCGCGACGGCCCGAGGAGAGGTTGTCGATGATCCGGACCTCCGCCCCCCGGGCCCGCACCGCCTCGGCCAGGACCGCCCCGATCGCCCCGGCCCCTCCCGTGACCACGACCGGAGGCGCGTCCGCATTGCCCGCCATCGTGCGGCCAGCACGGGTCACCCGATATATAACCGGCGGACCGGTGGAGGGCCGCCCCCGGCCGGAGGTCCTCGGCTCGCATGCGCGTCCCCGCGGCAGCGTCCCCCCCGGTGGACCTCGTGCCGATCGCCCCGGAGCACCGGGAGACGATCTACCGGTGGTACGAGGACCCGGAGCGGGTCGCCCCCTTCGACCGGTACGAGCCGGAGTCGTTCCCGGAATTCGTCCGGTCGGTCGAGGAGGCCCCGGGCGATCCCCGATCGCTCGCCCCCCGGTTCTCGGTCCTCGCCCGCGAGGGCGGGCAGCTGGTCGGGTGCGTCGGCCACTACCGGCCGCACCCGATCCTCGAGACCATCGAGGTCTGGTACCTCATCGGCGAGCCGTCGGCCCGGGGCCGCGGGTTCGGCGCTGCCGCGGTCGGCGCGCTGATCGACCGGCTCTACGCCACGACGGACGTCGAGCGGGTCGGGGCAACCTGCGACGTGGAGAACGTCGCCTCCTACCGCCTCCTCGAGCGGCTCGGGCTGGAGCGCCAGGGTCGGCTCCCCGCGGCGCTCTTCCACCACGGGCGGTGGCACGACGTCTTCCTCTACGGCACTACCCGATCGGCGTGGGCACGGGCGGGGCCGGGCCGCTGAGATCGAGGCGGAGCCGACGGCCGTCCCCCTCGCACCGGACGCGGACCGGGCCGATCTCCTGCGTCGAGCGGATGTGGGTCCCCCCACACGGGCATCGGTCGACCCCCTCGATCGTGACGATCCGCACGGGATCCACCCGTTCCGGCAGCGGGACTAGGCCCGACCGGGGGTTCGGGTCGGCAAGCCATTCGGCGCGGGGGACGAAGTCGATCCGGACCGGGCGGCGTTCCCGGGCGAGCGCCGCCATCGCCTCGGTGAGCCATGGGCCGGCCGAGGGCGGGAGGGCGGTGTCGAGCTCCAGGAGGGCTGCCGTGCCCTCCATCCGGGCGTGGCGCGTCCGTGGTCCGAACCGGTGGAATGCGAGGGCGCTCAGCGCATGCTGCGCCGTGTGCAGCCGCATGTGCCCGTGTCGTCGGTCCCAGTCGATCCGGCCCCGGACCGCGGCCCCCGCGGGGATCGGGGGGATCCCGGCCGGCCCCCGAAGGCGGTGCACCGCCTCCTCCCCCCGTCGGCGCACCTCGACGACGACCGCCGTCGCCCCGTCCTCGGTCTCGATCCACCCCCGATCCGATGCCTGGCCTCCTCCCGCCGGATAGAAGAAGGTCCGGTCGAGGATCCATCCCTCGGGGGGGCGCGCGACCACGGTCGCACGGAACTCCCTCACGTAGGCCGCGTCGATTGTCGGGAGGTACGCGAGCTCCGTCATCGCCACGCGAAGGCCCCCCCGGCGCAAAGCCTCGCCGTCCGGCGCGAGGGCAAGGTTTTAGAGCCGCCGGCAGTAGCCGCTCCCCGGGGCCGCGATGTTCAAGGCGAAGATTCGCATGGAGAACCTCCGCGAGATCGTCGAGGTCGTCTCCACGCTCGTCAACGAGGTCAAGCTGCAGGTCTCCAAGGACGGCATCGAGGTCAAGGCCGTCGACCCGTCCCATGTCGCGATGCTCGTGCTGAAGGTCGACGGATCCGTCTTCGAGGAGTTCCTCGGCGAGCCGACGAGCCTCGGTGTCGACGTGGAGAAGCTCAAGGACGTCCTGCGCCTGTCGAAACCGGGCGACCTGATCGAGCTCCACTACGACGGCGGCAAGAGCCGGCTCGTCGTCAAGGTCGGCAAGGTGACCCGGCACATGTCGGTCATCGACCCGGCGGGGATGCCCGAGCCGAAGGTCCCGAACGTCACGCCCCCGGCCCTCGCGGTCGTCCGGATGGAGGAGATCCGCCAGGGGATCCGCGGCAGCGAGAGCGTCGCCGACCACGTGACGTTGCAGGTCGAGCCCGAGCGCTTCGCGATGTACTCCGAGGGGGAGACCGACCGCGTCGACCTCCACCTCGAGAAGGGGGTCCCGGGCCTCTCCCGCCTCGAGGCGGCGGACACGGTCAAGAGCATGTACCCGCTCGACTTCTTCTCCCGGATGATGAAGTCGATCACCTCGGCCGACGAGGTGACGCTGCACGTCGGCAACGAGTACCCGCTCAAGGTCGAGTTCACGATGGCCCACGGCAAGGGCAACGGGCGGTTCCTGCTCGCGCCCCGCGTGGAAGAGGACTGACCGGGCCGGCGCCGCCCCCGCACACCTTATCGGCCCGGTCCGGGTCGAACCCTCCGATGCCGGTCTCGCCCTCCAGTCCCCGGGTCGCCATCCTCTCCGCTGCCCGCAGCCCGATCGGTCGCTACCTCGGGAGCCTTCGGGGCATCCCCGCGCCCCTGCTGGGGGCCCACGTCGCCCGGGCGGCGATCCAGCGGGCGGGGCTCGAGCCCTCCGCGGTCGAGGAGGTCCTGGTCGGCCATGGGATCGCCGCGGGGGTCGGCCAGAACCCGGCCCGCCAGGTCGGCCGCCACGCGGGCGTGCCGGACACGGCGGGGGCGACGACGGTCCACATGGTCTGCGGCTCCGGCATGAAGGCCGTCCACCTGGCGGTCGCCGAGATCCGGTCGGGGGCCGCCGCGATCGTCCTCGCCGGAGGGATGGAGTCGATGTCGCGCGCGCCCTATCTCGTGCCGGGGGAGGTCCGCTGGGGGACCCACTTCGGCGACCGGACCCTCGAGGACGCAATGCAGGTCGACTCGCTCCGCGACGCCTACGACGAGCACGAGCTGATGGGCCGCACGGGCGAGCGGGTCGCGCGCAAGTTCGGTCTCCGTCGGGAGGAGGTCGACGCCTACGCGGTGCGGAGCAACCGGCGCGCCGCCGACGCCGCCACCCGGGGGCTCTTCGCCGAGGAGCTCGTGCCGGTCCCGGCGGGCCTCGTCGCGGGGAGCCCGGGGTTGGCCGCCGACGAGTGCGTCCGGCCCGGGACCTCGATGGAGTCGCTCGCCCGGCTCCCCCCGGCGTTCGAGCCGGGCGGGGTATTGACCGCCGGCAACTCCTCCAAGCTGAGCGACGGCGCGGCGATGCTCGTCCTGGCGAGCGAGCGGGAGGTCTCCCGCCGGGGCCTCGCCCCGATCGGCTGGATCCACTCGACGGCGGTCAGCGGGGTGGCGCCGGCGGACGTGATGGAGGCGCCGATCCCGACGGTCCGCGAGCACCTCGCCGCCGCCGGCTGGGCGGTCTCGAGCCTCGACGGGGTCGAGCACAACGAGGCCTACGCCAGCGCTTCGCTCGCGGTCCAGCGCGCCTTCGGCTTCCCCGACGAGATCTTCAACCCGCGTGGCGGGGCGGTCGCGCTGGGCCATCCGATCGGCGCCAGCGGGGCGCGGATCCTGGTCACGCTCCTCTTTGCGCTGCGCCAGACGAGGGGCCGCCGTGGCCTCGCCACGCTGTGCATGGGCGGCGGCAACGGGCTGAGCACCCTGGTCGAGCTCGCCTAGCCGGCGGGGCGCCGGTCCGTCCCGGGTTTCCGCCGTCGGGATGCCGCGGGGAGGGCCCCCCAGCCAAGCCCCGTGAGGGCCCCGATCCGCGCGAGCAGCCGCCGCGCCTCGCCCCGGTCCCCCCGGGCGACCCTGGCCTGCGGGAGCCGGTCCAGCTCCTCCACGAGCGTCCGCATCGCACCGAAGGCACGGTCCGTGCCGAGTTCCGAGGCGATCGCGGCCTCCACGTGGGCGGCGAGGGTACGTAGGCGCCGCACGGGCAGCCCGCCCCCTCCTCCCGGCGCGACCGCGGCGGAGAGGGCCCGGTCGACGCGGTCGACCTCGTGCGCCGCACGGGCGATCCCCCGGGTCTCCCAGTTGAGGGCCTCGGTCCGCGGGACCCCGAGCAGGTACCAGCGCAGGGCATTGGGGCCCCAGCGCCGCACGGTCGGGCCCAGGTCGACCAGGTTCCCGACGGACTTCGACATCTTCCGACCGTCCCTCAGCACGAAGCCCGTGTGCAGGAACGTCCTCGAGAACGGGGTGCCCCGCAGGGCGAAGGCGATCTCGTTCTGGGCGTAGTGGTGGGGGAAGATAAGGTCCTGGCCGCCGCCCTGGAGGTCGATCGGGATGCCGAGGTACCGGTCGGCCATCGCGTAGCACTCGAGGTGCCAACCGGGGACGCCGCGGCCCCATGGCCCCTCCCAGGACGGCTCGGGAGGCTCCTGCCGGCGCCAGACGAGGAACTCGCGGAGGTCGAGGGGCGGCACCGGCGTGCCCCGGGGCTCGAGGACCCGGTGCCGCTCGAGCTCGGTGGCGACAGCGAAGTTCCTCGCCCGGGTCCGCTCGGGGGGCCGGTAGAACCAGGCGTCGCCGAGACGGTGGACCCGGCCGGTCCGTGCGAGGCGCCGCGCGTGCTCGACCATCGCCCCGACAAAGTCGCTCGCCCGCGGCGCGTAGGTCGGGCGGAGGACGCCGAGCGCGTCCATGTCGGCGAAGAACCTCCGTTCCTCCTGCCGGGCGAGCGTCCGGGGGGAGACCCCGAGCTCCCGGGCCCGGAGCGTGATCTTGTCCTCGACGTCGGTGAGGTTCATCAGGTGCCGCACGGCGACGCCGGTCGCCGCGAAGTAGCGGCGGACGATGTCGAAGTAGAGGTAGGTGCGCGCGTGCCCGACATGCGTCGGCGCGTAGACCGTCGGCCCGCAGACGTACATCGCCACCTGCCGCCGCCGCGGGGACCCGAGGCGGGCCCACCGGCCGGTCCGGCTGTCGTGGAACGCCAGCGGGGGCATCGGCCCTGCTTCCGCGGGGCCAAGATAGCCCTTTGGGAGCCCGGGAGGGGGGAAGGCGCGCCGGCTAGGTTGAAATGCCGTCCGGGCCCTGAGACGGTGTCGGCCGATGGAGACGATCTACGTCCTCGCCGAGGTCGAGCTCGGGGCGCTCGAGGCCGTGATCGGGCGGCTCCGGCAGGTGCCGTTGGTGGTCGAGGTCCAGGCGGTCACGGGCCCGTTCGATGTCATCGTCCAGCTGCGGGCCCAGCACATCAACGCCGCCCTCGACGTGGTGATGCAGCAGATCCGGACGATCCCCGGCATCCGGGGGACCGAGACGCTCGTGACGGTCACCGACCCCTGACCGGGGGGGGCCCCCGGGCCCCGCGGAGGAGGATATATACCCGCCGGGACCATCGAGCGGCCGATGGTCGCGGTGGGCGAGAAGGCTCCGGACTTCGAGGCGAAGCTGCAGGACGGCCGATCGTTCCGGTTCTCGTCGACCCAAGGACGGCCCCGAATTCTCTACTTCTACCCGAAGGCCGACACCCCCGGCTGCACGATCGAGGCGAAGGGATTCCGCGACCGGCATGCGGAATTCCAGGCCCGCGGCGTGACGATCGTGGGGGTCAGCACCGACACCTGCGCCGACCAGCTCGCCTTCGCGAAGAAGTACGGCCTGCCCTTCTCCCTCGTCGCCGACGAGACCAAGGCCGTCGCCCGGGCCTACGGCGTCCTCGGCCCGTCCGGCCACGCCCGCCGGGTGAGCTTCTTCGTCGCCCCGGACGGCACGGTCGAGGAGGTCGTCGACGCGAGCGCGGCCGACACGCACCTCGCCCGGGCCGCGGCGCGCTACCTCAGGGCCTAGGCACGGGTTCCGGAGGGCCCCGGGCCTCCCCGTCCTCCCCGGGCGCGGGAGCCGGGGCCGGCGCGCGGCGCCGGAGGTTCCAGGCGCGGTCCCCGAGGATCTGGAGGATCGAGGGCACGAGGTAGGTCCGCACGACCATCGCGTCGAGCAGCACCGCGACCGCGACGGAGAAGCCGATCGCGACCAGCAGGACGAAGTCGCCGACCAGCAGGGTCGCGAAGGCCCCGGCGAGGATGACCGCCGCCGCGGTGATGATCCCGCCGGTCCGGGAGAGCGCCTGCTCCGTCGCCTCGGCGGTGCTGCGTGCCTTGACCCGCTCCTCGCGGACGCGGGTCAGCAGGAAGATGTTGTAGTCGATGCCGAGGCCCAGGATCAGGATGAACATGAGCGTCGGCACGAAGAAGAAGATCGGCAGCCCGAATCCCGCGGTCAGCGTGAGGTCGGTGAGCGCCCACGCCCAGGCGATCGACAGCCCGATCGTCGCGACCGCGAGCAGGGGAAGCAGCCAAGAACGCAGGACGACGAACAGGACCACGAGCAGGGCGATCGCCACCGCGAGGATCAGGCGCTGGGTGGCGAGGGAGGCCTGGGTGGCGAGGTCCCGGGTCACCGGGGCGCCGCCGAGGAACGCGGCCCCCTGGACCGCCGGATGGTCCGCCGCGTAGCGGTCGATCCGCTGGCCCAAGGAGTCGACGACGGAGATCGCCGATGCCGACAGTCCGCTCACGTTGGAGACGACGACGAGCAGGACGGTCCTCCCGTCGTTCCCGATGAACGACCGGGCGAGCCCCTCGAGGTTCGTGCGCACCGCGATCGGCGCGGAGGAGAGGTTGAGCCAGGCCCCGAGGGGGCCGCCGTACGGCCCGACCAGGGATTCGACCGAGGCGACGCCGCCGGTGGCGCTCGCGATGGCGGTCAGGTTCGCGAGGTCCCGGAACTCCGTCGCGTTGGCCTGGTCGCCGACCAGCAGCGGGCCCGCGAACGAGACGAGGGCGGTCGTGGGGAAGGCGAACCCCTCCCCGAAGTGGGACCCCAGGGTGTGCAGGCCGGCGACCGCGCTCTGGCTCGTCGGGAGCTGCTGGTAGAAATCGTAGGAGATCGGGACGTTGAGCGCAATCGCGACCAGGGGGACCGAGAGGAGCAGGACGACCGCGAGGATCGCATAGGGGCGCTGCCGGGTCAGCCGGGCGACCCGGTGGAAGTAGGTCGTCTTTGCCTCCAAGCGGGCGGCCTGGAGGGCGGCGGCGCGCTCGAACCGGCGTCCGGCCATCGGCCAGAAGACCCGGGGCCCGGCGAGGGCCAGGATCGCCGGGACCATCGTCAGCGACAGCAGGACCGTCGCCAGGACCGCGAAGGAGAGGACGAGACCCCACTGGGAGAGCAACGCCACCCCGCTGAACGTGAGGGCGAGGGTGGCGATCACGGCGGTCGTGCCGCTGGTCGCCACGCTCTGGCCGGCCCATGAGACGCTGACGACGACCGCCTCGGGGGACGGGACCCCCGCGAGGCGCTCCTCCCGGTAGCGGGAGATGAGGAAGATCGCGTAGTCGGTCCCCACGCCCAGGACGAAGACCTCCTCGAGCGTGATGCTGGTCGTGTCGACGTGGGTGACCAGCGTGCCGAGCAGCACGGTCCCTCCGAGGCCGACGACCAGCGCGACCGCGAGGCCGGCGAAGGCGGCCAGCGGCGTCACCGGCGAGCGGAAGTAGAGGGCCGTCACGAGGAGGAGCACGACCACGGTGATCGGCAGGACGAGCGCGATCGCCTCGTTGATCACCGTCTGCTCCGCTTGGTCGAGCGGGGCGGGGCCGGTCTGGACGAAGGCGATCGATCCGACGGGCACGGCGCTCGCCCGGACGATCGGGGGGACGAGCGAGTCGATCAGATCGATGTCGTGGTAGACGGGGGAGCCCCCCGAGGCGTTCGTGTACCCGTCGGAGACCGTGAACGAGACGATGACGATCTGCGCGGTGCCCGAGGCCGCCACGTAGCCGGAGGCGATCGAGAGCGGGACGGGAATGGGCTCGTCGGCGAGCGTCGCGTTGGCGACGGTGGCGTTCGCCCACGCGTGCGCCTCGGCGAGGGTCGGCACCCGGGTCGGGTAGTCGTCCCAGACGGTGCCCAGGAACGGGGCCGGAAGCCCGACGAGCACGCTGAGCACCGCGGTCGCCGTCCCCCGCTGGGAGGCCGCCGCGGTGAAGTTCTCGAGGGCGAGCGTCGCGAGGGCCGTGTTCGCGACCAGGGCCCCGGTCCCCGGGGGAGCGATCTGGCCGACGACCGCGGGCTCGTTCTGCCGGGCCGCCCGGTCGGCACACGCGACCACCGTGGACGGGTCCGCGGCGCAGTCGAGCGATCCGTTGAAGCCGGTGCCGGGGGTCGGGGCCCCGTCGTAGAACGCCCCCAGGACGAGGAGCGCGGCCGAGTCGTTGGCAAAGCGGTGGGCCGTCGAGGACTCGGCAAGGACGTTCGCCCGCGGGGCCGGCGTCCCGTTGGCGACCAGGGCCTGCCAGGTCGCGACGTAGGCCGCCGGCACCCCCCAGAAGAGCTGCGCGGACTCGTTGACCGCGACCGGCAGCGGCGGGGCCGTCCCAAGGGCGGATTGGATCGCCTCCGCCGACAGGACGACCTGGCCGGCCAGGTACGACGCGTACTGCGTGTAGACGCTCTGGACCGAGGCGATGTCGGTCAGGGACGGGTCCTGGGCGACGGCCCGGGTGACGTTCTCGATCGTCCCCTGCGCCATCCGGCCGGTCAGGTTCGGCCCGGTGAAGAGGAGGTAGCTCGAGGCGCCTCCGGCCGCCTGCGACGGGAAGAGCCGGTCGAACTCGGCCTGGGCGACCGAGCTCGGCGCATTCGACGGGAGGGTCGTCGTGGAGTTCGTGGTGACCGACCCGAGCATCGGGAGGAACGGCAGGGTGACGACGAAGACCGCGAGCCAGAGGGCGATGTACCGCCACGGGTGGCGGACGATCGAGCGGCCGAGCGCCTCGAAGGCGACGACACCGCGGCCGGCCCGTGTCGCGGGGGGCATCGGCGGGCGACCTCCGGCGCGTCAGATAAGGTCGACGGGCGCCGGACCGCGCCGGCCCCACGACGGCGGATAGCGGGCCGGATCCGCGAGGACCCGTTCCGTCGTCACGACCCATCCCGGCCGGGATCCGCGCATCTCCCCGCTGGGGACGTTGGCACGGCCGATCGCGATCGCCTCCCCGCCCGCCTCCGGGACGAGGACGACATGCGCGCCGGCCGAGAACGGACGCGAGACCGAGGCGATCCCGCCCCGCGCCAGTCCGGCCCCGTGCGCCACCGCGCTCGCGGCGGCCCCGCGGATCCGGACGACGGGGAACTCCCGCCAGACCTCCTCCGGCGGGTGCAGGAGGGCGAGGAGCGGCCCGGGGGTCCCCGCGTCGTAGGCCGCCCGGGCGTCGGCGAGGCGGCCGAGCGGGATCGCCTGCCCTTCGCGGAACGGGCCGGTCCCGGTCCGCCGCAGCTCGGCGAGGTGGGCTCCGACACCGAGGGCGTCGCCGACGTCGACGGCGAGTGTCCGCACGTAGGTCCCCGAGTCGGCGACCACGTCGATCACCGCGAGGGTCCCCTCCCGCTCCACCAGGTCGAGCCGGTGGATCGTGCGGACGCGGCGCTCGCGCCGGACCGCCGACCGTACCGGAGGGGTCTGGTAGACCGGGCCGGTGAACTCCGCGAGGACGCGGGCGAGCTCCGCCGCCGGCGGCGCCGCGTGGAACTCGAGGACACCGATGTAGCGCTTCGGGAACTCGAGGACCAGGGGCAGGAGCTTCAGGGCCCGGCCGACGCCGATCCAGAGGAGGCCCGAGACGTTCGGGTCGAGGGTCCCGGCATGGCCGGCCCGGTCGGCGCCGATGAGATCCCGCGCCCAGGCCGTGACCTGGTGGGAGGAGGGTCCCCGCGGCTTGTCGATGAGGAGGAAGGCCCCCTCGCGCCGGCGGGCCGCAAGGGGATCCTCCGCCGCCCCCGTCGATGGTCCGCTCACGGGGGCGCCCCCGCCTCCCGGGCCCTCAGGTACGCGGCGATGCGGTCGTGCACGGCGGCGGGGGGAAGCTCGGTCGTGTCGACGACGAGGTCCGCCGGCTCCCGGTCAAGGTCGATCCCGTACTCCGCCCGGTAGCGCGTCCGCTCGCTCTCGGCCCGTTGCCGGATCCGCCGGGCCGCCTCCGCGAGGCTCTGCCCGTCGCGGGCGGCGACCCGACGGATCCGCTCGTCCTCGGCCGCGGTGATCGCGATCACGTAGACCGGCACCCCCCGACGACGGAGCAGAGGACCCTGGATCCGGCCGTCGAGCAGCGCCCCCGGCCGGCCGAGCCGGGCCATGGCCTCGTCGACCGTTCGGTCGATCTCGGGATGGGACTCCGCGTAGCGGCTGAACGCCTCCAGGTCGAGGCCGGAGCGGGCCGCCTCCGCGCGGAAGAGGCCGCCGGCGCTGTGGTAGGCGAGCCCGAAGGTCGCCGCGAGGGCCCGGCCGGCCGTCGACTTCCCGCTTCCCGGCGGTCCCCCGACCGCGACGACGGCCCGCAGCACGGTCCGACCGGCCTCCGCCCTAGCTTCCCGTCGCCGAGGAAGGGGTCGAGGCGGCCAGGTGCTTCTCCTCGTAGCGCACCAGCCAGTAGTGCTTGAGGAACCGGCGGAAGACGAAGGAAAGGGGGATCGTGTACAGGCTGAACATGAAGAACCAGTAGGGGAAGTACCCCGCGACCGTCGCCATGAGGTTGACCGTCACCGGTCCGGCGACGTGGACGACCGCCGACGGCGCGTCGGCGATCACCTGGCCGACCCAGGAGTAGATGACGATGAGCAGGAACCAGGTGACGGCCATCCCCTTGAACTGGGCGATCGAGACCTCGCTCGACAGCCGGGTCAGGCGCTGCTGGAACGGCTTGAGCTCGTCGATCCGGTCGCGCTTGCCGGACCGGTAGGCGGCCATCTGCACCTTGCGGAAGGCGCTTGACCACTTCTGGACCTTGGCGGTCTTGATCCAGTCGGTCGTGTAGTTGTAGGCGATGGCGGTGATCGCCATCTCGATGGCGCCGGCGAGGGCCATCGTCAGGAGCAGGTACTGGCTGTGGAAGCCGATGAGCACGTAGAGCCAGCCGGTCGGGTTCTGGGCGCTGCCCATCCACTGCGTGATCGCCGTCCGGGTGCCGGTGTCGATCAGCATGAGGAACCCGAGCATCCCGAGGAAGACGAGGACGAAGGTCGAGATCTTGAACTTCGGCGGGGGCGGCCGGGCCGGGGCCGCCGCGGGGGCGCTCGCGGCCTCGACCGGGGCCCCCTCGCCTGCGTCGTCCGTCTCCTCCGCTGCCCCGTCCCCGTCGGCGGCGGGCGCCTCCTCCGCCCCCTCCTCTCCGGACGGGAGGGGCTCCTCGTCGCGCGGGCCGGGCCTCACGCCTCGCCTCCCAGGAAGCGGCGGAGCAGCGGGTTCATCTCCATCAGCTGCTCCCGCCCCATCGCCTCGTAGAGGTTAATGATGATGCCGACCAAAAGGAGCACCCCCGTGCCGCTCGCGTTGCCGACGGTCCCGATGAGGTCGGCCCCGGCCGCGAGGGCCCCGACCGCGGCGCCGCTGATGACCGTGATCACCGGGATGTAGCGCTCGAGCACCCGCCGCAGGACGCGGGGCTCCCTCCGGAAGCCGGGGATCTGCATCCCCGACGCCTCGATCTGGCGCGCCACCGCCTCCGGACCCATGTTCGTCGTCTGGATCCAGAACTTCGCGAAGAGGATGGAGCCGCCGACCATGATCCCGAAGTAGATCACCACATGGAGGATCCCCTGCCACCAGGAGTGGCCGAGGAGCTCCGACTGGTAGACCTGGAAGTTGATGAGCGGGAGGAACCACGCCGCGAGGCCGTTGGGGGTCTGGAGGTACCAGGCGATTCCCGTGAGGGGGGTCGTCTGGGAGATGTTGTTCGCCTGGGCGAAGGCCGCCGTGGGGTACGACCCGAGCCACCACTGGCCCCCGAGGAGCGGGAAGTGGGCGAGGCTCGGGTTCGTCCAGAGCAGGATCGTGATGACGGAGACGTTCGCCAGCACGGCGCTCATCAGGATGACCGGAATGTTGCTGGCGTAGATGAGGCGCAACGGATAGCGCCCGCGCGCGCCGCGGGCCTCGGCGTGGGAGAGCGGCAGCTCGATCCGCGTCGACTCCGTCCAGGCGACGAGGAAGAAGATCACCGCGGTCCCGACCAGCGCGATGATCGGGTTCGGCGGGGCGAGGAGGATCTGGGTCCATCCGCCGCTCGAGAGCGAGCCGGCGCCGAAGTTCGTGAGGTAGTAGATCGTCTTCGGGATCGTGCCGCTCGGGATCGACGTGCCGGCCTGCGGCAGCCAGTTGAGCGTCCCCTGGACGAGCTGCTGGCTGACCCCGGCGGCGATGAAGAGGGAGATCCCGCTGCCGATCCCCCACTTCGAGACGACCTCGTCCATCAGGAAGACGAGGTAGCAGCCGAAGACCAGCTGGGCGACGATGATCGTGTTCGCGAGGAGCAGGCCGTTGCCGCCCGAGACCGCGGAGAGCCCGGAGATGAGGCTCGCGGAGGGAGTGATGTACCCGAAGACCTGCGGGATCGACTCCACGAAGATCATCACCAGGACGAGGACCTTCTGCGAGCCCTGGTACATCCCCTTGTCCTCGTCGTCGGTGAGATCGAGGTTGATGATCTTCGCCCCGACGAACAGCTGCATGATGATCGAGGCCGTGACGATCGGCCCGATCCCGAGGTCCATGATCGTGCCCTGGGCGCCGGCGAGGATCGCGCGGTAGCTCGCGAAGAGGTCGATGACGGTCGCCTGGTCGACACCGAAGAGGTAGATGTTCGTCAGCAGGAAGTAGACGAGGACGACGAGGATCGTCCAGACCATCTTCGTGCGGAAGTGCACGTGTCCCTTCGGCTGGGCGATCGCCGGCAGGCGGCTGCTCAGGGGCTTGAGGCCGTAGAGGCGGGACTTCGGCCCGGTGTACGAGAGGCCCAGGTACAGGAGCCCCATCACGCAGAACATCCCGAGCGCGACGAAGACGAGGGCGAGCAGCGTCGGCGCGTCCCAGTACCAGAACAGGGCGACGATCGCGACCCCGATCAGGGCCAAGGGGATCGCCCAGCGCGGGTTGCGCGGGATCTCCTCTTCCGCCATCGAGACCGCTCGGAGCCCGGGAGTCGATTATATACTCTTGGGGGCGCCGTCGAGCGCCGGCGCCTCGGCGAGGACCGTGACCTTCTCCCGGGCGTGGCGGCTCGCGTAGGGGACGTAGACGGACCAGGTCCTTCGGGCCCGGCCTCCCCCAAGAAGGCGATCGACCCCCACCCTGGCAAGATCGGCGACGCAGCCCTCCCCTTCCTCCCGGACCGCACCGGCGGCCCGGAGGATCGGAAGGAACCCCTCGAGGTCCCCGACGTTGAGCGCCCGGGGCCGTTCGACGATCTCGGGGGGGCGCTTGAACCCGTGCCGGCCGAAGTGGTCCGGCGCGTAGAGGAGCATCGACTTGAACTTGTACTTGTGGAGCCCCGCGTTGCCGCGGCCCCCCTGCTTGCCCGCGCCCCGTCCGGCCTTGATTCCCCGTCCGTGGGTCCTCAGGCCACGGAACTTCCGCGTGCGGCTCGGCATCCTCCCCCCTCCCCCTAGACCATCCGACGGGCCAGATCGTTGATCGCCGGCCCACGGTAGCCCAGGGCGCCGCCGAGCCGGTACGGCTTCTTGGTCGAGCGCCAGCCCCCGGCCGGCGCCTTGAGCCGGAAGAGCGGGCGGACCCCCGCGAGGGGTCCCATCCCGCCGGCCGCGGCCTCCGCCGCCAGGCGGGAGAGGTCTGCTCCGGCGCTCCCGTCCGGCGCCGGCTCGCGCAGCCATCGTCCGTCCTCGGCGACGCCCCGCTCGCGGAGCAGGAGCTCCACCGCCGAGGCCTCCGCCTCGCCCCAGGTGACATAGCCCTGGACCTTGGCGAGCATCCCTCGGAACGCCGGCGTCTCGGGGACGATCGTCGCGTGGTTCGCCCGCGTCAGGTGGAGGCAGCGGAGCGTCTCCGCGATGTCCCGCCGCGCATGCAGGGTCCCCCGGACCCGGACCACGAGCCAGGCCATCGCGCTCACCGACCTCCCCGCGGTGGCCCGCGCGGTGCCCCGGGCCGTCCGCCTCCGCGGTTCCCGCCGGGACCACCCCGACCGGGGGGCCCGCCCCGCCGCCCGCCGCGCATCGGGCGGGGCCCCTCCTCCTTCGGGGGCAGGATCGAGGTGCCGACCGGGCCGCGGACGATCTTGAGCCGCTGGACATCCTCCTCCGGCACCTTGAGCCGGGAGAGCTCCGCGAGGGCCCGGTACGCCGCCTGCGCATAGTTGACCGTGGTCTTCGTGTGCCCGTCGGTGAACCCCCAGGCGTCGGTGATTCCCGCGAAGCGCAGGATCGGCTTGACGACGTCCCCGACGGCGAGGCCGACGCCCCGGGGGGCGGGCTTGAGCGTGACGACGACCGATCCGCTGCGGCCGGCGGTGCGGAACGGGACCGTGTGGGACCTCCCGCAGCCGCACTCCCAGCTGCCGCAGCCGCGGAGGATCTCGACGATGCCGAGCTTCGCGCGGTCGATCGCGCGGCGGATCGTCGGTCCGACCTCGCGCCCCTTGGCGCGCCCGAGCCCGACGTAGCCATCGCCGTTGCCCACGACAACCGTCACGGCGAACTTGAACCGACGACCGGAGTCGGTCATCCGCTGGACCATGTTGACGTCCAGGACCTCGTCGTGGAGGCCGGGCAGGAGCTTGTCGACGATCCCGGCCTCGCGCAGCGGCAGGCCGGTCGCCAGGACCGCCGCCATGGTCGTGAGCTCCCCGCTCGCCACGCGCCGGCCGAGCTCCGTCTTCGGGACCCACGGGGCCGGTCCAGCCCCGGCGGGGCCCGCCGTGCCGGAGGAGCCCGTGCCCCCCGCCGTCGCCATCGCCGTCACGCGCGGACCTCCGTGCCCCGGGGCACGATCGCCGGAAGCTGCATCTTGTAGGCCTCGAGAGGCTTCGGGAGCGGGGGCGTCAGGTGCGTGCCGTTCAGGCGCTCGTCGGAGGGGAACGCGGTCTCCCCGTGCGGGATGCCGATGCCGGCGTCGAGCAGCCCCTTGAGGGCCGCGAACGCGCGACCCCCCGCGGTGGGGCGGCGCAGCCCCAGGTCAAGGATCGCCGCCTCGCGCCCGGCGGCGCGGGCACGCAGTCCGGCAAGGTAACCGGTGAGGTAGGCGGCCGGGGTGGAGGCGCGGCTGGCCGGGGGAAACCCGAGCGCGCCGAGCTCGAAGCTGGTCGCCTGCGCGACCACCCGGTCCCCCTCCGGTGCGAAGTCGACCAGGGCGACCTCGACCCGCCGGTGGGAGAAGCGGACGACCGCGCGGGTCGTCCCGCTCTTGAGCAGCTTGAGCCGGATCCGGTAGTCGGTCCGTCCCTCCCGGCGGCGCCGGAAGGGGACCCGGTAGCGCGGACCGGTGCTCATGCCGCACCCTCCTCGCTGGCGAGGTGGCCGGCGAGCTTCAGGTTGAGCCGGAGGTGCGCCCGGCTCCGGAACATCCCTCCCTTCGCCTTCCGGTAGAACGACCGGTAGACCGCGGGGGTGATCCTGCCGGAGTCGCGGAGTTCCTTGAGGAGCTCCCGCTGGGCGCGGATCCGCCGGATCCACCGCTCCTTTCCGCTCACCCGGCTGGTCGGGGTGCCGCGCCGGGATCCCGGGCCGGAGTGCCGGCCCTTGCGGACCTCCGCGGCGTGCCGCCGTGCCCGGGCCCGGCTCGTGCCCAGCACGGCCCGGCGGCGGATCGCGCCGGACTTGATCAGCGACCGGATGTCCTGGCGGGTGACCGCGTCGACGAGGTCCTCCGTCCGTGCCGGGTCGATCCACACGCGGTTCTCGCCGCACTTCAGCAGCCCGGCCGCGAGGCGGCGTTGGTTGGACAGGTCGGTCACGGCCTACGTCTCCTCCTCCGCCGCCGCGATCGGGTTGAGCACGCGGATTCCCAGGCGCCGGGCCGCCTCCTCGAGCGCCAGCCGGCGGCGGGTGCCGACCGTCCGCGCGATGTAGATCGCCTGCGTGCGCCCGTCGATCGCCTCGATCTCCTCGCGGGTCCGCACGACCACGGGCCGGAATCCGTTCGGCAGGAGGCCGCGGGCGGCGGCCGGGGAGCGGAAGCCGATGCTCACGACGGTCGGCCGGTAGCCGTAGTGCCGCCGCTGCTTCGACTGCAGGCCGCGGGGGCGGCGCCAGCTCTCCCATCGGCCGATCCGCGCGTAGCGGTGGGCGGCCTGGCGGACGAACCTCGGCCGGCGCCGGTCGGTCTCCCGGCGCAGGGCGAGGGCCCGCGCGACCTCGGGGGAGAGGGTCGCCCGCTTCGGAGCGGGGGTCTCCTCCTCCGTGGGGGCGCTCTCCTTTGCCGTCCCGGCGGGCGGGGCGGAGCCCGAGGGGGCGATCGCGCCCTTCGTCGGCTCCGTTCCGGGGGACGCGGCGGGGGATGCGCCGGTGCGTCGGCGGCGCCGCGCCGGGGTGCCGGCGTCCGCCCCCTCCTCGGTCCCCGTCGGCTCCGGGTCGCTCATGCCGCCGCCTCCTTGAGGTGGGCCCGCTCGATGAGGTAGATGCCGTCCTGGAAGACGCGGGGATCGTACTCCCGGATCCGCGTCGCCCGCTCGATGTTGGCGGCGCTCTGGCCGATCTGCTCGATGTCGTTGCCGTTCAGGATCACGAACTCGCCCTCGACCTGCGCCCGGGTCCCCGGAAGGAGCGGCGCCGACCGCGGGTGCTTCTCCCCGAGGAAGTTCTCGATCAGGAGTGTCTCCCCCTTGACCGCGACCTTCATCGGGAAGTGGGCCGCCACGACCTTCATCTTCGCCTCGACCCCGCGGGTCACTCCGCCGACGAGGTTGCGCAGGTGGGCCTCCCACGTCCGCAGCAGGGCGCGCGACGCGCGCCGGCGGGGGGGAAGGGTGAGCGTCAGGACGGCCTCGGCCCCGCGGATCTCGAGCGAGAGGGCTCCCACCGGGAAGCGCCGTTCGACCCGCCCGAGCGGGCCCTCGACCACGAGCCTCCCGCCGTCCTGCCGCACGGCGACGCGGGGCGGCACGGGGACCGCGACGGTGACGGTCTCAGTAGACATACGCCAGCAGCTTCCCTCCGATCTTCTGGTCCCGCGCCTCCCGGTGCGTCAGGATCCCCCGGTGGGTGCTCACCACGAGAAGCCCGAAGTCCTGGGCGGGAAGGTAGCGCGACTCGAACCGCTCGAGCTCCCGGTACGGGACCGCGAGCCGGGGCTTGATGACGCCGCAGTGGTTGATGCGCCGGGCCAAGGTCACGTCGTAGCGGCCGCCCCGGCCGTTCTCGGAGAACGAGAAGTCGGCGATGTACCGGTGCTCGCGCAGGATCCGGAGCACCTCCCCGAGCAGGCGGGAGGTCGGCTCGATCGAGACCTGCGCCTTGCCGCCCCGGTCGGCGTGCCGGAGCGCGACGAGCGCGTCGTTGAGCAGATCCTGGTGCATCGTCCCCTTGTCCCTCACTGGTACTTGCGGAAGCCGAGGTCCGGCGCCACCTCGCGGAAGCACTGCCGACAGACGTGGAGCCCGTAGCGCCGGACGATCCCCCGCTTGCGGTCGCACCGCAGGCACCCTTCCTTGCGCCCGAACGACTTCTTCGGCTTCATCGACCCCTCACTCCACGAACGTGACGCGGAACCGCTCCGCGAGGAACTGGCGCGTCTCCTCCCGGGTCGCCCGAAGCGACGGCGGGATCGCCGCCGAGCGGGTCCGCCGGTCCCGGATCCGCCAGCCGCGCCGGCCCAGCTCGACCGCGATGTCCATCCCGTGGATGCCGATCTGCGGGTCGTACTTCATGCCGGAGAAGTCCGTGTAGTCGGCGATCCCGAAAGAGATGTTGCCGAACCGGTCGATCGACGCCGGATCGAGCTGCCGGTCCCGGGCCTCGAGCGCCCGATCAAGGAACTCCTCGGCCCGGGCCCCGCGGAGCGTGATCTTCGCCCCGATCTCCTGGCCCTGCCGGATGCCGAAGTCCCGGTTCGTCGAGCGGGCCCGCGTGGCGACCGGCTTCTGGTGGGCGACCATCTCGAGGACCTTCTCGGCCTTCGCCCGGGCGTCGCCGGACTCGCCCACGCCGGCGTTGATGACGACCTTGATGATCCGCAGGGCGCGCATCGGGTTCCCTGCGGCGGGGGCGGGGCCTCCCGTGGCCGGAGGCGACGGGCCGATCATGCGGAGAGGCCTCCCTGCAGCGTCACGAGCGGGGCCGTCTCTCCGACCACGAAGGCGTATTCGGCGATCGTCGCGAACCCCTCCTTGAAGTGGATCAGGTTCGGCTGCGACGAGTTGCGGACCTCGACACGGTCCACGTGCGCGAACTCGCCGACGTGGGATCCGCCGCTGATGAAGGCGAGGTGGCCCGGCGCGAGGGGCACGTGCCGCTCGATCGCCTGCCCCGGGAGGGCGATCTGCACCGAGTCCCCGACGCGGTACGGGCTGTCGGCCGGCACGACGAAGTTCCGTCCGTCGTGCAGGGTCACCTCCACCCGTCCGCCACGCACGGAGTGCTTG